>JBBQYH010000038.1:0-15616 GCA_038208855.1 Burkholderiales bacterium
ACCATGTCTTCTGTACTTACCGGCATGACATGGTTTAAAGCTAATAATTGGTCCGACGTTATTTATTACACTGCCGGTACCAACAGCCTGACTGGAAGTGGCGGTGGTGGCTGGAGTGGTGGCGGCTCATGGAAAAAAGGTAAAAAAGGCGGCAACAGCTGGAATGGTGGTGGTGGCTCAGGAAGCACAGCTTGCACATCTACGTTTCTGACATTGCTGGATACTGATGGGACTACACTAACCAACACAGCCAATGCTCTGTTCATCATGCCAGACACCCCTTTGGGAAACATTACACGCATTAAAATTACAACCAGCAATTTGTCCAATTATTTTGAGGATAGCGAAAACCAGGATTTGAATAATGTCTATGTGATGCCGGGCGGCGCTTCAAATGATTTGCTATATAGTTTGCCCTGAGTAAACATGAAAACACTCACTCAAATCAAATGCAAATCACAAGGCTTTTCCCTAATCGAGCTAGCCATTGTGTTGTTTATTGTTACCTTATTACTAGGCGGATTACTTCCTACGATTAGTAGCCAATATGAACAGAAGCGAACCGCTGAAACGCTTAAACAACTTGATGACATTCAGCAAGCATTAATTGGCTTTGCCATCATCAATGGTCGACTGCCATGTCCGGCATCTTCTACCAGTAATGGTGATGAAAGTTTCGCCAGTCCAGGTGATGATGCTAGCACCGGAAAATGCTCAAATAATTTCGATGGGTTTGTTCCAGCTGCTACCTTGGGAATTTCCAACGGAGTAGATAGCAATGGATTAAAAGGCTTTGCTGTTGATGCCTGGGGATACCGAATACATTATGCAGTTACACAAACCACACAAAATCTTACCAAGAATAATGGCATGAGTACGGCCGGTATATCGAATATACCATCAGATTTGCTAGTCTGTTTTTCTGCGAGCGCCATCACTCCTACAAGTTGTGGCGGCAATTCACTCACTTCACTCCCCGGTGTGCCTATCGTAATTTTTTCTACTGGTAGCAATAGTGGGCATGGAGGAATCAGTACAGATGAGGCTGCCAATCTGGATGGCAATAGAACTTTTGTTAGTCACACACCCACATCCAGCCCAAATGAATTTGACGATATAGTTATCTGGGTATCGCCCAACGTTCTGATTAACCGCATGGTAACCGCCGGGAAATTACCATAAGCCCGTTGTTTTATGCCCATGATATTTCCCGACAACACTCCCTCAATCTCCGATCAGACTTCATGGCAACCCACCATCTGGCTGCTATGGTTGTTGAGTGCCTTGTTTCTGTTTGTCTGGCTTGCACCCTATTTCCACTCTTTCGAGAAAATTGCGGCTTTCCTGACGCTGCATAACATACTGGAAACACTGAGTGTCGCATTCGCCGCGCTGATATTTGTTACGGGTTGCCAAAGCAACATAGGAGCACGCTCCCTGAATATTATGTTGATATCCTGCGCCTTTCTGGCTGTAGCCTTGCTGGATTTTGGACACAGCATGTCTTGTCCCGGCATGCCCTTATTTGTTACACCAGCCGGCCCCTCCAAGGCCATCGCATTCTGGTTGGCCGCACGCTTTATTTCCGCCCTGTCCTTGCTGCTTGCCATTGCGCTCAAATGGAAAACACTGACATTTTCGTATTCCCGGAATCTTGTGTTTTTATTCTTTGTCGCCTATGCAGTTGTAGCTTACTGGCTTATCCTGCTTCACCCCCAGTCACTGCCAAAAACATATCTATCGGGTACGGGCTTTACCACTTTCAAAATCATTGCAGAATATGCAATTACATTGATGCTGATTGCAGCCACGATATTAATACTGCTTTTTATCGGCAATCGCCATACTGACAACGACTATTCACGCAATCTGTTCAAGGCGGCAGCCATCATGGTGCTTAGTGAACTGAGCTTTGTTGTTTACTCCAACCCGTCCGATATTTTTACTCTGCTTGGCCATTGCTACAAGATTTTGGCATTTTATTTCCTCTACAAGGCAGTTTACTCGGCCAGCGTAAAGTCTCCGCATGAGAAACTGCAGACCCTACAAAACCGCGGAGAAATAGAAATGGAACTGGCGCAAATTACGCTCAGCTCCATCGGTGATGCAATAGTAACTACCAACTATGATGGCACAATTCTTTTCCTTAACAGGATTGCTGAATCATTGACCGGCTGGAGCCAGGATGAAGCAGAGGGAAAACCGCTGAATGAAGTACTGCATCTGGTCAACCAAATGACACGCAAGCCGCTTATCAATCCCGCATTCCTGGCGGTGCGCGACAATAAAACCGTCATCGATGAACCCAACAATCACTCCTTGCTAATTTCACGTGCCAACAAGGAGCATGCGATTGAATATACCGCCTCACCAATATGTAACGCAGAAGGATACGTGCTCGGATCTGTGCTGGTGTTCCATAATATTTCCGAAAAATTCCAGTTGATGGAGCAGATTTCCTGGCAGGCCGGACATGACACCCTCACCCATCTGCCTAATCGCACACTGCTGTCGGACCGCATCAGTCAGGCAATTGCGCATGCCAGTCGCCAGCAACATCTGTTGCTGGTGTGCTTTATGGACCTGGATGGTTTCAAGGCGGTGAATGACCTGCATGGCCATGAACTCGGCGACAAGCTGCTGATAGAAGTTGCCCGGCGTTTGATCAATGTTGTCAGGAGCAATGACACCGTTTCACGGCTGGGCGGGGACGAGTTTGTATTGCTGCTGAACGAAGTAAATACCATGGATGAAGTGGACATTCTGATTACCCGTGTACTCGAAGAGATGGCACGTCCGTATCAGATTGCCCAGCAAACCCTGAAAATTTCTGCCAGCATAGGCATGACTGTGTTCCCGTTTGATTCCAGTGATACCGACACTCTGTTGCGCCATGCCGATCAGGCCATGTATCAGGCAAAGCAAAAAGGCCGCAATCGTTTCCATCTGTTTGACGCCAGCATGGATCTGCAGGTGCAGGAACATCACCAGCTGCTATCCCGTCTGGAACAGGCTGTCAGCAATAAAGAACTGCTGCTGCACTACCAGCCAAAAATCAATCTGAAAACCAGCAAAGTCATGGGCATGGAAGGCCTGATACGCTGGCAACATCCCGAACAGGGATTACTGGAACCTCTGGATTTTCTGCATCTGGCTGAAGACTCCAATTTAATTGTTGACATAGGTAATCTGGTTTTGCATGAAGCGTTGTCGCAGATAGCAGAGTGGCATGCAGCCGGACATGATTGGGTAATCAGCGTCAATATCGCTGCACGACAATTAAAGCAACATGACTTCATCAACAATCTGCAGACTATCCTGGCGCAACATCCCGGTGCGCCTGCCAGTATGCTGGAACTTGAAATACTTGAATCCTCAGCACTGGCAGATTTGGAGCATGTGCGCAACATCATCCTGACCTGCCAGAAAATGGGCATCAGCGTATCTTTGGATGATTTTGGCAGCGGCTATTCATCCCTGGCCTATCTGCGCCACCTGCCGGTAAACACTTTGAAAATCGACCAGCTGTTTGTCAGGGACATGCTGGATGACGAGGAAGACTGTGCGCTGGTAGATGGCATACTGCAGATGGCCAGGGTGTTCAAGCGCGAAGTGGTAGCCGAAGGCATGGAGACTGCGGCGCATGGCGCGTTGCTGTTAAAGCTGGGCTGCACGGTTGCACAGGGCTACGGCATTGCCCGCCCAATGCCTGCCGCAGAAGTAGCGGATTGGGCGGCACAGTTCAAGCCCGATCCAAGATGGCAAAATTATCCGGCTGCACTGGTTGGCTGGGGACACATCGCCACGGAAACAAACAAAGTACAAGCGGAACTCTTGCTGTATAAAGTTTAATACAGCGTTGCGCACTAAAAACTAGGCGCGTCGCCATGTTGTGCCGTTAGCAGCATCTTCCAGCACGATGCCCGCGGCCAGCAGCTCCTTGCGGATGTGATCAGCGTCTGCATAATTCTTGGCCTGCTTGGCTGTGCTGCGAGCGGCGATTTGTGCCTCGATTTGTGCATCGTCAATGCCGCCAGCCGCATCACCCTGCAAAAACTCTATCGCATCACGCTGCAATATGCCCAACACTCTGCCCAGCGCCTTGAGTTGTGCTGCAAGCGCAGGTGAAGCGCTTTTGTTCACTTCATTGGCCAGATCAAACAATACTGCCATCGCTTCGGGCGTATTGAAGTCATCATCCATGGCCGCCTTGAAGCGTTGCGCATGTGCCTCTTCCCAGTTTACTTCAGTATTTTTTACCGGCACTGTTTTAAGCGCCGTATACAAGCGTGTCAGCGCACTTTTTGCATCGTCTATATGCACATCAGAATAATTCAGCGGGCTGCGATAGTGCGCACGCAGGATGAAAAAACGAAATACTTCGGCATCGAATTTCTGCAGTACTTCGCGGATGGTAAAAAAATTGCCCAGCGACTTGGACATTTTTTCATTGTCCACGCGCACAAAGCCGTTGTGCATCCAGTAATTCACAAACTTGCACTGGTGAGCGCCTTCGGATTGGGCGATTTCGTTCTCGTGGTGCGGAAACTGCAAATCGGCCCCGCCACCGTGTATATCGAAATGTTTGCCCAGCAATTCCGAACTCATCGCCGAACATTCGATATGCCAGCCCGGACGCCCACTGCCCCACGGAGAGTCCCATTTCGCTTCGGCGGGTTCGCTGTCCTTGGCATGTTTCCACAACACAAAATCCAGCGGATCATTTTTGCCATCCGCGACATCCACACGTTCGCCGGCACGCAGATCCTCCAGCGACTTGCCGGACAATTGGCCATAGTCTGCAAACTTGCGTACCGCATAATTCACATCACCGTCGTCGGCGCGGTAGGCAATGCCATTTTTTTCCAGTTGCGCAATCATCTCCACCATCTGCGGTACAAACTCGGTGGCGCGCGGCTCATGGTCGGGTGGCAACACGCCGAGGGCACGTTCGTCCTCATGCATGGCATCGATAAAGCGTTGCGTCAACTGGTGGATGGACTCGCCGTTTTCGGCGGCGCGTTTAATAATTTTATCGTCGATATCGGTAATGTTGCGCACAAAATTGACTTCATAGCCCGAGGCTTTCAGCCAGCGATACACTGTGTCGAACACCACCATCACCCGTGCATGCCCGGCATGGCAATAGTCGTAAACCGTCATGCCGCACACATACATGCGCACTTTGTGCGGATCTATCGGTATGAAATCCTGCTTGTCGCGGGCGAGTGTATTGTAAATTTTTAACATGTTGATTATATTTAATAATATTTATACGGGCATAGGCTTGTTATCATTAAAATAAAGCCAGCCTTTGATCACGCGATAAACGATCCAGATGCAGTTAATGAAAAGTATTACAAACCCTACCAGTATGAACATGGTGACGATGCCGATAACCGCCCACAGCAAGCCAAACCAGAAGGTGCGTATCTGCCAGCGGAAATGGCTTTCCAGCCAAGTACCCGCCACCTCTTCCTTTTTTATATAGTTGATGACGATGCCAATAAGCGCGGTGACACCGGCAAAATACGAAAATGCATACAGGGCATACACCACCATGGTCAGCTTTTTCAACGATTCCATCTTTTCGTCTGCTGAAATCATTGCATCTCCTATCATAAACATAGTTAAACCAACTTTACCTGACTAGCCAGACCGCAAGCCTTACGGCCATCAAACACAATACATCAACTTTTAAACGGTCTTGCTTCAGTGCAAGCATAAAGAGGCACTGACTGATTCTGTTTTGCGAGCATCCGCTTTGCGGATTGCCTGCTTACCCTACTAGTCGTTCCCGCCCTTCGTTAAACTCAGGACAAGCTGACCTAAGGTCAGGCCGGAACCCAGTTAAGTCAACAAGCTGGATCCCCGCCTTCGCGGGGATGACGAATTATTCAGTGCCTCCCTAAGTTTTAGACCACGAATCCTTAAGCGTCACGGTGCGGTTGAACACAATTTTTTTCCCCGCTTGATGATCGTATCTGTCGCTGCAAAAATATCCCAGGCGTTCAAACTGGTAGCGCGTTTCCGCGGCAACATTTTTTACCGCTGGCTCTATCCAGCCCTGCACTACAGTGAGCGAATGCGGATTTAAATAGACACTGAAATCTGCATCCTTGTCCGCATCCGGCTCAGCCACGGTAAACAGTCTGTCATACAGGCGTATTTCCGCAGCCAGTGCATGGGCGCACGAAACAAAGTGTATGACCCCTTTTACCTTGCGCCCCTCAGGGCTTTTGCCCAGTGTATTGTGATCTATGCTGCAACGCAGCTCGATGACCTTGCCGGCCGCATCCTTCACCACCTCGTCACAACGCATTACATAGCTGTAGCGCAGCCTGACCTCGCCTCCTACAGTAAGCCGCTGCCAGCCCGGCGGCGGCACTTCGGCAAAGTCATCCGCCTCTATCCAGATTTCTTTGTCTATATTGACCAATCTGCTGCCAAACTGCGGATGATTGGGATGAAAGCCGGCCTCGCGCGATTGTGCACCGTCAAAATTGCTGATGACCACCTTGAGCGGATTGATCACCGCCATCACGCGCGGCACGCTCACTTCCATATTCTCGCGTATGGCACCTTCCATCACCGCCATATCGACGATGTTTTCACTTTTGGAAATACCAATGCGCTTGGCGAATTCGCGTATGCCTTCCGCCGTGTAACCGCGCCTGCGCATACCGCTGATGGTGGGCATGCGCGGGTCATCCCAGCCGCTCACGCGCTTGTCGTTGACCAGTTGCAGCAACTTGCGCTTGCTGGTGATGGTGTAATGCAATTCAAGACGCGAAAACTCGATCTGCTGCGGATGCGCAGGCACGGGCAACTGATCCAGCACCCAGTCATACAAAGGACGGTGATCCTCAAACTCGAGGGTACACAAGGAATGCGTAATCCCCTCCAGTGCATCAGATATGCAATGGGTGTAGTCATACATCGGGTAAATGCACCATTTATCGCCGGTGCGTATGTGGTGCGCGCGGCGTATGCGATAGATCGCCGGATCGCGCAAATTGATATTTGGTGAAGCCATGTCGATTTTGACACGCAGTACCTTGGCACCATCGGCAAACTCGCCCGCACGCATGCGCGCAAAAAGATCCAGGTTTTCTGCTGCGGTACGGTCACGGAACGGGCTGTTTTTGCCGGGCTGGGTCAGTGTACCGCGATAAACGCGCATTTCCTCCGCGCTCAAATCTTCCACATAGGCCTTACCCTGCTTGATCAATTCAACCGCGTATTCATACAGTTGCTCGAAATAATCGGAGGCCCAGCGTACTTCGCCCTGCCATTGAAAACCCAGCCAGCGCACATCCTCCTGGATGGCCTGCGCGTATTCTTCACTTTCCTTTTCCGGATTGGTATCGTCAAAGCGCAAATTACACACGCCGTTGAAGTCCTGCGCCAGGCCGAAATTCAGGCAGATGGACTTGGCGTGCCCCACATGCAAATAGCCGTTGGGCTCTGGCGGGAAGCGGGTGACGATACTCTTGTGCTTGCCACTGACCAGATCGGATTCGATCACACTGCGGATGAAATTGGAGGCTGGCGGGTTGGTATTGCTGCTCATTGTGGAATATATGGCAAATAAAGATTCGAATTTTAACCGAAATCACAGCCTCAATGCTTGCCTGCCGCGTTAAAGCTCTGTAAGACGCCTGCTTTTTTGGTAGAATTCAAGCCCTTCAGATGACTATCATGTCACCAACATATTTGGCAGATTTATTTATATGATCAGATTCAACGGTTTTAAGCAACGAGCTGCGCTATGCGCGCTGTTATTGTGTTTCAGCCTGGGTTCAGCAGCAGACGATTTTCAGGAAGCCAACAAGCTGTTCAAACATGGACAAGCTGCACAGGCGCTTGTCAAAATAGATACCCTATTGGTGAGCCACCCCAAGGACGCACAATCGCGTTTTCTCAAAGGTGTAATCCTCAGTGACCAGGGGAAAACCGCGGAAGCCACGCGTATTTTTACCGCACTCACCGTAGACTATCCGGAACTGCCGGAACCCTACAACAATCTGGCCGTCATTTATGCAGGCCAGGGCGATTATGAAAAAGCGAAGACAGCATTGGAAGCCGCTTTGCAGACGCATCCCAGTTACGCTACTGCGCATGAAAATCTGGGCGATATTTATGCGCAAATGGCCAGCCAGGCCTATGGACGCGCATTGCAGCTTAATCCAAATAAAGCAGAAACAAAACCAAAGCTGACCCTGCTCAATGAAATACACTATGTTGCAAACAGGCAGAGCACTGCAAAAAACCAGATTGCGAGCCTTTCAGCAGCGACAGCTGCACCCAAGAGCAATACGGAACCCCCTGTTTCCCAGGCAGTGAAAACACCTGCTGAAGCGTCGATTACTGGTACGGTTGCGCCAACCCCTGCTATAACCAGCACACCAATTGTTGTAAAAGAAACAGTAAAAGAATCACCCAAAGCAGCTAAGCCCAGCGTAACTGCGCCGAATAGCCAAGAGGAAATTCTGAAGACAGTTCACAGTTGGGCGCAAGCCTGGTCTTCCAGAAAGGCAAACAAATACCTCTCTATGTATGCAAAGGATTTCAGCACACCACACAATGTCGCGCGCAAAGTTTGGGAACAGGAGCGGCGTGAACGGATAGATAAGCCGCAGCCTATCGTAGTCACCATCATCAACCCCAAACTAAAAATGCTTGATGGAACGCATGCCAGCGTCAGTTTTGTACAGTCATATCACTCTGGCAAGTTAAAATCCGTAACGCGCAAGACCTTGAAGCTGACCAGGGAGAACGATATCTGGAAAATTCAGTCTGAACAAACAGGTGTATAACCAATAACACAATGAACCACAAATATTTACTATTGCTGGCCTCACTTTCCCTCCCGGCGCATTCCGCCGAGATAAATTCGCGCGCCATGGAGGAGCTGCTGGTAAAGAGCCTTAACTCCTTTGGCAGCAACAAGCTGGATGCGGCCCTGGATGAGGTCGACACCCTACTCAAGGCCAATCCCAATTTCAAGCTTGCACAGATGTTGAAAGGCGATTTGCTGATGGCTCGGGTGAAACCCCTCAAAGGCTTCGGCAACGACCCGGATGCACCCAGCGACATGGTGAAGGATCTGCGTGACGAAGCCCGTGCCCGCCTGCAACGCGTGCAGGATCAACCTGTAACCGGCACACCGCGCTATATCTGGCAGCTCAATCCGGAACAACACTATGCAATAGTGGTGGACACCAGCAAATCCACACTTTACTTGTATGAAAATCACAATGGCGAGCCGCGCTATGTGGAAAATTTCTACATCAGCGTGGGCAAGAAAGGTTCGGACAAGCTGTCCGAAGGCGACCAGAAAACCCCGCTGGGGGTTTATTTCGTCAACGCCCATTTAAGCAAAAACCAGATCACCGATTTTTACGGCTCGGATGCCTATCCGATCAGCTACCCCAATGAGTGGGACATACGCGAGGGGCGCAACGGTCATGGCATCTGGCTGCACGGCACTCCCAGCGACACGTATAGTCGCCCGCCGCTAGCCAGTAACGGCTGCGTTGTGCTGTCCAATGACGACCTCAGCCAAATTGGAAAAACGCTACAGGTGGGCACAACACCCGTCATCATCACCAACAAGATGGAAGTGAACAGCAGTGCCGACGAAGCCGATCATGAGGCCCTGCTCAAGGCGATTGAAGCCTGGCGCAGCGACTGGGCCAGCATCAATACCGACGCATATCTGAAACACTATGCCAAAGATTTCGCGACAGGAAGTTTCAAGCTGGATAATTGGTCTGCGCAAAAGCGCCTGGTGAACGCCGGCAAATCCTGGATCAAGGTCGGCATTTCCGACCTCAGCATATTCCCCTATCCCAACCAGCCCAATCTTGTGGTGGTCAACTTCGAACAGGATTATTCCAGCAACAACCTGGTCAACAGCATGAAAAAACGCCAGTACTGGATAAAACGCGACAACCAATGGCAAATTGTTTACGAAGGAGCTGCATGATGCTTAAATTATTATCACCCGTTTTCGCTTTACTACTCTTCAGCATGAGCATTATGCCTGTGCATGCCGACACCAAAACCACCGCAAAAAAAGGAATAACTCACATGATCAAACTGCATACCAACCACGGCGTTATCACCCTGCAACTGGATGCTGAAAAAGCGCCTGTTTCCGTAAAAAACTTTGAAGAATATGTAACCAGCGGCCATTACAACAACACCATCTTCCATCGCGTAATCGACAGCTTCATGATACAGGGCGGTGGCTTTGAACCTGGTATGAAGCAAAAACCGACCAATGCACCGATCAAGAACGAGGCGGCCAACGGCCTGCAAAACGACAAATACACCATCGCCATGGCACGCACGGGCGACCCGCAATCTGCCACTGCACAATTCTTCATCAACACCAAGGATAACGGTTTCCTCAACTACACTGCACCCAATGCGCAGGGCTATGGCTACTGCGTGTTCGGCAAGGTAGTTGAAGGCATGGACGTGGTCGACAAGATCGGCAAAGTCAAAACCGGCAATAGCGGTGGTTTTAGTGACGTACCCAAAGAGGACGTCATTATCACCAAAGCCGAAATAGTCCAGTAACTCAATAACGGCGCCTGGTGCGCTGCATTAATGGGAGAAGACCATGCTAAAAAACATCCTCTTGACTGCCATATCTCTGCTGATACTGGGATGCCCGGAAATAATACTGGCAGCCGATAATCAGCCTGGCTCGACAGCAAATGAAGAGTTTGTGCCAGCTGAGATGGTGCCTGCCGAAAAAGTACCCTCCGCATCGGTAGCTGCCAAAAAAACTCCCGTCGAAATGGCGCCAGCCAAAGCTGTATCTGCTAAACCTGCTCCTGCAGCAACGGTAACTGAGCAAATTGTACCGGCTAAAACTGCTCCTCCCGCAACGGTTGCAGAAAAGGTTGTACCTGCAAAAAACTTACCTGCTGCAACCTTGCCTGAAAAACCCGTAACCGCTAAAACGCCACCAGTTGCAAACATTCCAGAGAAAGCTGCGCCTGAGAAATCGGCGACTGCCAAGATGGTTCCGCACGATATATCAACGGCACAAGCAGCAGCACCAGCCCAACACTCGGTCAAAACTCTGCAACAGCACGCCAGAAATACACAAAAAGACTACAGATACTGCCTTGATCTTAAGTCTGATGCGGAAATTGCGGCTTGCGCCTACAAAGACCGATAAAATATACTGAATGATGCCGCACACCCTATTCATCTCCGATCTGCACCTGAGCGAAGATGAAGCGCATATCACCCAGCTATTCCTGAATTTCTGCCGTATTACAGCCCCCAAGGCCGAAGCACTTTATATATTGGGCGATCTGTTTGAATACTGGGCGGGAGATGACGACAGAGATACCGCGTTTCACCAGAACATCATCCACGCGATCAGCTTGATTAGCCGTGCGGGTACGCCGGTGTTTATCCTGCATGGCAACCGTGATTTTCTGCTGGACCAGGTTTTTGCCGAGGCATGCCACGCAACTATTTTGCCTGATCCAGCGATGATTGATCTTTACGGTACTCCCACCCTGCTCACGCACGGTGATGCGTTATGTACAGATGACATAGCGTATCAGGCGTTTCGCAAACAGGTGCGTGACAGCGACTGGCGCAACAATTTTCTTGCCCAGCCGCTTTCGCAGCGCAAGGCACAGATAGAGCACATGCGAAAAATGAGCGCGGCGCAAAAACAAACCAAGGCTGTGGACATCATGGATGTCAATCTTTTGGCCGTTGGCGAGTTGTTTCGCAGCCATCAATATCCTGTCTTGATACACGGCCATACCCACAGACAAAAACATCATCTGCACCAGGTTGATGGAAAATCCTGTGAGCGCTGGGTACTGGGCGACTGGCACAAAACAGGCAATGCTCTACGCTGTGATGCGGAAGGATGCAGCTTTACCGTTATTACGTAATCTTGCAGTCACAGCATGCAATACCTTATTCAACCCAAGGAAAAAACATGAGCACAAACATGACACGAAGGAATTTCCTGAACAAAGCAAGTATGGCTTTGCTTGTGATACCCGTACTCACCTACTCCGCAGCATCAAGTGCAAAAACCAACCCAACCGTGCGTGCCCAGCTAAAATATCAGGACTTGCCTAAGGACAAAATGGATTGCAGATCCTGCCTTGAATTTGTTGCCGGCATGACCGACAGGAATTTGGGCACCTGCAAGGTGATACCGGGAGATGATGAAATATCCCCCAATGGCTATTGTACAAAATGGAATACGATGTAAACATTTTCAATTCGAATGCCGGAAACAGCGCTGCACGTCAATATTTTCATTAGCAAATTAATACAGTCAGCTGCCAGACACGGCAATGTGACATTCACTTTTCTAAAACCTGGCCTTACACACAAAAATCGGAGAAAATTAAAAATGACTATGGAATCTATCCACATCTGGATGCTTGAGTTTGGCGTCGACCTTACTTGTATGCTTAGCAGCATATTCATGCTTATCGTTTATTATGCCGTGCATAATAAACGCGTGAAGCGCGATCCTTCGTATTCAATACACGTGGTGAACAAGCTGTCACGCCGTATCTGGGTAGAACACATGATGTCGGGTCCGGGGAAGGAAATTATAGTGGTACAGACCTTGCGTAACTACATCATGTACCCGATTCTTATGGTGTCGACCGCGGCGTTGCTGATTATTGGAACGCTTACTCTATCTGGCCAGGTTGAGAAAATTTCCCAAAGCTGGCATGCAGCCAACATCGTCGGTTCACATTCGAGCGGGCTGTGGATCATCAAGGTAATGTTTCTTTTGGCGGACTTTCTTGTCGCTTTCTTTGCCTATGCACTGTCTATACGTCTGGCCAACCATGTATTGTTCATGCTGAATATTCCGAAGGAATTCCAGATCGAACATAAGGTATTGTCGCCGGAGCATGTTGCCAACCGCTTGAATCAGTCCGGCTACCTGATTTCCATTGGTATCAGAACCTTCATGTTCGCCATACCCCTGGTATTCTGGCTGTTCGGACCAATTTACCTGGCACTCTCAACAGCGGGGGTGATTGTAATATTGTACTTCATTGACCGCCATGAAACAGGGTATTAAACAGGTGCAAAAACCGGCCATATTGAAATGCTGATACCAATGACAGTAAAAGTCGCACGCGCAGCGACCTGCTCTTAATTTAGCAGTACATTAAATTGGTCAATCCATATCTGATCAGAACGTGTTTGGGCAGAATGTTAATGGTTGGTTTTTGACAATTCATGACTGTTACATCAAATCAGGATTCCCAATTGCTGCCGGTTGGCAATGACTGTAGAGTCCCAGCAGGCGACGGTCACGTGAAAATGCTAAATGACAAGTACTCGGCCAAAGCCGCCATTCGCGACTGGCCGCAATCTGGGAGTCTGATTGAGTGTGCTCATGGGACTGAATCTGATTCGCAAAACAGCATATAAAATACTCGCTAAACCATAGCGTAAATAGAGTGATAGTTTTATAATCAACGACAAGGGAGTGGTTAATGCGTCATCTAATAAATCTTGTTGTGGTCGAGGCGGCATTCTTTTTTGGGCGGATGGTATGACAACTGTTGCCATACCAAATTGGAATGCCCAAGGTGTCATACCGCCGGTCAATAGTCTACAGCCCACCTTGGCAGATCGCTCGCCTTACACCGTATCATTAACAGATGTTGTACTCCGTTTCGGACTAAGTGCAGAGCGGCGCACTGTGCTGGGCGGTTTTCTTCGGTATCGTGCCGCCCTGCACACGGCTGGCTTGGTTCAGGGTTTCCAATGGCTGGATGGCAGTTTTTTGGAGCACGTGGAAATACTGGAAGCGCGCCCGCCGAACGACATTGACGTGGTGACTTTTTACAAGCTGCCGGTCGGAAAAACACAGCTAGACTTGCAAGCACAGGCTCCTGATATTTTTCCAAATAGTAGAGCTTCGCAACAGACGATGAAAGCAAATTATCACGTCGATGCCTATGCCGTTCACCTTGGAATGGTTTCTGAGCGGTTAATCAAACAAGGCACCTACTGGTACAGCATGTGGTCTCACCGTCGGAACCAGATTTGGAAGGGATATGTGCAAGTAGATTTATCACCGATTGAAGATGTTGCCGCCCAGGCAGCCTTGCTGAACCTCGGCAACCAGGGAGTGCAAACATGAACCGGCAAGATCAGGTTCACCTGTTTGGTGAGCGCAATGCCTTACAGCGGATGATCGCCGAGACACCCGAAGAAGAGGTGTTGGATCGTGGTAGCCTGACGGCACGGTTGGAAGAGGTCGAGCACCTTCTTACTGAAGCCAATAGCAACGAGCGTGAGCCCGCCAGAGCACAGCTAACCTTTAACGGACGCCCGGTTGTGGGCAGTTACGGCATCTTTGCCGACTTCGGCATGAAAGCGGTAAACGGTTTCACCGAAGCTGTCGCCGCTGTCGCAGCAACACTTGCCGGCCCACTTTTTGCGAAGGGGCCGATACCGAACCGGGATCAAAACCAACTGCTCATCACCAACACGGCATTGGGATCATTTGGATTTGAACTGGAAGAGCACCGGACAGGAAAGTTGCCGTTCGAGGAACAATCCATGCTTGAACTAGCCCTTGAGAGGACACAAAACCTGCTACAGGGAACCATCAACGCCGATGATGAGTTATTGGCGGACGCAGTTAGCGAACTAGACCAGCGAGCCTTGGACAAGGTGCGTGCATTCGTAAAGACACTGGCCGACAACGATGCTGTATGCGCCTTACAGTTTCGCAATCAATCCTTTCGCTTTTCTGATATGGGGCAAGTGCGCAGAAGCCTTGAACGGCTTAGCCAAGATAATCTGCGCGAGGAAGAGCAGCATCTGGAAGGCGAATTTGAAGGGGTGTTACCCAAAAAACGCCGCACTTTCGAGTTCAAATTAAAAGGGCGCGATGATGTTATCGTCGGCAAGGTCAGTCCGGCAGTGACCAACCTCGACGAGATAAACGCACACCTATACGAAGCAACGCGCATCAAGGTAATGACAACCCGAGTAGGCGACGGTAAACCGCGCTATGTGCTGCTGGAGTTACCGCAATGGGCGGATTCACAGAACTAAACTAATGATGCAGTGCTTCCTGGCAAGCAGGCGGTTCAGCACAGCAAATTGGTCAGACACCATTCTCGCCATCGGCGATGCATCGCCGAAAGCTGACACGCCTAATCATCCAAGGGGTTTCTTTAAAAGACTGAAAAGGCCGAGCAGCAGACCTTCATGATGACGAGGCTGACAGACTGCTTACGGTCGAGGCTGTGTAAATACGTATCGGAATTTCGTAAGGTGGGTACGCGCTCCGACAGAACGGTCATTTCAACCGGGTTTGCCGTCGATTCGCGGGCGCAGCAGGATGGGCGTGTAGAGGGCGGCGAACAGGCCGAACGCGGCCATCCACAGCAGGCCGGCAGCGACCAGACCCTGCATGTATAGCGTGGGGAAAATCAGCGGCAGCGCAACGCGGATCAGTGCGGCAAGATTGACCGCGACGAAGGCCAGCGTCATCAGCGGCGCGGGTTCCAGCATGCGGCCGGTATGCCCGAGCGACACGCGTGCCATCATCCCCAGCGTCAGCGCGCCG
>JBBQYH010000039.1:0-15356 GCA_038208855.1 Burkholderiales bacterium
GTAAATATATAAATTATTTTTTCTGATGCTTTGGAATGTTGTTCAAGTTTGTCTGGAAAGCACTAAATGTATTACTCAATGATCTGGAGCACAGGTGTTTTTGCGTCTGAGATTAACATGAGGTTTATTGCCACTTAATAAAACTTGGATGTCTCGAAAATTGTAGATAACTGAAATGTATCGTTGATAAGGGATCTTGTTATAAAGGATTGATTATAACTTCTCTATCTGAATTTTTCACTATGATTAAGCAACTATGCCACTGAAAGTAACATCTTGTTCAAAATTGAAAAATAGTGGTAAATATCAAGGATGTGTCATTGTTGACTTTTGTTTCGATGACAGCTAGTTAAAAAAATGGACATCTCTAAAAATTCAAATTCCCTGAAGCTGATCTTCGTTGTCCATATGCGGCCAAGAAAAATCAAATCTGCAGAAATTCTGAATTTTTAGTGATGCCCTTTGCTGGTTTAGCTTACAGCAACTTCACCATCAAATTTGTTGCTCTGATTGTCAACAGCATTCACACCAATCTTGTCACCGGCTTTAACGCCTTTGACCTTGAAGCCCAGGAACGGGTTTTTGGAAACTGCACCGCCCCATTGTGCATCAATAACAGGCTTGCCGTTCAAAGTAACTTCAACATGGTTGATGAAGTGAGCTGGGATCAACTTGTCTGTCTTTGCATCCTTGCGTGTGCCGGGTTCCATTGGGTGGCTCATCAACACTTTTACTTCAGCAACGTCGCCTTGAAGCGCCGCGCGCATTTTCATTTCAGACATTTTAAACTCCTCGAAAAAACATTAAATAAATTCAAAACAAAAACAATTCAGGCTTGATTAACCGCCGCAACCACCGATAGTAACTTTGACTTCTTTGGTGGCGTTGTATGTCTTGCCGCCAGCTTTAACTGCAACGCGTATCAATGATGTCTGACCCATTTTAATGCGGGTAGAGATGTATGATTCTGCGCCCGCCATGAAGTCAAATTGAGCAACCATAGGGGTTGGATTTTTTTCTACAAAAATTGCCATGGAGGTTGTTCCAGGAATAGTGCAGGTGATTTCAACAGGCACAACTGCACCATTTTCAGCAATTTCAGGAGCTTTGATTGATATGTCTTTGCTATCTGCTGCGCCGGTAAAACCAGCAGCTGACATGGCATCAGAAATGTTTTTTGCAGCGAAAGCGCTTGTGTTCCAAGCTGCTGCCAATGCTTCACCAGATTTAAGCAGTCCTGCGCCGATCGCAACTACTACGGATCCGGCAATTCCGGCACTCTTCAAAAATGTTCTACGTAATTGATCCATTTCACAACCCCTCAAAAAAATTAGACTTAAATGCTACAGTATGTAATTGCTGCTCTGATCAACCTTCTACTCTGTGATTATTATTGACAGATTAAAATAAACATTTTCAAATTTGCAGACGGATTTCTCTAAAGTTGCAAATTTTGATCTTGCTTTCAACCGCCAGTTTTCGCCATTCACTGCAATTTCTTGAAGATACTCGACGTTAATAAATAACCGACCCAACTAGTTTACTCAACTTAATCCATATCTGACAAGCGTTTTTTCTCAATTTGTTGCAACTTTCACTTAATTGTGGACTGTTATAGCAACGATATCTTACAAGCCGTGATTCGAATTGTGACCTGCTGTTTATTGATGGATAAAAATTAATAAGTCAATTCAGCTTGCTATTCAAATTCTGATATAGCCCCAACCCTCGCTCAGGCGCTTGTTGATTTGTTCCGCTGCAGATGTGGCAACACCCGTATGCGGAAGAAGCGCTACGGCTTCTCCCTTCTGGCGCAACTTACCTAAGGTCTGACCGCACACCATAAACTTTAGGTTGGGGTATTTTTCCTGTAATAGGGTAATGCGTTTCTTGTAGTTGGATACGTTTGCTCGCAGCAAATCCACGCCGTGTTTGTTGGCTATAACTTCGACTTGAATCAGGTGGTGCGACTGCCTGTAAGATTGCAGCAGGCTTTCTGTTTCATCCAGCGTTGCCTGCAGTTTCAATGGGTTCGAGTTGCTCACGTGCACTATCACTTTCCGAACATTCCCGGAGGCAACGGCAGGTTGGGTGGCATTGACTATATCCCGTATATTGGGATTTGCCTCGTTAACTGCCCAGTTGTGGCTGAACCAGCCAGATACGCCCCCGATTAACAATAACAGGCAGGCTGCAATAATCTGTAATTGCATGCTCCACGATGACTGTTTTACGAGGGCAGCCTGTCTTTGTCCGGGGGGAGAGTTGTATGCATGCTGCATCATTTCCTTTAGGCCGCTTAATTCGCATACGCGATCCTTAAGGTTGTCATTTCTTCTGATGGAATCGAACACCTGAATTCTCTCGGACGATTCAAGTTGATTGTCAATGAAAGCATTCAGATGCTCATCTGAAATATTCTGCTGTTCCATTATTTGATTCTCCTGATTTTCTCAGTGTGTACGGTCCTTTGTGGCGCAAATTCATTTAGCAGGTCTTTCATCCTGGAGCGTGCACGGCACAAGCGGCTCATGACGGTGCCTATCGGGATATTCAATATGGATGCCACTTCAATATAGGAAAACTCTTCCAGGTCAACCAGGGTCACGACCTGGCGTTGTGCTAAAGGTAGTGCTTCAACGGCAGCACGGACGCGGGCAACAATCTGTGACTGGGCGTGCGTAAATTCGGGTGTGTTGTTATGCGCATAGTGAAAATCTTCAAGTTCATCGATATCTTCCATTTCCTTGTGTTGACGGAAATGATCACGCCAGCAATTAGCCATGATGCTGAACAGCCAACTGTTTAGCAACAAAGGGTCGCGTAGCTGATTGGCATTTTTCAGGGCTTTTATCATGGCCTCCTGCACCAGGTCATCAGCAAGGGCGGCATTGTGACTCCACGAATAAGCCAGCCGGTACAGGCGCGGTCTCAGCTGTTCAATGCGATCCTGAAAATCGTTTCTTCTGCATAACAGGGAAATAATGCTCATTAGCTATATAACCATTTGTTAATATAAATTGAATCAATTATAAGACGTTAGCTGATAAGAAAAAATTCCTTTGTTTTTATAATATTTTTTTAAACAAATAATTTATTGAGAGAGATGGAATAAATTCTCGGGATATTTCGTCTATACTTTCGGTGCTGTGTATACAGTTGCTTTGTTAATAACTCTAGGAGGAGAAAATATTATGAAATTCATCAAACTAATTGCCGCTGCATTGGCACTTTCAATGACTTTTGCAGCACATGCTGTACTGGCTGCGGATAAAGAGAAGGTGGTTTTCCAGGTTAGTGACAATGATCCTGCCAAATGGAATTTGGCTCTTAATAACGCAAAAAACGTGCAGCAAAGCCTTGGCGGTGTAGATAAATCTGAAGTGGAAATCGTTGTTTATGGCCCGGGAATCAACATGCTGAAATCTGACTCTGCTGTTGGAAATCGTGTTGAGGAAGCAAAAAAAGCGGGTGTAAGTGTTGTAGCTTGCCAAAATACAATGAAAGGCATGAAACTGACTGACGCAGATATGCTGCCAAATACAAGTTATGTGCCAGCCGGTGTTATTGAATTGATGCATAAGCAAAAAGAAGGTTACGCTTATATTCGTCCATAATATTGGCCGAGTTTAAGTCATAGCGCAGTAGTCAAGCAGTACGGCGTCCCGACAGGGGCGCCGTACTGCTTTATAGTCGTCATTCCCTTTGTTTTTATTATCATGCCTGTTAATTTGAGTTGCTTATCCTGGATTTTGCGCAGCTGTTATGAGGTTGCTAAAGCCAAGAAAAAATATTTTTCTTGGTGCGGTCTTTACGTTACCATGGTTAAAACATAAAAGATGAGGTATTGAAAATGATTAGAATTAACGGCTTGTTGTTGGGGTTGTGCGTGTTTCTCGGTTTGACTCAGCCGGTTTGGGCCGACGGTGCCCATATGTCTGTTTTCACCAAGCAGGCCAGTTTTGCTGATATGAAGGAAGCTGTGGAAATGGCAATAACCGGTCGCGGTTTTGTCATCAATAATGTGTCACATGTAGGCAATATGCTTGAGCGCACAGGCAAGGATCTGGGTGACGGCAAGCGGGTTTTTCTGCAGGCTGAGGCTTTGGAATTTTGCAGTGCCACGGTATCGCGCAAGATGATGGAAACGGATCCTGACAATATTGTATTTTGCCCTTACATCATTTCAATATATGTCGTGCCAAGCAAGCCGGATGAAGTGCGGGTCGCATTTCGCAAGACGCAATTGGTAGGCGGCAAGCAATCACAAGAAGCACTCAATGATGTTAATGTGCTGCTTACAGAAATAATTCAGGAAGCGATGCAGTAGAATTTCATTGCCCCGGCGGGGCATTTCTTATGTGAAGTTGTATCCAGCAATATTTGGCGGGTCATTGATGATCGTAAACTTCCTTGGTTCCGTAGTGTTTATAACTCAAGTCCATTTTCCTGACTTCGGCTGTAGCTTCTATGGTTTTGGTATGCTTGTCTGCAAACGAGAAGGTTAATCTGAGCGGAATTTTATCCCCTGTATTTAACGTCTGTTTAATTCCTGTCAACATTAAAAACAGCTTGTCGGAGCCGAAAGTTATGGTGCGATGTTCAGGCAGCTGCAGATCGTTAACGATATGCATTTGTAGTTTCCCCTTATGCAGCTTCATGCTGTGAATTTCCACTGCATTGGCGACAGGGCTGCTTACCGACAGCAAAGTGACTGCTTTTACCGTAGTCAGGTTCAGCTGCAGTGTTGAAGTATCTTGCCCGGGCATGCTTTCACCTATCCAGGCACCGCTTACCAGGGGGTCCAGCGGACCTGCCAGTGCGCTGCTCATCCACATTGCCGCCAATGCGAATATCAATTTCTTAAATTTCATTTAATCCCCGCGCGATGCTTTGATTATTATCATATTTTGTTTAGTAAGTTCAGCTTGATTTAGTGTTTGCCATACTCGGTATCAAGCGCTTTTATTTTGGATTTTATGCTTATTTTTTCCGTATGTTTGTCGGCAAATTGTATGGTCAGCGTCAGCGGAATTTCCATACCGGCCTGCAATGGTTTCTTGAGCCCGAAAAGCATCAGATGATTCCCGCCCGGTCCGAGTTTTACGGCCTGGTTCGCGGGCAATTCAAGATACTCAAGTTCACGCATTTTCATGACCCCGTTGTCCATGCTCATGGTATGTATTTCTGCACTTTCTGCTGCTGGGCTTGCTACCGCAACCAGACGCGCGTCTTTTGTGCTGGTGATGACAAGGCCGACCGAGCCATTGGCCTGGCCTGGAGCTGAAGCTCTAGACCAGACGTCGCTTACCGTAACGTCACCGGCATAAGCAAGCGCCGCAAACAGCAGCAAGCCAGATGCGGCGATACATTTGATATATTTATTATTCATTGCATAACTCTCCATTATTGTCCGATTTACTTGATCAGGGCTTGTAGTAAAAATAACGCTTAAGAATACCTTTGCCGGGTTATATAGTCCAGGCATTTTCCGTGTTATATGATGGCATGTTGACCCAATGCTATTTTTTGTTCACGCTTCCGCCGGCCTCTTTCCATGCGCTGATGCCGCCTTCAATAAATCTGGCTTTTACCCCCTTGGCTTGCAGGGCGTCCACTACAGAGTTGCTTACTGCGCCACCGCGCATGCAATACAGTACCACTTCCTTGTCCTTGGGTATCGTGTCACACCAGCCGTCTATGTTTGCCGGGTCGAACCAGGTTGCGCCAGGAATAACACTATTGTCCGCAACATAGTCGTCCTTGCGCCGCACATCGATAAGTTGCACATCTTTGTTGTCCAATTTCAAAATAAGTTCCTGCGGTTTAATCGTTCTGTCCATGCGCGTCTCCTTAAACAAAAAAAAGTTTCATGTAAGAATAGGTCAGCCCGGCAACGGCGCAAACGCCTATTACCTGCATGATGCCGATTTTATAACGGAACAACGCGATAAATGCGGTGATGCCCACAACAAGGCTAAACCATTCAAAGCCACTGAATAAGTTTTGTATGTTCAGTGGCGTGCCGATGCCGTGCGGCCACAGCACATGGTAGGCAAAGAACAACGCAAGATTCAGTATCACGCCCACAACTGCTGCGGTGATACCGGTCAGTGGTGCGGTAAATTTCAAGTCACCGCGTGTCGCCTCTACTAGCGGGCCACCCACCAGTATGAACAGGAATGAAGGCAGAAAGGTAAAGATAGTTGCCACAGTTGCAGCTGCTGCACCAGCCAGAATAAGTGCGTCTGATCCGAATATAGCCTTGGTCCAGCCGCCGACAAAGCCGACAAACGCAACCACCATGATCAGCGGGCCGGGTGTGGTTTCACCCAGCGCGAGTCCATCGATCATCTGATTGCCTGTGAGCCAGTGAAAATCCACCACACCGCCCTGATACACATACGGCAGTACCGCATAAGCACCACCGAAAGTGACCAGCGCCGCTTTGGTGAAAAACCATGCCATCTGCGTCAGCACACCGTCCCAGCCAAATATCGCAATCAACACCGCCATGACGACGACCCACAAGCCCGCGCCGATCAGCAGAAAATTGATGAAGCGAGACCATTTGAATTTTGCATGTTCAGGCGGCGGTGTGTGGTCGTCGATAATGGCGGGTCCAAAACTTTTATCCGACGCATCATGACCGCCGCCGACTTTAAACTTTTCTGGAGCAATACGGCTGCCCAGATAAGCGATAATGCCTGCAGCCAAAACAATGGCAGGGAAGGGCAGATTGAACGCAAAGATGGCGATAAAGGCTGCCGCGGCCATCGTCCACAACACACCGTTCTTGAGGGCACGTGAGCCGATGCGATAAGCCGCAAATACCACAATCGCGGTCACGGCAGGCTTGATGCCGTATAGTATGCCGGCCACAGCGGGCACGTCACCAAAGGCCAGATATATCCATGTCAGCGCAATCAATATGAACAACGAGGGCAACACAAACAGCACGCCTGCTGCAATGCCGCCCTTGACTCCATGCATCAGCCAGCCTATGTAAGTGGCAAGCTGCTGCGCTTCCGGCCCCGGCAGCACCATGCAATAGTTGAGTGCATGCATGAAACGATGTTCCGAAATCCAGCGCCGGCGTTCAACCAACTCCTGATGCATCATGGAAATCTGTCCGGCTGGCCCGCCAAAACTGATGAAGCCCAGTTTGAACCAGTATTCAAAAGCCTGCCAGAATGATACGGGTGCAGGTGGTGAAGTCGGAATTGCGTCATTGTTCATGCTTGTTCTCCTCGTTGGAGTATGTCAAATACAAATCGTCAAAAATCCTGCTGGCTTCGCTGAGTAGCGCTTCATCGTTGCTGCAGCGTTCGCGCATGCCTTTCAAAACCAGTTCCAGCCCGTGTGCTTCAGCGACCGGAATACCGCCTGCATCAAGGTAATGAACAACCGCTGCCAGCTGTATCAAAGCGGTATCGTTATCGAGATTGAAGCTTGCCAGCAACACCTCAAACGTGACAAGTGCGCCGACATGGGTAAACTTTGCGCCATCAAAATCAAACCCCAGCGCAGTCTTCGGGCAATCCTGCGGTTTGTTCAGCCATTTGAATTTGGCTGCCGGGTCGATAAAGCGTTTGATCAGCCACGCGCAGGCCATACGGTCCACCCACATGTGTTTGCGTGTGGCCCAAATGCGTTTCTGATAGTCCGCACGCTTGAGTTTTTTAATCTTGCCTTGTGCAGGTCTGGGCTCATCCGGATTGCTGAGGGCAGCCAGTTCATGAGTGGCTTTGTCCAGCAACAACGCAAGCTGCTCGCGTGCCGCACCGGGGAAATAATCGATGGCCGCAAGCAGGGCAAAATCCCGTTCAAGGCGTTTTAATGTGCGCTTGCCGGAAGCCGGATTCTGCGTGGCAAGCGTGACTATGAGTGCGTCGATATCGTGCTTGAGCGTCGCATACTCATCGGTGCGGTCAAATAACTGTTGAAATGACAGTTCTTGCGCAGCGTCGGTACTGTTCAGTTTGACGACATGTGCAATACCTCCAGCCGCAACAACCTCGGCGGCCTGTTGTTCAAGCCAAAGCGTAGTTGTATCGCTTTCGGGTAGCAAATAAACACCATCACGCAGCACGCCGCAACCCGCGCTTTTGAGCGCTCGCCAGATGCGCATGCGTGCGCTGGGGTTTGATGTGGGCAGGCTGCTGATGAGCGTAAGCCATGTATTGTTTTTAATCATGTAGGATAGTCTACATTATTGTTATAACTATTACTTATAATTTTATCGCTCAGTTTGCGCATTGGATGGAAAGGTGCAGCACATATCACTTGCAATTCATAGAAGAAAAATACCGAGTAAATCATCAGGGCAGTGATAAGCCGGGCTCGATATGCTATAAAGAGTTTCTACAGATTTTTATCAATATCCATGTCCATATCAAAAATCAGCGGGGTTGCTGTTGCAGAATTTATCCAGAATTACTGCACAAGTGACGACACCTTGCGTGCCGAACTTAGCGCAGGGCTGCTTGCAGAGCAGGCTGTTACGTCACCCAAATATTTGTATGACGCGCTGGGGTCAAAATTGTTTGAGGCGATTTGCGAGCTGCCCGAGTATTATCCGACGCGTACCGAGGCTGAAATTTTCAGTACAAATTTATCCGCGATAGCAAGAGCTGCCGGTGTGGGTACTACGCTGATTGATTTGGGTGCGGGCAATTGCGCCAAGGCTGCGCGCTTGTTTGCAGCGCTGCAGCCCGCGCAATACGTGCCGGTTGATGTGTCGGTTGAATTTTTGCGTGACGCGGTCGGCCAACTGCAGCAACGCTTTCCTCATATTGAAATGACCGGCCTGGGGCTGGATTTTTCCACTACGCTGGACTTGCCTGCTGCGGTAAAAAAGGAAAAAAGACTGTTCTTCTACCCGGGTTCATCGATAGGCAACTTCACCCCGGAAGACGCACTGGCCTTTTTTCAGCGCTTGCGCGCGGCCTGCAACAACGATGGCGGCTTGTTGATTGGTGTCGATTTAATCAAGGGAAAACACATACTGGATGAAGCCTACGACGACGCCCTGGGCGTGACCGCCGCCTTCAACCTGAATTTATTGCTGCATCTGAACCAGATGCTGGGTGCTGATTTCAAGGTGAGGGATTGGCGTCATGTCGGATTTTTCAACGTGGAAAAAAATCGCATTGAAATGTATCTTGAGGCGCGTACCAAGCTCACCGTGACCTGGCCGGGTGCGCGTCGGAGTTTCGAACAAGGTGAGCGCATTCATACCGAAAACAGCTATAAATACACAGCCGAAATGTTCCTGAAGCTGTTAACTCAAGCCGGATTTGGTGACGCGAAATTGTGGACAGATAAAAACAAATGGTTTGCCGTCATCCATGCTCGGGCGGTTTAATTTTTTACTTGCTTTGGATATTTTTTAAAGCAGAACAAATGAGCTTTCTCATCCCAACCCATACACCCGCAAGGGATACCCTGTTGGATTCCCGCACTACGTGTGACCCTGCCTCTGTTCCGGAGAGAGTAGGGTTTGACTTCCCTCTCCCGCCGGGAGAGGGATCGAGGGTGAGGGAGCTCACGTTATGCAAAAACTGTCGTGTATTTTGGAATAAATAGTCAATAAGCCAATTTACAAATCAGCCTGCAACTTCCACGCGGGCAGGTCCGCTAGCCATTTCACCCACTACCGCAGCATGTGCAAATCCTTCGCGCGCAAACAGCGCCAGTACCTCATCCACGCAATCTGCATCGCAGGCGACCAATAAGCCCCCCGAAGTTTGCGGATCAGTCAATAGCGCTTGCTGAACCGGTGTGATGCTGTCTGCCAGCACCACATCGTGGCCGTAACCTGCCCAGTTGCGACCTGAAGCACCTGTTATAAATCCGGCTTCGGCCAGCTTCTGCACGTTGCTTAACAATGGTACTTTCGCCATCTTGAGTTTGGCTGTCAGTCCGGCGCCGCGCGACATTTCCAGTGTGTGACCGAGCAGGCCGAATCCGGTTACGTCAGTTATCGCATGCACACCGCTCATGTTGGACAAGGCGATGCCGGGCCTGTTGAGCTTGGTGGTGCTGTCTATCATCGTGGCATAACCCGCGGCATCAAGCTGGTCTTTCTTCAATGCGGCCGATAGTATGCCTACACCCAGCGGCTTTCCGAGTATGAGCTTGTCGCCCGCTCTGGCATCTGCATTGCGCTTGACCTTGGAGGGATGCACCAGGCCCATCACCACCAGGCCATAAATGGGTTCGACTGAATCGATCGTGTGGCCGCCGGCAATCGGTATGCCTGCTTCGCCGCAAACCGTTTCGCCACCCTTGATGATTTTGCCGATAATGTCGATCGGTAGTTTGTCGATCGGCATTGCAAGCAACGCTAGCGCCATGATGGGTGTGCCGCCCATCGCGTAGATGTCGGAAATGGCATTGGTTGCGGCAATGCGGCCGAAGTCGAAAGGGTCATCAACTATCGGCATGAAAAAGTCCGTCGTTGCAATCAAGGCCTGTTCGTCATTGAGCTTGTAAACCGCCGCGTCATCGGCGGTCTCGATGCCAACCATTAGTTCCTTGGGAACAGGAAATCCGCTTGAGCTTTTCAGGATTTCCGCGAGTATGCCCGGCGCAATCTTGCAGCCGCAACCGCCGCCATGGGAAAAGGAAGTCAGTTTAATGTTGCCGTCGTGAATCGTGTTCATACGTGTCCTTATTAAACAATATTGAAGAAGGTAAGTTGGTTAAAAACTGAACTTACCCAGAAAGAGTGTTAATGCAATGATCTGTCAATTTTAACAGAGCTTTCTTTTCGTGTTCCGCTGTAAACAAGGGTGCGCGAGCTGCACATTGAGTCTGCAGCAGCGTATAAAAAGCCTCATCGTTTGCGGCGAGGTCGATCAAGCGTGCCAATTCAACGCTGTCACCCAGCGGAAAATACCCCGCATAGTCTACGCCCAGCATGCCTCGATTGCCTGCGATGTCACTGGCCAGCACAGGCACGCCACTGGTGACAGCCTCAATGATGACATGCGCACCGCCTTCCATGATAGAAGTGATCACCATCAAATGGCTACGTTTCAAACGCTGACGTGTATCAGTATGAGCCAAATGCCCCAGCCAGCGATAGTTTGGCTGGCTGGTTTGTGTGGCCTCAGCTTGCACACCCAGCAGCGGGTCGAGCGCGCCGCCTATATGCAAGAGGCGCACACGCGGTGTTTTTATCAGTGCAGCGGCACGCATGAAGGTAAGCGGATCTTTTTCATCTCTTAAGTGTCCGATCATCGTTACATCAAAATATCGTGTCTTGCGTTTTTGTGCCTGACTGACCGGCTTGAGCGAGGGTGTGGATTGATAGATCACCCGGGTTTTGCTATGCAAAGCAACATCCAGTTCATTTAAACCTTCAGGCTGCAAAACGACCAACTGTGTGGCCAGTTGCAACGAGTGTTGTGCATCGCCATCAGTATGAATGTCGCGGTACAAATCCGTGCCGGTCAGGACTACAATCAAGGGCGAAGACGGTTGCGCAGCGGCAAATGCGACTATTGATGCAAATGAGCGTCGCGCATGCAGCGCAATCATGGCATCGCAGGGTGTGCCATCCCACTCCAGCGCGAGCGACACCCTATACTGCTCGCGTAAAAAACGTGCCCAACGGCTGGCTGTGAGCCAGTTGCCGTTGTTGGCTTTTGCCAGATAGGGGCTGATAATGACGATGTGCGGTTTCATCAAAGCGATTTCCCATTTCTTATGGATACACTGAATAAGTCGTCATCCCCGCGAAGGCGGGGATCCAGCTTGTTGATTTGACTGGGTTCCCGCCTTCGCGGGAACGACATAAGTGACTTAATTCAGCGCTTCCATATATTAATTTTAAAAAACAGCAGATCAAGCCGATGTTATGACAATGTTTAATACTTCAATTCGAACCGCGACGCCAGCGCAACTGGCCGATGCCTTGCAGAATGCACGAAATTATACCCTTGCGCTGTTCGATTGTTATGCGGCCGCAGGGCTCGATGTAGTGGAAAAGGTTCCGTATCTACCCATCATCAATCCACCTTTGTGGGAATTGGCGCATGTTGTGTGGGTCAGCGAAATGTATGTATTGCGTGAAGCTACCTCGAGCAATCCCGCTACGGCAGCGTACCCTTCGTTATTGGCGCGGGGTGATGAATGGTTCGACTCGAATACGGTGCCGCATCGCGCGCGTTGGTCATTGGACCTGCCAAGCACTACTGAGATTAAAACCTATTGCAGCACAGTGCTTGAACGCATCCTGCATAAACTCAAACAGGGCGCACACGATGATGCCACGTTGTATCCATATCGTTTGGTACTTGCGCATGAAGATATGCATGGCGAGGCCTTTGCCTACACTCTGCAAACCTTGGGCTTGAGTGCGCCGCCACAGATATCATCTTATACTGTTGATTATATTAAAGAAAATAACATTCCCTTTGTGGGTGGTGCTATGCAGCTGGGTAGCAAACCAAACGAAACATTCGTCTTCGACAATGAAAAATGGGCGCATCCAGTGACAATTTCACCTTTCAACATCGCCTCCTCGCTGGTAACGAATCAACAATATCTGAACTTCATACTGGATGGCGGATATTCAAAACCAGCATATTGGAGTGAGGCTGGACGTGCCTGGTTGAAGCAGGAAAAGCGCGCCGCACCGCGCTATTGGCAATGCGCTGACGACACATGGAGTTGCGTACGTTTTGATACGCAACTGCCCTTGCCGCTTCATGAGCCCGTGCGCCATGTCAGCCTGCATGAAGCGCAAGCCTATTGCCGCTGGGCAGGGCGCCGGTTGCCGACAGAAGCCGAATGGGAATTCGCCGCCCTGTCAGGTAAGGCAGATTTTCACTGGGGTGAATTATGGGAGTGGACAAGCTCGACGTTTGAGCCCTATCCGGGATTTATGCCGGATATATATCGGGAATATTCAGAGCCGTGGTTTCACACCCATCAAGCTTTACGGGGTGCGTCGTTCGCCACGCAACAACGAATGTGCTCAGCGAAATACCGTAATTTTTATATGGCGGATCGGGACGACATGTTCACAGGGTTTAGAACCTGCGCGTTGTAAAATACTAATGAACCTCTGATAAAGTTGTCATCCCCGCGAAGGCGGGGAACCAGATGCTTGATTAGACTGGATTCCCGCCTTCGCGGGAACGACCAAATTGACTTAATCAGAGGTTCCTAATTTCAATACAATTGCAATTACCCCAGGTTAAAAGGTTTACATATCTTGCAGCATAATTTTGATCAATGGCGTCCCTATTGCTCTAGCGCTCGTTCCACCCAACCTGTATTTTTGGTGTAACATCAAACCAGAAACCAATCGGAGAAGCCCATGCGCGTTACCACCCTTGAAATCCGGCCAGACCTGAAAGATCAGCTTGACCACTTGGCCGAGGAAATCCACCGTAGCGAAACCGATTTGGCAAACGAGGCGGTTACGCTCTACCTCGCGCAACAGCGCAGAATCATTGCCCGAATTCAGGAGGGTGAGTCACAAGCCAAAAACGGCGAGTTCGTGCCGGATGATGAAATGCAGGCATTTTTCGCAAACTACAGCGAACATGCTGCATGAGACTGCGTTACACCCCGCGCGCCCGGCATGACCTTGCCGAGATTCACAACTACGTTGCACAAGCTAATCCCCAAGCCGCCCGGCGCATCATTTCCATCATCCGCAAAGAAACCGAAACCCTGCCGCAGGAACACGCGAACTCACTATTGGACGTTAACCCTTCATGGTTGCCTACCGTATCGAGGCGGATGAAATTCATGTGTTATCGGTCATTGCCATCTTCGTTGCCGGAGGCGATCTGGAAGATGTGCTGAGTCACTACATTGCGCAGGGCATGTTTGACATAGCCCGGGCGACGACGGTCATCTATTGCTGCGGCCAGTCGCGTAGTAATGCCGATTTGCTGGTCAACACCGCGTAATAGCAAGGGACCAAGATTAGATGATAGTCCGCCGCCATCGAAGTCGGCACGAACAGTAAAACCAGCGGAAGGGGCAAAACGGAGTTGGTTTGGGATAGTGTTCGTCATGGGTAGAGGCTGCTTGTGTTTTACGGGTTACAGGTGTATCAACTACATTTATATCAGATACTTACATGCACTTCTGCCATTTTTATGCAAAATTCAGGCTAAACCAAAGACCCTTTTAATTCTTTGAAATGAGGTAAAGCTTGATTGTTCACCATAGTGGTGTAATATGGTGAACGTTTCTAATATGCATTGTTAATCCACTATGGCAAACCGACGAATTCAGTCTTATACAGCACCTGCGGAAAAAACTGTTCGAGCTTCGGTAAGCTTCCCCGAAGATCAATATGCAGAACTCGAACTCATTGCTCAGCAGCAACGTGTTTCACTTGCATGGGTGGTTCGTGAGGCAGTGCAAACATATCTTGTAACGCGCTGGCCGCTACTTGAAAAAAATGATAATTCCCAGACGACTACTAACAAGGCTAAGTCACCATGAATTTTATCGAGAACGAAACAGCGCAGAAACTACGGGGCGGCTATTATACGCCACCTGATCTCGCAGTTTTTATTGCTCAATGGGTTAAAGAAATTGATCCTAAACGTATATTGGAACCAAGCTGCGGTGATGGAGAATTTTTTGACGCGCTCTCCAAGGTAAAGGGATTCCAAAAAGCAGATGTGTTGGGTTTTGAGCTTGAGCCAGATGAAGCCGCAAAGGCGCAGGCTCGTGCTAAAGCAGTTGGATTGAAAGCCACTAAAGTTCATAGCGAAGACTTCCTACAATGGGCTATCAACCATTTTGAGGATGACAGCACTAGATTTGATGCAATCGTGGGCAATCCGCCGTTTGTTCGATATCAATACCTTCCTGAGCCATTTCAGGTTTGTGCAGAGCAAATTTTCAAGGACCTGAATCTTCCTTTTACGAAACATACCAATGCTTGGGTAACGTTTATTCTTGCGTCGATGGTACTCCTGCGCCCCGGTGGCCGTTTAGCCATGGTCGTCCCGGCTGAGATAATCAATGTCACGCATGCGCAATCACTTCGTTCCTACCTTGGTCGTGAATGTCGGCGTTTAGTCATAATTGACCCAGAAGAACTTTGGTTTAGCGATACCTTGCAAGGGGCTGTTATCTTGCTCGCCGAGAAGAAACACAGCAAAACGGATAAATCCGAGGGACTTGGCATGTATCCAGTTAAGGGGCGTGAATTTCTTCGTCTTGATCCTTCGTCTGTTTTCAATGCACCTCAACCAATAAATGGCAAAACTGTGCAAGGGAAATGGACTCGCGCCTTGCTCAACCTAGAAACACGGGAGCTTTTCGATGAGCTTACACAGAATAAATCCGTTCATCGGTTCGAGGACATTGCC
>JBBQYH010000040.1:0-15342 GCA_038208855.1 Burkholderiales bacterium
GAAACCACATTCGCGACCTCGTTGCCCGGGGCGCGCGAGGCCGGACTCTCCGCGGCTTGCGCCTGTTCCGTCATGGCGGCGGACCAGTCCTCGCCTGAAGTTTGTTCCTGCGCTGCGGTTTGCGTCATGCTGTTCTCCTGTGGGGGAAATCCGGTTGGGCCCGGGCTTCCTCTGACTTAAGGACACCTCTAAAAATGCCGTCGTCCCCGCGAAGGCGGGGAACCAGATGCTTGATTAGACTGGATTCCCGCCTTCGCGGGAATGACAAGTGTAGTAAGCAGGCAATCCGCTTTGCGGATGCTCGCAAAATATGACACACAAGGTGCCCTTTAGATATAAAAGTAACCTGCAGGAGGTTAAACAAGAAAGGAGCAGCTATGAGCAATAGCGCATTCGAATTAACCCGCAAAATGCCGCTGGCTTACTCTGCCAAAGAAGAGTGGCAGGATGCCGCCCGGCAACTCATGACTGTTGAACCTGTCATCGATGCACAGTTGGATCAGCATGGAATCTTGCACATCAGCTATGACGCCTCTTCCATAGACATAAACAATATTGCATCCCTGCTGGATGAACTGGACTTGCCGCTTAAAAATGATTTCTGGTGGAAACTGAAGTTGGCGTGGTACAGCTATGTGGATGCGAATGCACAAGCCAATGCGCGCACCAGCGGTGGCGCATGTTGCAATCGTCCTCCTTCGGTGTATGGTGAAAGCGCGCAGACAGGCAAAGCAAATCAGTGGCATTTCCATAAATGAAAGCAAGCTAGGCAAACATGGCAAAGTGTTATATGTCAACGCTGCACAAGCACTATTGAGCATTCCATAATCTATGACAAATTTTAGAACTCTCCTAAGCTCCCTTTGTACCTGCTAGGAGTACGTGCGACCCTGCCACTATCAAAGGGAGGAGCTCGCTCCTGTCAAAGCATGTCTGGTTCCCCACTTTACAAAAGGGGGGCTAGGGGGGATTTGAATGACTGATGTTGCATGTCATACCCAAAGGGTACAAGACACACTACTTACCTGCTTGTTCAGGCATTAGTGCGACATCGAAGAGGTTCTAGTACAAGTCTCTGTGAGGCTCATACTAGAACCTGCAAGCAGGTCTTCGAGGTGAGTTAAGGAAGCATCAATAATCAGAACAATGGCTGGTAAAACCGCTCATCAAATAAATATCAACAGCGGTGAATTTTTCTTCATCTTTAGCAACATAACATGAGTATCAAGGAGGCTGAAATGGCAATTGATCCGGTATGCGGCATGACAGTGGATGAAGATGGTAAAAATAGATATATATTTGATTCTATTGAATATTTATTTTGCAGTGAGCATTGCCTGCACAAATTCAAGGAACATCCGCAGCAATATCTGAAGCCTGTCAAAGCAGAGAAGAATAAAAACTCCACCGGCACCTATACCTGTCCCATGCATCCTGAAGTGCGCCAACAAGGGCCGGGTGCCTGCCCAAAATGCGGTATGGCACTCGAACCTGTAGATATTCAAGTTGCAGCAACTAAAACCGAATATACCTGCCCGATGCATCCGCAAATCATTCAGGACCATCCCGGCAACTGCCCAATCTGCGGCATGGCGCTGGAACCACGCACGGTGGCGGCAGAAGAAGACGATGCAGAATTGAAAGACATGACCCTGCGCTTCTGGGTCAGCACCGCCTTGGCTCTGCCGGTGTTTATCAGCGCGATGGGTTCTGAAATGTTTCCGGCATTTTTTGATTCCCTCTTGCAGCCACACACGCGGCAATGGCTGGAGCTGCTGTTGGCTACGCCGGTGGTGCTGTGGGGCGGCTGGCCGTTCTTTGTGCGCGGCTGGAATTCGTTGCTCACACGCAACCTCAATATGTTCACTCTTATTGCGCTGGGCGTAGCGGTGGCCTGGGGCTACAGCATGGTGGCCGCTCTCGCGCCCGGCATCTTTCCGCCCTTGGTGCATAACGCGATGGGCGTGGTGCCGGTTTATTTCGAAGCCTCTGCAGTGATTGTGGCACTGGTGCTGATGGGGCAGGTGCTGGAGCTGCGCGCACGCAGCCACACCAATGCCGCGATAAAGTTGCTGCTGGGATTGACGCCGAAGACGGCGCGCATCGTGCGTGAAGATGGTAAAGAAGAAGATATCGCCTTGGAGCAAGTGCAACCCGGTGACCGCCTGCGCATCCGCCCCGGCGAAAAAGTACCGGTGGACGGCAAGGTGGTGGAAGGCCTGAGTCATGTGGATGAGTCCATGGTCACCGGCGAAGCGGTACCGGTAGAAAAGAAAACGGGCGCGCAAGTGATTGGTGCAACCGTTAACGGCACTGGCAGTTTATTGATGCTGGCGGAAAAAGTAGGCAGCGAAACCCTGCTCGCGCAAATTGTGCACATGGTGGCTGAGGCACAACGCTCGCGCGCACCGATACAGAAACTGGCCGACACCGTGTCCGGCTATTTTGTACCGGCAGTAGTTTCTGTCGCGGTGCTGGCTTTTATCGTGTGGGGCGTGTGGGGTCCGGAACCGCGCTTGGCGCATGCGCTAATCAATGCAGTGGCAGTCTTGATCATAGCCTGCCCTTGTGCCTTGGGGCTGGCAACACCCGTCTCCATCATGGTGGGCACCGGGCGTGGTGCCACCATGGGCGTGCTGTTTAAAAATGCCGAAGCGCTGGAAGTGATGCACAAAGTGGATACCCTGGTGGTGGACAAAACTGGCACCCTCACCGAAGGCCATCCCGAGTTGGTGAGTGTAGTTGCGACAGAAGGGTTTGACGAAGCAGAGGTAGTGCGTCTTGCTGCAAGTTTAGAGCGCGCCAGTGAACACCCGCTGGCCGCCGCCATTGTGCGCGGTGCAGAAAAGCGCGAAGTGAAGCTGGTGTCTGCGGATGATTTTCAATCGGTCACAGGCAAGGGCGTTACCGGCAAGGTGGATGGGAAAAAAGTGGTATTGGGTAATATTGCTTTGATGCAAGATTCAGGTATAGATGCAGGCACGTTGCCGGCGCAGGCAGACACCCTGCGTGCTGAAGGTCAGACTGTGATGTTCTTTGCAGTGGATGGGCGCATCGCCGGCATCATCGGCGTGGCCGACCCGATCAAGGAAGGCACAGTAGAAGCCATCCGCCTGCTGCACGAAGAAGGCATACGCATCGTCATGCTCACCGGCGATAACCGCAAGACGGCTGACGCCGTTGCCGCAAAACTGAATATAGATGAAGTGCAAGCCGAAGTGCTGCCGGAACAAAAAGCAGAGGTGGTGAAAAAACTACAAGCCGAAGGACGTATTGTCGCAATGGCCGGCGACGGTATCAACGATGCTCCCGCCTTGGCGCAAGCCCAGGTGGGGATTGCGATGGGCACCGGCACCGATGTGGCGATGGAAAGTGCGGGCGTGACCCTGGTCAAAGGTGACCTGCGCGGCATAGTAAGAGCCAGAAAAATTTCCAGCGCCACCATGCGCAACATTCGCCAGAACCTGTTCTTTGCCTTCATCTACAATTCAATAGGTGTGCCGATTGCAGCCGGGGTGCTGTATCCCTGGTTCGGCTTGCTGCTGTCCCCGATGATCGCCGCGGCGGCAATGAGTTTTAGCTCGGTGTCTGTAATCAGCAATGCGTTGAGGTTGCGGCGCATCAGTTTGTAAGGGGGTGGTAAATGTACTGGTTTCAGAATCATTCGGAAGGCAGGTTCAAGATGATGGTAAGCGGAAGTCAGTTATTTGTATAGCTTGTCTTGATATATGCAGGTGTTAACACAGCTTAAGCAGAGACGGAGCGCAGGCTTGAATGCGCCAAAACCAGGTTTGGCAGTTGCTTTTTAAAGTACTCGGCAAGGTAAAGTTTATTGTTTTTCGCGTTTTGTACTTGCTAATGAGTAAATTGGCAGTTGAAAGGTTCCAGCTATTGAGCGCGTGTAGTTTGAATAAAATTTATTGTGGCAATAATGGACGTAATAATACTGGCTACAAAAAATTGTACGCATGGAAAGGATCTGGAGAAAGAGCTTGAATGCCTGCAGATACCTTACCGTGTTTGTTTCGTGGAAGACTGCCCCGAACTCGATAAAAAAATCAGCATACGTCATTCACCGTATCTGGTCGTAGACGATATAGTGGTTTTCAGGAAGCAATCAACGGAAATAGAACTGCATACATTTTTCAGTGCCAGGAACTGACAATCTTAACAAGTTGCAGAGCTTAATATTCAGTCTGGAACGGAATTTGAGTATCATGAAATATCTTAAGGCAGCACTAGTTCTATTATTGGTACTTATAATTGGTTTAGGCATATTCATAACGTCAGGTATATACAACTTTGGTGCTGACAATCCACACTGGAAAATTACTTACGACTTATTGACGGCTATGCGTGAACATTCCGTTGAGCGCCATGCTGCTGAAATTGGCCTGCCTGCCAATCTCAACGACGCTCAGCTAATCTTAAAAGGCGCGGGCCAGTACGCTGCAATGTGCACAGTCTGTCATCTGGCACCTGGAATGAAGGCTTCAGAGCTACGCATAGGGCTTTATCCACAACCACCAAATCTGAGCAAGGCAATCGTAAATCCAATCGAAGCATTCTGGGTTATCAAACATGGCATCAAGATGAGCGCCATGCCCGCATGGGGAATGAGCCACGATGATGCAACAATCTGGAGCATGGTAGCCTTCTTGCAGAAAATGCCAGAAATGACACCTGCGCAATACAAGGAAATAGTCGCCAAGGCACCTCCTGATGAGGACATGGATTCTAGGGTTAATGCCTCCATAGCTTCCCCCAATGTGCATGGACAAGACGACCATAGTCACGCCAGAAATTGACCTGGGGGGACACTGATAAAGTCCCACATGGCTCATTGGGCAAAAAAAGTGTGTTAGCTTGGATTTTGTTTTCCAATAATCTTTTGCCTGCACAGATATTGTGATGCTGGCCCTTGCAATTGTTTTTCGGGTTTGGTTTAAATGCCGTTGCCGAAAACGGCGGCCAATATACCCATGCCACCATGGCATTTGCGCAGATGGGCGACAAGGAACACGCGTGGGAATTGTTTGCCATGCTCAATCCTGTTAACCATGGCAGCACAGCGGATGAGATCGAACGATACAAAGTCGAACCGTATGTCATGTGCGCTGACATCTACGCCACACCTCCTCATACCGGCCGCGGCGGCTGGACCTGGTAAACCGGCGCAGCGGGCTGGACGTATCGCTTGACGGTGGAAACGCTGTTGGGCGTGCATCTGGAAGTCGATCATCTGCGCATTGCACCGTGTATCCCGGACCATTGGAAGTCATACAAAATACATTACCGATATCACGATACTGTTTATCACATCGACATCAGACGAGTAGGGGAGCAGAGCGGGCGTGTGATACGGGTGTCAGTGGATGGTGTGGCGACGCATGACAGCGTGGATGATGACGGGCGACTGCACTGCATGATCCCGCTGGTGGATGACAGACAGGAACATCATGTAGTGGTGGAATTGCGTTGCTCTTGTCTATAGCGGTCTTTGTTTCATGCCAATTGCAAAACCATGATGTCTGCTTTATGTCTATTGGCTAAATGAATATTCAGAAGCAGCAATTCATGATGGAACTTCCCAAATTAAACAATCTAGAATTACTCAGAATTACATAGATAATTTGGCATATACCGCTAAAGTGGCCGTTATGGTTTAATCTGTGCTCCAAAAAATTTCTGTCAGTATTATTAATGCATATGCTGACAGTCTGTGCTTATTTATCCTATTTAAATCATATATTTATGACAATAATACATGATGCAATATTTTTAATTGTACTGACCAGTGGATTAGTCTAATAACTATTAGGAGTAATACTTATGGATTTTGATCGCTACAAACGAGGCTTGGGAAAACTCAAAGAAATTGATGGGCATGCCGGTGAGAAGGTAATAGAAGCATTGAAAGATATTGCCCCCGATCTTGCTCGTTACACCATAGAATTCCCGTTTGGTGACGTTTATTCACGCGGTGTTCTTTCGCTTAAAGAGCGTGAGATTGCCACTGTCGCAGCTCTAGCTGCGCTAGGCAACGCGCTACCGCAACTCAAAGTTCATATTCATGGCGCGCTCAACGTTGGATGTACAAGACAGGAAATTGTCGAGATCATGATTCAAATGGCTGTGTATGCCGGTTTTCCAGCCGCACTAAACGGCACCTTTGCAGCAAAGGAAATCTTTGCCGAGCGTGATGCATCAGGTCAAGAAAATTGACTATTTCTAGCCTTGTACTCAAGAGCGACGCCTATCGGCTTCCTCATTTTTACTTTGGGTGCAAGAAAGCCTGGTTTCTCAGCAATTGGTTTTAAACGAAGTCATCGAAAGGAACGATCTAATGATTTACAAAGGTAGCTGTCACTGTGGGAAAATCGCGTTCGAAGCTGAAGGTAATCTTGAGAAAGTCATAGAGTGTAATTGCTCAATCTGCAGCAAGCACGGTGCGCTTCACTGGTTTATTACCCGCGAAAATTTTCGTTTGCTCACGTCCGAAGACAACATGGGTACATACACTTTCAACAAGCACACTATCAAGCACCGCTATTGCCCCGAGTGCGGGTGTTCGCCCTATAGCGAAGGTATAGCTCCTACTGGTAACTACATGGTTGCTATCAATGCACGCTGTTTGGATGGCGTGGACTTGTCCCTCATCAAGGTGGGGAATTTTGATGGGCGCAGCCTTTAAGTGCATCACGCCCAATCCATCATGCCAATGGATTTTCTTGGCGTAGCTGAATTCAAGTGTTAGGCGTTTCAATAAGTTAAGTTAATCAAGTATTTGTTTTTATTGAAATTTAATAGTTTATCTTATGGGTCTCCCAATTTATTGTGTATATCGACCAGGAGAAAGAAATTTGAAAATAGACGGGGAAAGAATTATTAACGGAGATATTGATAGCGTGTGGCGAATTTCAACCGATGTTAATGCTTGGTCAAATTGGGACCCACATGAGGAATCAGCGGAGCTTCACGGCCCTTTTGCTGTAGGCACAAAAGGGGCGTCACAGCCAAGGGGAGGACCGCCAGCACAGTGGGTACTAACCAGAGTTGAAGATAAAAAACGCTGGTCGCTGATAAACAAAATGCCTGTCGGTACACTTGATGTAGAAAATCGTTACGAGGTATTGCCAAACAACAAGGTACGTTGTGCACGCACCATGCTCGTCAGTGGTCTCCTTGTTCCATTGTTCTGGATACATTTTGCAAAATTGGTAAAAGAAGATATGCAGGCAACTTGGCAAGCACTGGAAAAAGAAGTTGCAAAACAGTCAATGCAAAAATAAGAATTGTTTTCTGTTTTCGTGGTGCATGGTTGCCCAGGTGCGTGTTTAAACCTGCCATTCGAGAATGGCATCTATCGCCGCCGCTCATTTTTAAGTTGGAAATACTGCTATGAACGCTAACATTACTATAAGAAGAGCAACTGTAAATGATGCTCATAACCTGGCCATTATGGTAGGCGAGTTATTGAATGAAATAATGGATACCATGGGCATTAGTTTTTTCAATTTCAGCCTTGATGAAACAAAAGACCGACTATCGGATTTTATTTTTAGCGAGAAATATTTTGTATATTTGGCACACAAAGGACAAACTGAGCCAATAGGCTTCGTTACTCTTTTTGAGGGATATGCTCTGTACGCTGAAGGTGCCTTTGGAACTATTCCTGAACTTTTTGTTCGGCCAGGTTTCCGCTCACAAAACATCGGCCAGAATCTCATGGAGCAGGCAAAGGATTTTGCCCGTTCACGTGGCTGGAAGCGCCTTGAGGTTACAACACCACCCCTCCCTCAGTTTGAGAAAACATTATCATTCTACGAGCGTGAAGCGTTTGAAATTACCGGTGGTCGAAAATTAAAGGTGCTGTTGTGAGTTACCAGCACAACCTGTTGCTGAAGCGGGACGACTGCAGAAGCGCGCTACCGCATAGCGTTACGGTTGGGCGTCAAGGAAATATTGATGTTTGATTTTAAGAAAGCAACACGAGATGACGCCAGGGCGGCTTTGGAAATAAGAAACGCCGCTATCCTTAATCAGTGTGTTGGCTGCTATCCCATGGAAACGCTGAAAACATGGGCTAGTGGCGAGTTGTCGGAAAGTTTTAAAGATACAGTTGAAAAGCATTTCTATATTGCAGTTGATTGCAACCAAATGATTGGCACGGGCATGATCAATATCGAAACCGGAAAAATTGATGGTGTATTTGTACACCCTGGTCACATGAGGAAAAGCATAGGAAGGAGAATAGTCCAATTCCTTGAGGAGATCGCCCAACGCCATGGGTTGGAAATATTATCGTTAGAGTCAACGCTAAATGCTGCAGCATTTTATCGGGCATGTGGCTTTGAAGGTAATGAAGTCAGTGTTTATATCTCATCAAAAGGCGTATCACTGGACTGTATTCCTATGAGCAAGAAAATTTCGCCCAAACAAGCGCTCCAGCCGCCAACTAAAAGCGGTGCGGCTAAGCTTTAACGTTAGTCAATAGAAGGACTTTTATGTACTCGGCAACATTCATCTTTGATAAAAAACAGTACGATGAAGAGTTTTATAAACTCGACAACGCAATCGCAGAGATTGCAAAAAACTCAGTCGGTTACCTTGGCGAGGAAGCTTGGGAAAATCCTGAAACTGGGCGCATTTCAAATGTATATTATTGGGAAAATATGGATGGTCTCCAAGAGTTAATGAAGAGCCCCAAACACCTCGAAGCAAAAGCAGCTCAATCTAAATGGCTAAATGGTTATCAAGTCGTAATTTCTCAGGTTGTTCGAGCATACGGTGATGGTGCTTTCCCACATCCGGCATCATCATTTGAAAGTAGCTAACGCTGCAAACAAGAAGGACACCTATCGGTGTCCATCAATTTTAAGCTAAGCCTTTAGATTAACTTTCACTACCGATCTAGAAGGAGACAAGTTTGATCACTCAAATTATTACTCACACACCCATTTGGGTGTTTCTGCTCTTTGCGTTCCTGCTCATTTTCGGCTTCATGCAGACACGCACGCGCACTGTCGCAAGAATTCCGGCCTTGCTCCTTCCTGGTGGCATGATCGTACTTTCTCTTGCAGGAATTCACTCAAGCTTCGGCCTTATGCCACTACCCGTTGCCGCATGGGGAGTGGCACTGATGGCAACAGCCGTGATTGGTTACCTCCTCTTTAGAGACAACAGTATCTCCTACGATCAACAAACACAGAAATTCTTCATCCCCGGCAGCTGGCTACCATTTGCCGTCATCATGGCAATTTTTTTCACTAAGTATGTTTTCGCTGTGATGCGAGCATTCAGTGCGACCATCATTGCCGAGCCCACCTTCATTGTCGCGCTTTGCGTTGCATACGGCATCTTTAGTGGCTATTTCGCCTCGAGAGCGATCAACCTGATTGCGCGAGCTCAAAGGGCATAACAATTCATTCCAGCTGAAGTCGCTTCGCGGCTCGTCTTAACTCTGCAGAATTAAAGGGGTCGCATGATTTAGTTTTCATTCTCATGATATTTTTGTCTAAACCTTTCGCTGAATTTATTGGTTCGCCAGTTTGATATGTTTCATTACAACTTAATGATTCGATATGTATTCAAATTGGAGGCAAATTGATAAACGTAAACATAATCAATATGTTATATGCGTTCAATGTCTGCTTTATTTTACGCCGCAAGTATTGTTTTACGGAATGCTTTGGTTGTTTCCAAACAATTCGTCGTGTGCAGCTTGGCTGATGGCAACAATTGCGGGGTGAGTCAGCCTGCGTTCTGTGGTAATGGCAAAGAGCTGTTCGCTTATCGTATCTATATGGCCAATTGCTTTAACATGATATTGCTTGCAAACATAGTCGGCGATGGCGGTTGGTGCCACGAACAAGCCGACGCCGGCCTGGCCGAAAGCTTGCAGCAGAGCACTGTCGTCAAACTCGCCAACGATGCGAGGATGCAGGCCCTGACTTTCAAACCACTGTACCAGCCGCGGCCTGATGGCGACATCTTCGCCCTGTATTAGAAATGGCGCGCCATCCAGCAGGGAAGGAAATTTTCCCTTTAACGTTTTGACTAGCGCGGCCGCGCCAAAGACTGTCAATGTACTTTTGCCGAGCAAGTGGCTGAAGCCGCGTACATTGAGGTTGGTAGGCATGGGGCGGTCGGCGATCACCATGTCGAGATTATGCACGGCCAGTTCCGCAAGCAACGAGGTCAGGCGACCTTCGCGGCATATTAGTCGTACCGGCTCTGCAAGTTGCAGCGCCGGTTCCACCAGGCGGTAGGCGATTGATTTGGGCACCGAATCGGCTATGCCGACCGTGAAGGGGAGGCTTATTACAGCAGACTGGTCACGCACTGCATCCAGTAGTTCGTCGCCGAGCGAGAATATTTCTTCGGCGTAAACCAGTATGCGCCTGCCTGTGTCGGTGAGTTCAAGTCCACGTCCGGCGCGTTGAAATAAAGATACACCCAATGTTTCTTCCAGTTCTGTCAGTTGCCCGCTGATGGATTGCGGCGTGAGGTGCAGTTGTTCGCTGGCGCGCGCGATAGAGCCCGACTTGGCGACTGCCCAAAAATATTTCAGGTGCTTGTAGTTGAGTGTGATCATCTTTTCTATTGATCCAATTAATCGATGTAATAATCAATTATATTCGATTTGTTGGATATGTTTGCGCAGCTTAGACTGTCCCCTCGAAATCTGTTTAAAAGGAGAGATGACATGAGTTCTTTCAAAATATTACCTGCGGGTACTGTACACCAGGCTGCAACAGAGTCTGTGCTTGCCACCAACAAGGTGATACGCAATACCTATATGCTGCTGTCAATGACGCTGTTGTTTGCAGCCATTACGGCTGGCGCGGCAGTTGCGCTCAAGCTGCCGCATCCGGGCCTGATCGTTACGCTGGTTGGCTATTTCGGCCTGCTGTTTGTTACGACCAAATTGCGCGACAGCGGCTGGGGTCTGCTTTCGGTGTTTGCCTTGACCGGTTTCATGGGTTACACGCTGGGGCCTATCGTTAGCCATTATCTGGGCCTGGCCAATGGTGGCCAGACTGTAATGACGGCGATGGCTGCCACTGCCGCGATCTTCGTGGGTCTTTCTGCCTATGCGTTGAGCACACGCCGTGACTTCAGCTTTATGGGCGGATTACTGATGGTGGGCATTCTGGTGGCTTTTCTGGCCGGGCTGGGCGCGATATTTTTCGAGATGCCTGTCTTGTCGCTGGCTGTGTCGGCCATGTTCGTGCTGCTGATGTCAGGTCTTATTCTGTTTCAGACCAGTCAAATTATTCACGGTGGCGAAACCAATTATGTGATGGCGACCGTGACACTGTTCGTATCAATATTTAACCTGTTCACCAGTCTGTTGCAACTGCTGGGCTTTATGAATAGTGAAGATTGAGAAAATCACAGCTTCAATTTGCAGGCCTTTTGGGGGGGCTGGGTGTGCACTCAGCTCCCCTTTTTCGTTCTGGTTGTAGATGATACTAAATAATGCGCTAAGGAAACCATGATGAGCAATATTGGTGAATTGTGGATGTGGGCTGCGTTCATCGCCTTTGTGCTGTGCATGCTGGCGCTGGACTTGTTCGTGTTTGGCGGACGCAAGGCGCATAAGGTTGGCGTGAAAGAGGCGGCTGTATGGTCGCTGGTCTGGGTATCACTGGCCTTGTCATTCAATGGTCTGTTGTGGTGGTATCTTAACGTTACGCTTGGGTCTGAAGTAGCCAATGCCAAGGCCATGGAATTTTTCACCGGTTATGTCATTGAAAAGTCATTGTCGATAGATAACGTCTTTGTTTTTCTGATGATATTCAGTGCGTTTCATGTTGCGCCTGAATATCAGCGTCGCGTGCTGATATTCGGTGTGCTTGGCGCAATTGTCCTGCGCGCGCTGATGATTCTGGTCGGCGCCTGGGTGGTAAGCGAGTTTCATTGGGTGTTATATCTGTTCGGTATCTTCCTGGTTATTACCGGTATACGCATGCTGGTAATGGCAGAGAAAGAGCCAGAGCTGGAAAAAAATCCCGTGCTGAAGTTTGCGCGCCGCCATTTGCGTATCTCTACAGATAATCATGGTGAAAATTTCACGGTGATGAAGGACGGCGTGCGATATTTTACACCGCTGTTCCTGGTGCTGACTCTGGTGGAAGTATCCGATGTGGTTTTTGCGGTTGATTCTATTCCGGCCATCTTTGCCATCACCACTGACCCCTTCATTGTTTTTACTTCAAACATCTTCGCCATCATGGGTCTGCGCGCACTGTATTTTTTGCTTGCAGATATCGCCGATCGTTTTCATCTGCTGAAATACGCTCTGGCTATGGTGTTAACTTTTATTGGTGGCAAGATGTTGATTGCACCCTGGTATCACATACCGACGGTAGCGTCCCTGCTAGTGGTGGGTATTCTTATTGTGGCCTCGGTTGCTGCGAGTCTGATTGCCAGCAGAAAAGTACATGAGTAAAAAGGTGTTTGGATAAATTTTTTTTAAGCTGATTTGCGAAGAACGGACAAAAGCTGTTCTTGTGAATTGAAGGCCTTTTTGTTAACACCGCAACATACCAGTAAATGAAATGCAAGCTGCTGTCTCGACAGCAGCAGTGCTGGTAACGCCAAGGTCCTTTAATTCTTTCCATGGGTCAGTCTTGAAAAATGGTATCAAACTGACAGCAGATAACCAATAAACACAGATTACCTTTTCAATATAAATTCTCAATTAAGCCTGAACAACAAACAGCTACCTGCAGTAATTGAAAAACTTGAAGGCCCCCAAGTTGCAGAGCTATTCGATGCGGAAAGTGAATGAGAACCAACAGAGAGTGTTTTGGTGATGGTGCCGCTTGCGCCACAAGTGGGTGTAGATGTGAAATATGACGTCAATGTTCCAGCGCTGGAGCCATCTAATGAAACAGAGATGTAACCTCCGGTTGAATGGCTTGTCCAGACTGATACTTGGCCAGTGGTGCCTGTAGATCCGCCAGCGCCACCGCCACCGCCGCTCGTAGTGCCCGAGCAATAACCTCCGGTATCACCTTGTGTGGCTGCTGCCCAACTGCTGACACTTGCATAATCACCTACGCGAGAATTGTTGTAAGTAAATTGAAATCCGCTATTTGTTGGCGTTACATAAAATCTATCGGTTGTATATGTGCCATTTCCATTGGGTATATTCCAATCAACGTAAGTCCCATAATCTGTACCTTTTACCTTGATACCACAAGTTGGACCGCTAGGGCAATCCGACCATGAGCAAAATTGAGATGCGGATCCGCTTAAGGTTACGGCGGTACCTGGCGTATCAGTTCTAGTGAAATAAGTCCCTCCATTTGCGCCGCTTCCTGATGTGCCTCCTCCGGAACTTGAGCTGCTACCGCCAGAATCACTACCACCACAAGCGCTTAAAGTGAAGATGATAAAAGCTAAAAGTAACGACGAAAACATAATGGATTTTTTCATTTTTGTATTATTCATGATCTCAATTCAGTTAAAACATCTGTAATTATCAATGGCGATTTTCTATATGTACGTTACCATCAATAAATTTTCTTTCATATCAACCAAACGAATGATATTCGTCATGAAAATTCTCGCCATGAATCGATCTTAATGATCGATGGCAATATATATAGCCGTTTTTCATTCTTAAGCATAATGGAAAAATACTATTTATAGGAAAAATGTAATGCAGTTATGATGCGAACATGGATAATTTGTCACTAATCTTGATATCTTGGGGATGCTGAAGTGATAGAGGTTTAAGGCAGAAAAAACGAAGAACAACAATTAGTAGGTGAGTGACTAATTAAAAAAAATGATGGATATACAGACTGATTTTCCCCGGGGTTTGAAGGATATTCACTTGGCAGCTTCCTTTGGGGAAAGCATAAAGTCTGATTTGTAAACGCACAACCTCATGGATAGAATCTATAGCGCCACATTCCTGATCAATACAGAAGTATCGTTACTCAATCCAAAATTGGATAGGCAGATGAGCAGGCACCAGCCAATCTTATTTGCAAGCTCTTAAAGTTGCACTTACTTTTATATATTTGATGTTTTCGGGAAATGCAGTGTAAATGTTGTGAACTCTCCTGTTTTGCTATCCACCGTTACCCGACCGCCATGCAGCTCCATGATGGATTTGACAATCGCAAGGCCAAGTCCTGAGCCTGTATTGGTGCGGCTGCGGGCGTTGTCCATGCGGTAGAAGCGGTCGAAAACACGTTGCAAATGTTCGGCAGGAATTCCGGGGCCGTGGTTGCTGATGCTGATTTCCACTGCATCCTTGCTGCTTGAGATGGTCGCCTGGATTTCAGATTTTGGCGGGCTGTGGTGCACGGCATTGGCTATGAGGTTGCCGATGGCACGTTGCAGCAGGATGCGGTCTGCGAAGATGGTGCCGTTGCCGCTGGTGATTATTTTCAATTCTTTTTCGTCGGCAATCATCTGGTAAAACTCTGCAATCTTGTTCAGTTCTTCAAGCAGGTTCAATGCTTCCGCGTGCAATAGCTCGTGTGTTTTGCCGGGCTGGCTATTGTCGGATTGGGCGAGGAAAAGCATGTCGCGGATCATTCTGGCGAGGCGTTCGTATTCTTCGAGGTTGGATTCCAGCACGGTTTTATATTCCTCCGCGCTGCGGCTGCGCGACAATGCCACCTGGGTTTGGCCCATCAGGTTGTTGATGGGGGTGCGCAACTCATGCGCGATATCGGAGGAAAAATCCGACAGGCGGGCAAAGGAATGATGCAGTCTGCCCAACATGGAGTTGAACGCATTTGCGAGCTCTTTAAGTTCTGCAGGTGCATCTGAAATACGCAAGCGTTTTTGCAGATGACTGGCGGATATTTCACTGGCGGTTTCTGCCATGGCACGCAGCGGGCGCAGGCCGCGCAGGGCGATGACAAAGGCCAGAGCGGTGGCTGCAATTACGCTGAAGATCATGGTTAACAACAGCATTTGTTTATATCGCGCCAACAGGCTTTGCACTTCGTCTATATCCAGTGCCAACGCAATCAGCACTTTATTTTTTTTGCCGGCGCCCAGGGCTCCCCAGGCGGCAATGGCATGGTAGTTGCGGGCGGAGGTGGGCATCAACATATCGGAGTACTGTGGTTCGATATTGATCATGACGGAATTTGCCAGCAATTCCGGCGGCGGATTCCAGTCTGTTGAAGAGAGCAGTGTGTTGCCTTGTTCATCCAGCAGGGCAAGGCGCAGATGCGGATTACCGATGAGAACGTCGCGAAATAGATTGGGGGCGGCGACGATTTGCGCATCGGTATCCACCATGGCAAGGCGGTGGCGAAACAGGTCAACTTTATTGAGCAATTCCACATGATCGCGTTTCAT
>JBBQYH010000041.1:0-15323 GCA_038208855.1 Burkholderiales bacterium
CTGCAGATTTGAAAGGCCTCGTGCCAAAGTTGATGGCCAGCCACGAGAAACGCATGAAAAACGACAAGGATTTCCGTTATCTGCGCGAGGATATCGCCAGATTTGATGAGCAACGCAAGAAAAATTACATTTCCCTTAATGAGAATGAGCGGCGCAAGGATCGGGATGCACAAGAGGCCAGAATAAAATTACGGGAACAAGGCAATAAAACGGGTATGAATCTCATTTCAACTGACAATAACGCTGTAGAAGCCAAAACAGCCGCGTATGAAGATGATGGCTTGCAGGCCAATGAGCGCAACCTGGCCACCGAACTGGCTAATGAAAAAACCAGAAAGAATGCCAAGGACATTTACCTTGATGAAGCCGTGCATATACTGAGCGATGAAGTAGGTTTGCTGAAAGTGGATGCCAGGCTTGCTAAGGAAGTACAGCCTTACAGTGGCGCAAATTAGTATTGGCTGAAAAATAACCTGCATCAATCTCCAGCGTTTAACCTGGGCTGCAATTCTAGTTTGGTCGTTGCGTGCGACATGTTAAAAGCCAGTCTTTTGGCTTTTACAGGCTGTTTGTCCGTTAATCGGAGCTGCAGACGCAGTCTGTTAACATGTCACACCTCAACTGTTCTTGACGGCAAATCGTTCAAGCAAAAAAATGAAAACGATATCAGATAATTTGGGGCTCTCCTTCCTGGCGGAGCCATGGTTCCTGCAAGTACTCCTGGTAGTCGTGGCGACCGTGTTGACCAACCTGGTGGTTCACTTCCTGCTGCATAAAGCAAAAAAAATGGCGCGTTTGACCACGAGTCCTTGGGATGATGCGCTCATATATGCAGCGAAACGGCCATTACCTTTAGTCATCTGGTTGGTCGGTCTGGCCTTTGCTGCCAGCATTGCGGGAAAGGAGACTGCTGCGGCTATCTTTGATGCTGTACCGCATATACGCAATGTGGGCGTTATCTTTTGTCTTGCCTGGTTCCTGATCCGTCTTATTCAAGTCGTCTCTCAAGATTTGGTTATGCTAAAGGAGCAAAAAAACGAGCAGGTGGACAAGACAACCATCGACGCGCTGTCCAAGCTGGCCCGCCTCACGGTGATTATCGTCACTAGCCTGGTGGCGATGCAAACATTGGGCTTCAGTGTTTCGGGTATATTGGCTGCCGGTGGCATCGGCGGACTCGCCATCGGTTTTGCCGCGAAAGATCTGCTGGCCAATTTTTTTGGCGGTCTCACCATTTATCTGGATCGGCCCTTTAGTGTCGGTGACTGGATACGCTCGCCCGACAAGGACATTGAAGGTACGGTGGAGTACATCAGCTGGCGCCATACGCGGGTCAGGGCCTTCAACAAAAATCCGATTTACGTGCCTAATGCGCTGTTCACCACCATCGTGGTGGAGAACCCCTCGCGCATGAGTCATCGCCGCATCAAGGAAACTATAGGTATCCGCTATGAAGATATTGGCGTGATGAAGGAGATCGTGGCAGACGTGAAAACGATGCTGCAGAACCATGCAGAAATCGATGCAACCCAGACACTTATTGTCAATTTCAACACCTTTGGACCCTCATCTCTGGACTTTTTTATATACACATTCACCAAGACCACGGAATGGATCCACTTTCATGCGGTGAAGCAGGACGTGCTTCTGCAGGTGGCAGGGATCATCGAAGGACACAAAGCGCAGATAGCCTTCCCTACGCACACGGTTCATCTCGAACCCGGTGCGACGGGTTCGAGGGAAGGTGATTGAAGGTTATTTGCGGCATTAATTGGCTGATTGAGCCATAAACAATACTTGACTAAATTACTATGTTTTGTTTAAATGGTACAACAAAATACGCATTCACTCTCGCTTGGGAGTGAGATTTTGCAGCTTTACATATAACCAGTTTTTATACAGATGAGAGGCAAGTGAGATGGAACTTCCAAAACGAGATGGCGACGGATATCTAGTAGATATGAGTGTCTGGACAGAGGATATTGGCCGTGCAATGGCCGAAGCAGATGAATATGAACTGTCTGACAAAAAGTGGGAACAGATTATGAAAGCGCGCGAATATTTTGAGGAGTTCGGTTCTGTACCGCCAATCCGCAAATTTGCCAAATTTGTTGGTGAAGATCAAAAAGAAGTTTTTGAACTGTGGATGACGGGCCCGATGAAACCGATCACAAAATATGGCGGCATGCCAAAGCCAACAGGCTGCGTTTAATATCTGCAACGAATATTCGCGGCACGAACCTTGGTTACGTGACGCGTAACTATTTCATAGATCAGTTATGAGAACACTCGAGCAACTTGATTTTGAAAACACTTTTGCTCGCTTGCCGAATGTTTTTCATAGTCGATTAAATCCCACACCTTTGTCACAGCCATATCTGGTCAGCTTCAATGCCAGTGCTGCAAGCCTGATAGACCTGTCGGCGGAACAAGCCATGCGGGATGAATTTGCAGAATATTTTGCAGGCAATCGAGTTTTGCCGGGTAGCGAACCCTTGGCCATGATTTATGCGGGTCACCAGTTCGGACATTTTGTTCCGCAACTAGGTGATGGACGCGCCATTCTGCTGGGTGAAGTCAGGAACAGTGCCGGTGAATACTGGGATATACAACTGAAAGGTTCAGGGCCAACCCCATATTCTCGTAGTGGCGACGGACGTGCAGTATTGCGCTCCAGCATACGCGAATATTTGTGCTCTGAAGCAATGCACGGTCTTGGCATTCCTACCACACGTGCCCTGTGCATAGCCGGTAGTGATGATGAAGTGTATCGCGAGACGATAGAGAGTGCCGCTGTGGTTACCCGCATCGCTCAATCTTTTGTCCGCTTTGGCTCCTTTGAAGTGTTTTATCATCGCGGTCAACATGAGCAAGTTCGCCAGCTAGCCGATTATGTGATTGCACGTCATTTCTCACATTTGGTGGAGGATGCAAACAAGTACTCGCGCTTCCTGCATGAGGTAATGCAGCGTACAGCTCACCTGATGGCGCAATGGCAGTCAGTCGGTTTTGCTCATGGCGTGATGAATACAGACAATATGTCCATTATTGGATTGACCTTTGACTATGGTCCGTTTGGCTTCATGGAAACTTACAATCCGGCGTATATATGTAATCACTCCGACCATGGCGGTCGCTATGCATATGATCAGCAGCCGCAGATAGGCTTGTGGAATCTGTCAGCTCTGGCGCAGACATTGATTCCGCTGGTGTCGGTTGCAGATGCCGAACAAATACTCGAGGCTTACGGGGATGTATTTTCCGAACATTATGTAGCATTGATGTGTGGCAAGCTAGGGTTGACCTATTCTGGCCTGCAGGATTTTGCCTTGATAGAACCTTTGCTGGAAATGATGCAGGCCAGCCAATTGGACTATACCAACCTGATGCGCAGTTTGAGCGAATTTAAAACGGCAGCCGGTGAAATCAACAGCACAATGCGCGACCAGTTTATCGATCGTGCGGCATTTGATCAGTGGGCTGGAAAATATCGTGAGCGCTTGAACTCTGAACAAGATACGGATGCAGAGCGCAAGATAAAGATGAATAAAATCAATCCGAAATATATCCTGCGCAACTATCTGGCACAAACCGCAATCAGCAAGGCCGAGAAGGAAAAGGACTATACTGAAATTGATATCCTGCTTGGTTTGTTGGCGTATCCCTTTGAAGAGCATGACGGAATGGCGCATTATGCAGAACCAGCACCCGAATGGGCCAGGCACATTGAAGTCAGTTGTTCATCCTGAGCTGTTGCATGTCGTAAAATAAAGTTATTCACAAAATAAGGAATTGTAATGCCATACTATATTTACAAGGTTTTTGAGTTTCCAATGAAAAGATTGGAAAAAATAGAGCAGTATGACAAATACAAAGTGGGCGCAGAACGCAGCAAGTTACTGCGCAAAGAGCTTGCGCTGACTGAGCAGTGCAATGTCAAAATGATATTCGCGGAAAATGAACTGCAGGCGGAAGAATTGTTGCTGCAAGTGCGCGAGCCGGCTCCGGAACTGGGAGACGATTGATTGGCGAATATGCCCGGGAGAGATTGAGTGGACGAGATTGCCTTTATGCAAGCATTGGGCAGTATCAACCCTAAACCGTGCGTGTTTGGGAAAGTGATACTCAGCCGTCTTTGTGCTTGCCCCAAGGTGAATAAACGCTATGCAGCCGAGCGTGAAATGATTGAATGCAGTGACGAAAGAAGTCGTCTGCAATGCGCGGAACTGCTGGATTTGTTGCGCAATAACTCGGCCTTTGCGCTCAAGCTTACACATGTCACACCGCCTTTGCCGCATGGCCCGGAAATGCGCGTGCAGTGCGGCGGCCTGCTGGGTTTGCAACTTGAAGTAGATGGCTCGAAAGAAGTTGTCGATATATCGGCGTTGGTGGCCACTGCACGTGAAAAATTTGGCAGTCTTGAAGAATTGCCATATTCCACGATTGTTCAGTCTGTTGTGAGTTGTGAAGTGCGCAAGAAGCGCCCGCTGCCAGAGTAATATTCAGATAGCCTTTGTATTGATTTTTGAGAGGTAAGCATGCGAGATTTTCAAAAAACGATCGAAGTGGTGCAAACCAATTGTCATATTGCGGATGCGCGACATGCGCGCGAAATGTCCATGTGCAATTACCTGTTGGGCATGCGCGAACTGTATATATGGGAGCATGAGTTTCCGCCCAGCAGACCCCTGGTGAAAGCAGATCTGAGCAACTGGCTGGTGCAGCGGGAAATGTTCTGGGAGGACATGGAGGCGCTGGACTATTTGCCCGTGCCCATTGCCGGCCGCGAGTATGACCCCTACGATATTGCAGGCATCAACAGCGTGTTGGAACCCCATGGCCTGGTCTATGGCGGCGGTCTTGGTCGCTGGTGTAATCCGCATTTTTTCCTGGGCCAGCTGCTGCGCAGTGAAAAAATTAACGGCCTGACTTTACTTGTTTCCGGCTGTGAGTATGCACGCGACATCACCGCTTCCCCTGCCGCCCTGCGTGAAGGAACGGTATTTTTGCGCACGGATGCACTGCAACGCTGGCTGTCGGAAAAGATCGAAATCTGGTCGGTGCATCAGGCCGATGGTGCATTAAAGGCTGCCCTGGACTGCTATGGCGAGCAGGGCGATCAAGCTACCCTGCTGTCGCGCATGGCTCTGCAGGAAAGTGAAGTACTGATACTGCACGAGGTGGGCGAGGCTATGGCCGAGCCGATGCTGGGTCCGGCCTGGCGCGACATGCTGATGACGTTCAGCAGTCGCCGCGCCATCTTCCTGGCACGTTCGGTGCGCGATAATCTTGCCGATAGTCTATCCACGTTGCCCGAGTTGATCAGGCAGCAGCAAGCTTGCTCCCTGCATTTTTATTTTGCCAATCTGGAAGGGTTGCGTCGCAGCTTGTTTCCGCAACTGGTTGCAGCATACGAATATTGGCGGGACAGCGGAGATATGAGCCAGCTGAGCAAGGCTGTGCAAGCGGGCAAAGATCACTGGCAGTCAGTGGCCATGCAACTTTTGGAATTCTGGAATAATAATCCACAGGAAGCTGAAGCCATGATGGACAAGTGTGTCGATGAACATAAGCCGCTCGCTCTTTAATAAAGCGAACGGTTCCCCTTGGTTTTAATTACGGCTTTGCACGCCTCAGGCCGGACGACAGCACCTGCCATTGGTGTGAAAGCAGACCAATCAAAACACAGGCTGCACCCAGCCATACGCCGGATTGAATTTTCTCGCCATTCAGGTACTGCCCCAGCAATAATGCACTGACTGGTGTGATCAGCGTGATGAGCGCGATCTGTCCCGCTTCCATGCGCTTGATCACATAGAAGTAGAAGTTGAATCCCAGCACCGAGCCGAAGATACCCAGATAAACAATCGACCAGCCTGCACGCGATGAAACGGACGGCGGCAAGTGACCATCGAATATCCCCCAGCATAGCAAAAGCAGCGGCGCGACCAGCATCAGGGCGCCGCTGGTCACCGCCATCGCGGGGATACTTGCACCAATGCGCTTGACCCATACCAGGCTGACCGACTGCAGCATCACCGCCAGCAACACCACGAGAATTCCCGCGATGGCATGTTCGCCAAGCAACAGGCCGGAGCCGAATATTGCGACTAGCCCGATCAATCCCAGCGCGGTGCCGATGATTTTGCCGGCGGAAAAATTTCGCTCTTGCAGCCAGAAAGCGGCAGCTATGCTGGTGAAGATCGGCGTCAGCCCGAACAGCAGTGCGATCAGGCCGGATGAGATATAACGCGCGCCCCAGTATACGCACAGCATGGTGCCGAAAATTCCCAGGCCGGCGGCGAGATAGGTATTTCGCGCATCACGATGCCATGGCATTTTGACTTTCAGGATGGGTAGCATCAGCACGCAAATTGCCAAACCTATCACCATGCGCAGCATCACCGGGAACAGGAAGCCGTCGCCGGTTGAACTCCATTGAATGGCGAGCGGCGTGGTTGACCAGATCAGAATGATGGACAAATAGGCGGCAGGTACTGACATGATGCGCTCCTTGCGATCGTAAAATGTACACAACAAAAAAGGCCACAGAATGGAGTCTGTGGCCTTTTGCTAGCTGATGCTGCTAAGCTGAACTACTGAAGCAACTCCACAGGACACGGACAATCGGTAATGCGCCATGCTCGATGCATGGCGGCGACACAGATTGGCAGAGAATAGAAGGATGCTTTCATAGTGCGTGGATTCTTGCTTTTAATTTTGGGCTTGTCAAGCGTATTGAAATTTCCCTGGAGCAAATTTTCCGGTAAAGACGAAGGATTTTTATCCCGTGCGGAATTTTCGGAAAGTAATGAGCAGCAAAACAATGATGCAAAAAGCTGCACCGGCATAGAAGGTGAAGTCCGCACCCAGTTGATCCCACAATATTCCGGCTACCACACTGGCAATCAGCATGGCAATGCCGCTCATCAGATTGAAAAGACCATAAGCGGTGCCGCGCAAATCTGCAGGTGCCGTGTCGGCCACCATGGTAGCCAGCAAGCCCTGCGTCATGCCCATATGCAGCCCCCATAGCGAGACGCCCGCCAGCACCGTGCTCCAGTGCTTGTTGTAAGCCAGCACCAGATCGGCAGCGATCAACACCAGCAAGCCCAGGACCAGCAGTTTGGTGTGACTCATATGGTCCGAGAGTTTTCCGAAGGGATAGGCGCTGGCCGCGTAAACAATACTCATTAGCATCATCACCAGCGGAATCAGCGCCAGCGTCATGCCGCTTTGCTGCGCACGCAGCACAAGAAATGCTTCGCTGAAACGTGCAAGGGTGAAGACGGCGCCGATGGCGACGACCCACCAGTATGCACCCGACAGACGTTTGAGGTTTTTTCGCTGTATCGGATTGACCGGTTGTGAGCCGGTCTGGCGTTCGGGTTCGTGCACGCCATAGATTAGCAGGCCGACAGCCATAAAGGCGGGAATGACAGCAAACCAGAATACCGCACGGAAATTATTGGCCCACAATAACATCAGGCCGGTCGCAAGTAGTGGTCCCAAAAAGGCGCCCACGGTATCAAGCGACTGGCGCAAGCCGAATGAGGCACCGCGCAAATGCAGCGGTGCGATATCCGCAATCAGCGCATCACGCGGTGCACCGCGTATGCCCTTGCCGACTCTGTCTATCAGCCGTGCGCTTACGACGGCACCGGTGCTGCTGGCCAGAGCAAAAACAGGTTTGGTGATTGCCGCCATAGCATAACCTGCTAGCGCAAGCCATTTTCGCTTGCCCAGATAATCGCTCAGCATGCCGGAGAATACTTTCACTATCAGCGCGACTGACTCTGCAGCACCTTCAATCAAACCAATGGTGAGCGCACTGGCACCCAGCGTGGTCGCCAGAAATAAAGGCAACAAGCTATGGATCATTTCGGAAGAAACATCCATCAGCAGGCTGACAAAGCCCAGCATCCAGATACTGGTTGGTATTTGTTTGAGTATGCTGCCGCGAGCGGTGTTTGGAGGCATGGGGCTGCTTAAAATGAGATAGGTATGGTTATACTTGTGTTTTTATAAGTTATTGATTATATTTAATAAATTATCAATTCAAAAGGCGAAAATTCACCTGCCAAATAGCAGGTGAAGGTTCAATAGGTGTTTCTTATTTTATTACTTCTTTCAATTGTTCCAAGATGGCTGGATTTTGGCTACGGCCACCGCTATGCGGTTTCACATCGGCTACGCCGATATGAGCCTCACCGAAACCCGGCGAATTTATTTAATTACCTCTTTTAGTTGTTCCAGGATAGCCGGGTTTTCCAAGGTCGAGATATCCTGGGTGATTTCTTCACCTTTGGCGATCGCACGCAACAATCTGCGCATGATTTTGCCCGAGCGTGTTTTGGGCAGATTTTCGCCAAAGCGAATTTCGTCCGGTTTGGCAATGGGGCCGATTTCCTTGCCTACCCAGTTGCGCAATTCATCCGCAATTTTTTTGACGGCAGCGCTGTCTTTGGGGCGTTCGCCTTTCAGCACAACGAAGGCAACCACGGCCTCGCCTTTGATGTCATGCGGTTTACCCACTACCGCAGCCTCGGCAACCAATGGGCTGGCAACCAGCGCCGATTCGATTTCCATCGTGCCGAGACGGTGGCCGGAGACATTCAGCACGTCATCGATACGTCCCATAATCCAGAAATAACCGTCTTCATCGCGGCGTGCGGAGTCGCCTGCCAGATAGGCACCTTGCATTTCTTCGGGGAAATAAGCTTTTTTGTAACGCTCGGGATCGCCCCAGATATTGCGTATCTGCGAAGGGAAGGAGCGTTTGATCACGAGAAATCCGCCATGCTGGTCATGCACTTCTTCACCGGCTTCATTCACGATGGTAGCCATGATGCCGGGCAAGGGCAGGGTGCAGGAGCCGGGTTTGGCGGGGATTGCGCCGGGCAGGGGCGAGATCATGTGGCAGCCGGTTTCGGTCTGCCACCAGGTATCCACGATAGGGCAGCGCGACTGGCCGACGACAGTGTAATACCACATCCAGGCTTCCGGATTGATCGGTTCGCCCACACTGCCCAACAAACGCAAGCTGCTCAGGTCATATTTCTTGGGCAGGTCGCTGCCGAGCTTGATCAATGAACGTATCGCAGTTGGTGCGGTGTAGAAAGTAGTGACCTTGTGGTCTTGCACCATCTTCCAGAAGCGACCGGCATCCGGATAAGTGGGGATGCCTTCAAAGATCAACTGGGTTGCACCCATGGCCAAAGGGCCGTAGGCAACGTAGCTGTGGCCGGTAATCCAGCCCACGTCTGCAGTGCACCAGAAAATATCCGTCGGTTTGTAATCGAATACCCAGCGCATGGAAGTCATCGCACCCAACAGATAACCGCCGCTGGAATGTTGCACGCCCTTGGGTTTGCCGGTGGAACCGGAAGTGTAGAGGATGAACAAGGGATGCTCCGCGTCTACCCATTCCGGTTCGCAGTGCGTAGGCTGGGAATTGAACAGGTCGTGCCACCACAGATCAACAGCATCGTCCCACGCGACATCACCGCCGGTGCGACGGTATACGATCACGCTGCGTATGCTGTCGCAACCGCCCAGCTTGAGCGCATCATCCACGGCATTTTTCAACGGGATGGTTTTGCCGCCGCGCATTTGTCCGTCGGCAGTAATCACGGCAACGGCCTGCGCATCGATAATGCGTTCATGCAGGCTTTTGGCAGAGAAGCCGCCGAACACCACCGAATGTATCGCACCTATGCGTGCACATGCCTGCATTGCCACCACTGCCTCTACACTCATGGGCATATAGATCACCACGCGGTCGCCTTTTTTGATGCCGCGGGATTTTAAGCCGTTTGCAAACTGGCTGACACGGGCATGCAGTTCGAGATAGCTAATTTTGCTGACCATGCCGTCATCCGCTTCAAAAATCAGTGCGGTTTTATCTCCTTGTGTTGCGAGGTGCCTGTCCAGACAATTGTAGGATACGTTCAACAAGCCATCTTCAAACCATTTGTAGAAGGGTGCCTTGCTTTCGTCAAGAATTTTGCTGAAAGGTTTTTTCCATTCAATATTTTCACGTGCAAGATTTGCCCAGTAACCTTCGTAGTCCTTTTGTGCTGCCTGCACCATGGCTTTGTAGCTGTCCATGCCGGAAACATTAGCCTGTTTTACAAAGGCATCCGAAGGCTTGAAGATGCGAGTTTCGTTCAGTATTGAATCGATGGAATTTGACATTTTCAGCTCCTCTTAATAGCGATTGATTCTATTTATTTATATTCCGGTTAATTTTTTCAAGTCGAATCCCCATTTTTGCGGGTCTTCAGCATTGGCGATACTGTCGGCAGTCTTGGATAGATCAAGTATTTCAACTTGCAAGGGCGCGTTTTCTTTGGTTGAAAAAAATACTTTTACAATGGGGGTAATCAGGCTTTTGCCGGATTGTTCCATCACTACAGCCAAACGGGTAGATTTCAGTTTGACCAGTGTGCCTGAGGGATAGATGCCGATAGTTTTGACGAAGGCATGAAATACATTGCTGTCAAAATGCCCCTCTTGCCATTCAGCCATTTTGCGTATGGCTTCAGCAGGTTCCCAGCTCGACTTGTAGCATCGAATGGAGGTGATGGCATCATAAACGTCACATACCGCCCCCATGCGGGCAAACAATGATAATGTCTCGCCAGAAAGCCTGTCCGGGTAGCCCTTGCCATCGATACGTTCATGATGATGCAAACACACATCCAGAGCCATGTCACATACTCCTTGCGATCCTTTGAGTATCTCCAGGCCCAGATGGGGGTGCTTTTTCATGGCATCAAATTCTTCATCAGTCAGGCGACCGGGCTTGTTGAGGATTTCATCCGGCACCAACATTTTACCCACATCATGCAACAAGCCTGCCATGCCTAGATCTTTCAGCAATGCGTTATCCAGACCCATCTGCTTGCCCAGCGCTATCATCAATGCGCACACTGCAACGGAATGAAGGTAGGTGTAGTTATCAATGGTTTTAAGTCTGGACAAGCTGAGAAATGCTTCCGGATTGCGCGTTATGGAAAGGCTGATATCGTCAACCAGATTACCAATTTCTTCCAGTTGCAGGGCTTTGCCCATGCGCGCTTCCTGAAACATGGATGTTACGGCTTCCTTGGCTCTGCTATGTGTTTTTCTGGCTTGTTCCAATTCTTCCTGCATGGTTACAGGTGCGATGAACTTGGCTTTTGTCTTTTCTGCATCGTGCAATTTTGCCGCAATATCCAGGTTGGCTTCAGCTTCGCCTTTGCTTGCAGCCGCAACTTCCACGTCCAGTCCCTTGTCCGTGTCTATCCAAACTTCGTCAATTCCGCATGTCTGCAGTGTTTCAATATCTTTGGGATCGTCAAGCACAAATGACTTTTTCCAAAATGGATGATCCATCCAGCTGCCGCAGATTTCCTGCAGGTACATACCCTGTTTAAGATCGTGAACATTTATTTTTTTCAACATGTGTTTAAGTTCATAGTGAAGGTTTTGTTGATATATGGTAATTTTCCAGCAACCATTATCCTATAAATATTCCTGTTTGATTGCATGCTAAACAAGCTGGCATTGCTTGTGCATTTTGTGATAAATAGCTGTAGATCACGCCTAGACAAATATTCCAGAATTAATGCTGAGTGTTACAACCTAAATAAACTGAAAAAAAGTCTTGAACCAGATCGAAATCGCATAAAAAAGCAGTTGTTCACATTATATCGCCATATGATAGCTGGATAATTTTTGAGATCGGCATACAAAAATATTATTTTAGTAAAAACAATATAACGTTATGAATATATTAAATATATTTAATTCCAAATTGAAATCAAGACGAGCAAACACTTAGCAGAGCCAATCGGACAGTATCACATTACGAGCCCGTACTAATCAATTGAACCGAGTAGTGCTGATTAAAGTAAAATCATGGCTTGCAGTGGTAAATACGCAGAGGATCAAGTGATGAAGTGGTTAGCATTGGCTGGGTTTTCAATGGCCCTGTTATTTATGATGATACGGCTGGTGCTGGCGGGGGAGTTGCCCAGGGTGGGGCAAAAGGCTCCCGATTTCAGCTTGCCGGATCAGCAATTCATCACGCATACCTTGAAGGAATATAGTGGTAAATGGCTGGTACTCTATTTCTATCCCAAGGACGATACACCGGGTTGTACGCAGGAAGCATGCGCCTTTAGAGACGACTGGCAGCAGCTGACTTCTCTGGGTGCTGCTGTAGTCGGCGTGAGTCTGGACGACAGTGATAGTCATGCCGATTTCGCGAAAAAATATCATCTGCCGTTTCCGCTACTGGCGGGAAATAAGAGCGACATTGCAGAACGTTACGGTGTGTTATTGAATCTGGGTCTGTTCAAAGTGGCTAGACGCTATACATTTTTGATCGACCCGCAGGGCAATATCAACAAGGTGTATGACAAGGTGGAAACCTCGCGACATTCCCGGGAAATCATCAAGGACCTGAAGAAATTGCTCTCATCAGCCGGACAGTAATATTCATGGCCTGCTAAATTACCATTCAGAATAACTTTCTGTTTTTTCAATCTAATAATTTATAAAATTACAATATCATGCCATATATTTCACTGAATAAAGCCGCTTAGGCTTTTGGTCACTTTTCCCTGTTGTAGCATGTGGATTTTCAGCTCGACGAGGGTGAGCGAGTCGGTCTTATCGGGCGCAACGGCGGCGGCAAGTCCAGTATGCTGAAAGTGTTGGCCGGAGAGGCGGCGCTGGACGATGGTATTGTGTGGCGCGCACCGGGAGCACGGGTCTGCTATGTCAGTCAGGAGCCAAAGTTGAATGCTGAGGCGAGCGTGTTTGATGAGGTCGCCCGCGGCCTGGGTGAGCTGCACAAGATCATCAGTGCTTACCATCATCTGTCGCACCAATTGGGCGAGCCCGATGCCGATTACGATGCCTTGCTGGCAGCAATGGAACCATTGCAAACACAGCTCGAGGCGCAGAATGGCTGGGCGGTGCAAGCGCGTATAGAAACCGCGATTCAACGTCTTGAGCTGGACCCGGAGGCGCTGGTGGGTTCGCTTTCAGGCGGTGTGCGTAAACGCGTGGCCTTGGCTCAGGCACTGGTGGCCGAACCGGAAGTACTGATTCTGGACGAGCCCACCAACCATCTGGATTTTTCATCGATTGAATGGCTGGAAGGCCTGCTGAACAATTTTAAAGGCAGCGTGCTATTAGTTACGCATGACAGGCGTTTTCTGGATGGTGTGGCGACGCGCATCGTCGAACTGGACCGTGGTCAACTGGCCAGTTTTCCGGGCAACTTTGCCGCCTACCAGGCACTCAAGGAAAAGATGCTGGCTGATGAGGCGGTAAGCAGCGCCAAGTTTGACAAGGTGCTGGCACAAGAAGAGGTGTGGATACGTCAGGGCATCAAGGCGCGCGGCGTGCGTAATGAGGGGCGGGTGCGGCGTCTGGAACAATTGCGCCGCGATCGTGCGGCCAGAAGGGAGACGGTTGGCAAAGTCGAGCTGAACGTGGATACCGGCGAGCGTTCCGGCAAGCTGGTTGCCGAGCTGATCAATGTATCCAAATCATTCAAGGACAGAAAAATTGTCGACAATTTTTCCTGCCGTATCCAGCGCGGCGACAAGATCGGCCTGCTGGGCCCGAATGGTGCGGGCAAGAGCACATTGCTCAAAATTATTCTGGGCGAAATGCAGCCGGACACTGGTGAAGTCAAGCTGGGAACGAAAATTTCCGTGGCGTATTTTGACCAGTTGCGCGCCCAGTTGAATGAAGAAATGAGCCTGGCAGACACCATTAGTCAAGGTTCGGATTTCATCGAGATAGGCGGCGTGCGCAAGCATGTGATCAGCTATCTCGGAGACTTCCTGTTTGCGCCGGAACGTGCGCGCTCGCCGGTTAAAAGCCTGTCGGGCGGCGAACGCAACCGCCTGCTGCTGGCGCGCTTGTTTACCCGTCCCTCCAATGTGCTGGTGCTGGACGAGCCAACCAATGACCTGGATATCGAAACCCTGGAGCTGCTCGAAGAATTGCTCGCGAATTATGATGGCACCCTGTTTCTGGTCAGTCATGATCGTGCATTCCTGGATAACGTCGTCACCCAGGTGATAGCCTTTGAAGGCGAGGGGAAATTGAAGGAGTATGTGGGGGGATATGAGGACTGGGTGCGCATGAAGGGTTTTAAAAATCCGCAAGAAGCCGTTGCAAAGCCAGCAGAGGTTAAGGCTCCGGCAAAGAAAGAAAGTGGCAAGCCCAAGACGGCGAACAAATTGAGTTTCAAGGAGGCACGCGAGCTGGAAAAGCTTCAGGAAGAAATAGACATGCTGGAGAAGGAGCAGGCTGAAGTGGGGGCTATTCTGGCCGCAGGCAAAATGTACCGCGATGATCCCAAGCAGGCGCAAAAGCTGCAGGCACGTGCCAGTGCAATTGAATCTGCGCTGGCAGCATTGCTGGTGAGGTGGGAAGAGTTGGAGAGCTGAATTGTTTTAAAAGCGCTACAAGCTTGATTTTCCTGTAGCAATTTGCACAGTTTGATGGGTAAAATGCTGCTGAATTTGATGTGATAGAACATTTTTCGTGTATTTAAAAAATCAAAAGGGAAACGATAATGAAATTCATCGGCAGGTGGGTAAATTTTTCGGTTGCATTATTTTGTATAAGTGCAAATTCCTTTGCGGATGATTTTCACTATAACAATATCCTGATAGGCGACCGTGCGTCGGGTATGGGAGGGGCGTATACCGCGATATCGGATGATGCGTCGGGCATGTATTACAACCCTGCAGGACTGGTTTATGTGACGGACAAGAATTTTTCCGCAAGTGTTAACGCTTTTTCAGCACAACGTAAAAGATATGAAAACGCCATAGGCGGTCAGACATTTGAGCGTAACTCAAGCGGGTTTTCGGTTAACTATTTCGGTTTTGTTAAACCGATCGGAGATCTGAAAATCGGATTTTCATACGCAGTGCCAAATTCAGTAAATGAAGACCTGAGCCAATTTGTACCTGCTGTACCTTCGACTATTCCAGGGCTAACATATAACTACACTTTGAACCTGAATAATCGTGATGTTACCTACAATATTGGACCATCTATCGCGGCTTCAATAAGAAATGATCTGTCAATTGGCCTCACGCTTTATTTGCATCAACGGGATGTGTTAATTATACAAAACAAATTTACTGAACGAACCGATTTGCACAATGAATGGGTCAGTACTTATTACAAACAAAGTGAGACGGGTTTGAATCCTATTCTTGGAATTAACTGGTCTCCTGTAGAAAAGGTTTCACTCGGGGCATCATTGTCTACAGTTTGGGTGTTGAATTCGAGTACGTCCC
>JBBQYH010000042.1:0-15303 GCA_038208855.1 Burkholderiales bacterium
ACCGAAACCAGAACGGTGGATGTAGGCACATTTTCCAACCCAACGCTTGATGTGAGTCTGCACAAGATACTGGAACGCAGACGCAAGTCTATCAGGGGGTCGCATTCCGATGAAGACAAGATCGTGAATCCTGGAGAGGTCAATATTCAACCGCCTAGCATGTAGTATTTGTAGCCGTGATTGCCGGCGACTTTCTGTTTATTTTGCGCGCAAGTCGCTTTTGTTTCACTGTCGTCGTGTTTCATGGTTTATAGAATTTTCGAGGATATTTATGCTGACTAATGCAATCCGAATTTCAATCGCGCTGGTAATGTCCTTGGCTTTGTCCGCCTGCGGCGAAAAAGCGCCGCGCATGGATATGGAAATCAATGTAACCATGGCCGGGAAACTGATACCCCATGCCAGAATCATGCTGGATGGGCAGCCGCTGGGAGAAACCGGGGTAGATGGGCAATTTAACACCTCCATGAAGCAGTTGCCGGGCAAGCAGATCAAGCTGGAGGCGACGGCGGATGTGGCAGGCTTTGTAGTGCAGCCGTGGAAAAGCGAATTTACGGTAAAACTCCCCAATGAGGGAGAGGTATTTAAATACGTATTTGATGTCGAGCTGCAGGGATCTCCGTTTGTACTTGTCACAGCTCAGGAAAAGGGTGTGCCTGTAGCAGGTGCGTCAGTCAAGATCAATCGTCAGGAAAAAGGTAAAACTGATGAAAGCGGCAATTTTACTTATGTGTATCAGCCCGGACGCAAACAAAGCGCTTTTATGGAAGTCAGCAAGAACGGATATTCCACCTGGAAAAAAGCAATCAAACTGGAACCCGGATTCAAGCTTTCTGCAGAAATATTCAAGCAGGTGCCTTTTACCTTTGAAGCCTTCCGGGATGAATACGGCCGCGGTGTGGGCATAGGAGGAATCTCCGTTGCAGTGGATGGTAAAGTCATCGGTAAAACCAACCATTTGGGATTGATGGTTTACAACTATGCCGGAGACCCGGGTAAATCAGTCAAAGTGACTTATGCTGCGCCCGGTTATTTGCCCGCACAGTGGAGCACAAACATGACACTGCAGGATGGGACCACTGTCCGCCATTATTTCTATCCCCTTACACCCCAGCCAATCAAGGTTGCCATTTTCCATTTTGGCGGAAATACGACCGGCGTTGATCTGAAGGATGTGGCTACGCAGACGCAGACCGAAATTCGCACACAACTGTTCAAGCATAGCGTGTTCAAAGAAGTGACTGAAGAGTCGCTGGGCAAGGAAATCAAAAAAGCAAATCTGAATCTTTCCGGCATGACAAGCGGCGGATGGCAGCAAACCAGGCTGCAGGAGATGCTGGACATGATAGTGGTGGGTAGTGTGTCGCAGGATGCCAATGGTTTGATAATCGAAGCCAAGTTCCACTCCTCCAGCGGCAAGCTGATTTATAGCCAGGTATTTCGCGCCGATGGTCGCGGTGATATCAGCAGTGCAGCGCGGGAAATTGCGAACAGTGTGATTGAACGTTTTCCGTTCGAAGGCATGATTGTAGCTATCAAGGATGATCGCTTTGAAATCAATCTGGGCAAACAATATGCAATTTCACGCGGTTCCGAATTTGCGTTTATTCCTCCTGCATCAGAAAAGCCGGGATTGGCCGATACGCAACTTGTTGTAAGGAAGGCAGGGGATAAAACTTCATCGGCAGCCCTGGATGACGGGCAGCATGGCGTAAAAATAGCCGTGGGTGACCGGGTAGTTCGCCGCGTTACGCATGAAGGCGAAGCCAGCAACAGGCGCGGAGGGCATGAGTCGTTTGCGCTGCTGGTAAAAGGTGGTGTGGGCAAGGATGCCATTGCGCTTGCGGGAGTGAATATCTATTTGAACAATGACTGGGTAGGCACAACAGGCGCGGATGGCAGGGCACAAGTGACCATCCGTAGCGGAAAAAATTTCAATTTGATGCTTTATAGGCACGGCTACCAACAGGTAATCGAGAAAATAAAAATTGAAAAAAGCGGCGAGAGCAAACAGTTTGTCATGGAGGCAAATTATGCAACCTTCAAAGTCGAATCACTGCCGTCTCCCGCGACTGTCTATGTGGATGGTGAGCTGCTGGGCAAAACACCGATACATACCGGCAAGCAGATTTCGCTGGGATTTCATACCGTACGCGTAACCGCAGGCAGCGCATACCGCGATTTTGAAGAGGTGATTGAGTTTGCCAAGAAAGCGGAAAACAGAACCGGTGCCAATAAAATTGTGTTGTTCAAGGACTATATGAAAATCGGCGAAGCGGCCGAAGCCAAGGGTAATGTAGATGCAGCCATAGCCGCTTATGCGGCAACAGAGAAAGGGCATCCGGATTATTCTGAAGCGCACCATCGACTGGCCCAGCTCTATCTGGACGAGAAAGACGATTTCAACGGCGCAATCAGAGAGTTTGAAAACGTATTGGCGCTACCCGAGAATGAGCAGCTGATCTACAAGCAATATGCAGTTGCCTATACCAATCTTGGTCATGCCTACTATGAAAAAGGCAATAACAAGACGGCTGAAAACCAGAACGAGGCAGCGCAATATTATGCCAAGGCGGTGCAGAACCTGAAGGTTGCCAAGCAGAATATGCGCTTCTTCCCTGATGACGAATATGACCAGGCTGTTCATGATACTTACTACTATCTTGCCTTGGCCTATCAGAAGCTCTACATGATTACACGCCGTGCAAACATGTTGAACGATGCCAATCTTGCATGGCGCGATTATTTTGATTTTTTCCCCAGGGCGCTTGAAGGTAACCCGGTATTCGTAGAGCACCGTGAAACCGCCAAAAAGTTCTGGAATCAGATAAAAGACAAATAAGCGGGAATTTGAGCTATGAGTGCATATCTTCGTTATCTGCATTTGTCGTGTTTGGCAGTATTCTTCTGTTCTGTGCAGGTACATGCGGAAGAATTGGATAGCGTAGTTATGACAATTGCATCCGGAGTGCCCATGACTGCACCGGTCCGGTCCATGCAAAACAAAAGACAAATTGAAATGCTGGAGCCGGAATTTGTGCGCCCGCTTTCTATTTTTGAGGCGGGTCGAAATGACTCCAACCCCGTTTGGTCTCCCGCCGGAGACATGATTGCTTTTGAGCGCACACTTGGTGATAAACGCGAAATTGAAATTGCGCAATCTGGCGGGTCAATATTGCAAACCATATATTTCCAGTTGTCGGGTACCGAGAAAGACAGCAAGCAAATGCAGGTTTTTCTGCCCGGGCTCACCGAAGATCCAAGTTACAACAGCGGAGTCAGTTGGGCGCGTGATGCGAAACGTTTGGTTTTCATGAGCAATGGCGGAGAAGGAAACTACGATATATACAGTCAGTTGCTGGGCGGAGATGTACAGCGCTTGACTGACCACAAGGAAAAGGACGGCTTGGCCGATTGGTCGCCCACCTCAAACCTGATTGCTTTTGTATCGGGACGCAGCGGCAAGGGGGACGTGTATCTGCTTGATCCGGACAATAAAAGCGTTAAGCAGCTTACCAGGGGTGACAGGCCTTATTTATATCCGCGCTGGTCGCCTGATGGAAGCAAGCTCGCAATGATATACGGCAGTACGGAAAACCATGATATCTATGTGATAGACGATATTAAAAATCCGTTTCAAAGCTTGCGCCAGTTGAGCAAATGGCAATATGACGATCTGCGCCCGACATGGTCGCCCGATGGCAAGAAGATCGCGTTTTATACAAACTACAATAGTGAAGGCGAGCTGCAAAAATGGTCTTTGGTTGTTGTTGCGGCCGATGGCAGTGATGGGGATCAGGGTTTGCATCTTGAGCAGCAGATTGTTGCCACGAATGTGGTTCCCGATATCGAGCAGGGGCCGGCGTGGATTGCCGACGGCAGCGCTCTGGTTTACGTGAGGGATGATGAGCTTGAATATAACCCGATATATATAGTAGACCTGTCGACTAGACAAAGCCGGCAGTTGAGGACAAATACGAAAATGAATCATGATATAGCCTGTGGTCCCAAAGGCCTGATTGCGTTTCGCGCCCAACACGAGCAATGGGATCAGATTTACATCACCAGGCTAAAGGGCAGGCAATGAAATTTTTCTGCAAATTGCTTTTTGCCGTGTCGCTGCCTATGGCGGGTCATGCCGCAGCTGCCGAAGATGTCACCGCACGCGCAATGAAGCTGTATGAAAAACATCACTACGAGTCGGCTGAGAGTTTGTTGCGGCCGCAGTTGACCGCGATGGATGCTGCACATAAGGCTGCAGCCAGTCTGGCACTGGGTATGAGTTATCTGGGTAGCGCGATGTTGTACAGAGATTTGCATCAAGCCGCATTGGTTATCGAGCTTGATTATCTCAGGCAACTCAGAAAGCAAAAAACCGGTACACCGAGTCGCTATGTGGACTTGTATCTGGGGCAGACTTTGCTTGAGGCGGACAAGCCTGCCGAGGCAGCCGTTTACCTGAAAAAATTTGCTGCGCAAAAATCTGTACCGCCGGAAGCAAGGTCGTTGGCTGTTGTTGGCCTTGGCGTCGCCTACAGCAAGTTAAAGGAAATGCAAAAGGCGAATAATGTTTGGTCGTCGCTGGACAAGCGCAAGCCTGAAATCAAGGCAGCATTGGCAGGAGCATATGCAGAGACGGGTGCTCAGGCATATAACCCGGTGCTCCTGGCCGACACGGCTTTGAATGATGCAAAAATGCAAGGACATATACCGAGTGCAGGCATGATCAACAATATACTGCGCGCATACAGCTTTGCAGGTGCGCCAGACAAGGCTCTGGATTTTTTGGATAGTAAAGATCTTGCCGAGGCGTCATACATTGAAGAGTTGGGTGCGAGCAAATCGATAAGCTTTTATGACCCCGGTTTGCTGGACAACTTGTCCAGAATTCATCTGCGTGCAGCAGTGTCATATTTTGAACAGGCAAGTCACGACGAAAAAACCGGCAAAATAGCCACATACTATTTGGCCGAAGCCTATCTGCGTATGGGCAATGCGGAGCTGTCATTGCGCAATGTGGATAATTTTTTGGCTCAATCCGGTATCCCTGTGCAATACAGAAATATGGCTTTGGTTAACCGGGCTGGCGCATACAACATTGCGGGACGGCGCGTAGAAGCTTTAGCTGCCTGGCTGACCATGGCAGAAAAATCGGCAGAAGACCCTGCACTGCTGGCTGAGGTAATGATGTCCTGTGCGCAAAGCAGGGCAGATTGCATCAAGCTGGAAAAAAATGCGCTGGCCTCGATAGAAAAGGGGGAAGGCAAAAAGTTTTTCCCGCTGAATATTGCCTTGGGAAAATATTATCTGCGCCAAAAACAATACGCCAAGGCATTGTTGTATCTGGAGGCAGGTCGTGACAAGGCGAATAAAAACAAGATAGAGGCCAATGATCCGGTGATGCTGGTGGATCTCGCGCAAGTCTATTACTTTAATAAGAAGTATTCGGAAAATCTGGAGATATATTTTGAATTGGGCAAGCAATATCCTGTAGTCAGACAGTTACAGGAAGCAATGCAGGGTATATATGCGATAGAGCAGCACAGTGCAGGAGATGTAAAAATATTTTAGCAGGCAATAAACAAAGCAATATCGCTTTATAACTATAAAAGTGGCTTTTTCAAGTTGGATTAAAGCAGCACACTGGGAATCAATCGGGAGAAATGTATGAAACAGCTATCTGTCATATTGGTGTTAGCGTCTAGTCTTTGGTGTTCCGTGCATGGCGTGTCGTATGCCGCGGATATTCGCAAAGATGACAGACCCAATGGAGGGGTATTGAACTATGGAGAATACGGCCGGCCGGCCACCCTTGATCCCATCACCAGTAATGAAATGATCTCTATGCGTATCAGCGAGCTGATATTCAACGGCTTGGTAGGCATCAACGAAAGACAGGATGTGGTACCTGAACTGGCCAGTAGCTGGGAAACATCCAAGGATGGCCGCGTGTATACCTTTCATTTGCGCAAAGATGTTACATGGCATGCCAAGCCGGGAGAAACTGCGTTGCCATTTACCGCGAATGACGTGGTGTTCACCTACAACATCATGATGAATCCCAAGACCATTACTCCGTTAAAAGTACGCTTCGAGTTCATTGATAAAGTTGAAAAAATAGATGAATTTACGGTGCGCTTTACGCTCAAGAGACCGGTGCTGAATGCGTTGGCAAAATTCAGTTTCAAGATCATACCCAAACACGGCCCGAAAAATCCCCTGTATCTCACCAGGGACGACCCTTTTGTACAACACCCGATAGGCACCGGTCCGTATATGCTGAGCAACGTCACTTCGGATCGTGAAATTGTGCTGGTTGCCAATGACAAGTATTTCAAGGGCAGGCCGCATATAGACGAATTCGTGGCAAAACCGTTTGCCGACCAGAATATACTGACGCAGGCGCTCACTTTCAACGCCATAGACATGATCGTACTGGTCAATCCGCGCAGCATTGCGGAAATTCAGGGCGACAAGCGCTTCATCCTGCAACCATATAACGCCCTGTCCTACTCGTTCTTCGGCTATAACCTGCGCAACCCCCTGCTTGCCGACAAGCGGGTACGCCTGGCATTTGGTTATGCAATAAATCGCCAGGAAATGCTGGGCTCATTTTTTAATAACCAGGGTACGATAATTTCCGGCCCCTTTGCGCCGGGAAGCTGGGCCTACAATCTGGATGTCAAGCCCTTGCCCTACGATCCGAAAAAAGCCATTGCGCTGTTGACCGAGGCCGGATTCAAGCCGGGGCCGGATGGTGTAATGCAAAAAGACGGGAAGAAACTGGAATTGACCTTGTCGGTGCCGATAGAAAAGGAAAGCGAAGCAGTCAAGCGTGTCGTGCTTGCCTTCCAGAATTATTTGAAAAATATCGGCGTGACGGTGAAAGTCGAATTCAAGGAATGGCAGTCATGGAAAGAAGAGGTGTTTGGTGAACATCACTTTGATATCGTTTTTGCATCCTGGGTATTCGATGATTCGGCGGATATTTCCTCGCTGTTTCATTCGGCCGAGATTGGCCCGTGGAAAAACAACTTCGGAGCCTATTCCAATCCGGAAGTGGATTCGCTGATAGTGCAAAGCAAGTTGACGCTGGACCACGAAAAACGCCGCACCATTAATCGCAAGCTGCATGCATTGCTTGCCGAAGAAGCACCGTATACTTTCCTGTGGACGCTGACACATTACAGCGCCTACCATAAAAAGATCCAGCATGTAGCTATCCATCCGTATAAATTCTTTTCCTATGCAGATGAATGGTACATACCCGTGAAAGCCCAGAAAAAATAAGCATGAGAAGGGTGGAAAACTTATCGTTCAGTCAACCCGTCATAATGATATGCATGCATGAAAAATAGCCCGATAAGAATATTGGCACGAATATTATTCAGGGAATTGGGCCTGGCCTTTTTACTGTTGCTGGGTGTCAGCTTTGTCGTGTTTGCCATTTTGTATGCAGCCCCCGGTGATCCGTTCAGCATGTTGCTGGAAGGACAAATGCCCACTGATGAAAGCCGTGAGGTTATACGCGCTGCAATGGGCAATGCCACAAGCTGGTATGGCCAGTATTTTTCCTGGTTGTCCAATGTGTTGAGCGGAAATTTTGGCACCTCCATACGCACCGGATTGCCAGTAGCCGGAGAGTTGTTCAAAGTCAGCCTGAATACGCTGTATTTAACCCTGGGATCAATGCTGGTTACACTGCTAGTGGCCGTTCCGATTGCACTATATTCATCCGCCCGCGGACACTTGGTCATGATCAGCTGGCCGTTAACCATGTTTGGTTATCTGATTTCTGCAGTGCCGGTATTCTGGCTGGGTTACATAGCCATTTATATTTCAATACACAGTTTTGACTTTTTTCCCTTGATGTCGTTCGAGCAATCATCGCACGGCAATCAGTGGCTTGCCATGCTGGTGCCGGTGCTGGTACTGGGGCTGGGTAGCGGCAGCATCAGTGAGGTTATACGCAATTTGCGCGAGGAAATGAGCAGGGTCATGGCCGAAGATTATGTAAGAACTGCCCGTGCTAAAGGCGCTTCGGTATGGATGCATGCGTTCAAGGAGGGTTTTTTGCTGCCCGTGACTGAAATCATTGCAGCCAAGATTCCATTTCTGTTGGGCGGGGCTGTGATAGTGGAGCAGGTGTTCAACTGGCCGGGTATGGGACGCATGGCATGGCAGGCTGCGCAGGATAGGGATTTCCCGGTCATTATGGGAATTGCACTGGTTGCAGCGGCTTTTGTCCGTGCGGGCAGCCTGCTTCAACGTATCATCTGCATAGCGGTGAATCCGCAACTAACGCGTACTTGAGGGAAGTAAAAGCATAGTGAAAAAATATTCCCAGACCACAGTTGCTATCGGTGATTTTTCCTCCCTGCCCTTCTGGCAGAAATACTCTACTGTTGACTTGATATATGTGGCCTACGGCCTGTTGATCGTTGTGCTGGTGCTGGCTTCCTATGTCGCGGGCATGTTTGATTTGCTGCCGCATGATCCGCAACAGATCAACATGGATATGTTGATGGCACCGCCCGCAACCGAAGGTTACTGGCTGGGCACGGATTTTATGGGGCGGGATATATATTCGCGTCTGATCATGGGAATTCAGGCATATTTTTTGCCCGGCCTGCTGGCCATATCCATTTCACTTGCAGGCGGTGTTTTGCTGGGTGTTTTGTCCGGATATGTGCGCGGGAAGTTGTCTACTGTAATTACTTACTTCACCAATCTGATAGATTCATTCCCGCGTCTGGTATTGATACTTCTGGTCGTTGCCGCTTTCAAGCCGGATATCTACTACATCATGATGGTGATGGGCATTACCGGCATACCGGCAGTTGCAACCGCCATCGCCAACAAAATACTTTTCCTGTCGCAAAAAAACTTTATTGAAGCAGCCATCGCTCTCGGCTTGCGCACCCGCGTGATCATTCTGAAACACATTCTTTGGTACAACTGCCGTGCCTTGTTGATCATACAGGCCACACTGGGCATGGGAGAAGCAATCCTGCTTGAAACCAGTCTGAGTTACCTTGGCTTTGGTGTGCAGGAACCCGCTCCCTCGTGGGGCAATATGGTGCAGTCCGGTGCAAATTATTTCCTGCAGGGAAATTTCTGGCCCTCCACCGCACCGGCGCTGGCTATCTTGTTCACCATCCTGGGTTTCAATTTGCTGGGCGACGGGCTCAATAATATTCTTGAAGACAGACGGAGCAGATGACGATGGAAGCGCTGCTCAAAATTGAAAATTTGCGCACTTATTTTTACTCACGCAGCAAGCAGGCGTTTGTGCGTGCCGTGGATGGCGTGTCACTGGAAGTGGGACAGGGTGAAACGGTGGGCATAGTCGGTGAATCTGGCAGCGGCAAAAGCATTACTGCAATGTCCATCATGGGATTGGTATCCACGGGCCCGGGTGTAATCGGAGGTAGTATCCACTTTGCAAGCTCCAGAGGGCAGCTGAATCTGCTTCAGGATCTGGATGCGTATGTAGAAATAGAGGAAAAAAACGGCCGGGTAATGTCTGTAAACAAGGATGAATCAGGCTGGCAAAAATTCAGCGAGCGCATGATGAAAGATTTGCGCGGCAAGGAAATCTCGATGATTTTCCAGAATCCGCGCGCCTCGCTTAATCCCTTTATGACAGTGGGTGAGCAGATTTCCGAGGCAATACGCTTGCATACCAGCATCAAATCGCCACTGGAAGCGCGGGAAAGGACTATCTACTGGCTGGAACAAGTCAAGATAGATTCTCCGGGTTTGCGTTTCAATACCTATCCATCGGCCATGTCTGGCGGCATGTGCCAGCGTGTGATGATTGCGATGGCATTGTCTTCCGAGCCAAGACTGTTGATTGCGGATGAGCCGACCACCGGCCTGGATGCAACTATACAGTCTAAAATTGTTGATTTGATTGAAGAATTGAAAATCGAGACGGGAATATCCACGCTGCTGATCAGCCACGACATCAGCGTGGTATCAAGGCTGTCAGACCGTGTAGCCATCATGTATGGCGGGGCCGTGGTCGAGTATGGGCCCACAGACTTGCTGCTGGATACGACTGCGCAAATCAAGCATCCATACACTGCGGCATTGCTTGCCTCGATACCCAGCGAACAGAAGATACGCGACAAGGCTGAATTGCAGACGATAGAGGGAGACGTGCTGGATACGATCAATGTCCCGCCAGGATGTCGTTTTTATGAACGCTGCAACCAGATTACTCCTGATATAGAATTTAAATGCGCTACGCAACATCCCGAGTTGCGGGAATATACGCCGGGCCATCAGATACGCTGCTGGCGCTTTGCTGGTCTAACGGCAAGATAGGGGATAAGGCAAGTCATGCCCAGAACGATTCTTGAAGTAAAACAACTGAGCAAGCATTTTCAGCGTAACCGCAATCTGTTTTCCGCCTTCAATCGTCGTGCAGATATGATTCCTGCCGTCGACAATGTCAGTTTTTACCTGCGCGAAAATGAAACCATGGGGCTGGTTGGAGAATCCGGCTGTGGCAAAACCACGGTGGGCCGCACAGTGTTGCGCCTGATCAAACCGACCTCGGGCAAAGTGATTTTCGACGGGCAAGACATCACCCATTATAGCGACAGCGAATTGCGCCCATTGCGCAAGGATATGCAGATGATCTTCCAGGATCTGGATGCAGGCCTTAATCCGAAGATGCGCGTACAGGATATATTGCAAGAAGCAATAAGCGTATACGATCGTCTGAGTGATGCGGAAGTGAGTGCAAAATCCCACATGCTGCTTGATCAGGTCAATTTGAAATACAGCAAACTGCCCAGCTATCCATCCGAGCTTTCCGGCGGAGAGAAACGGCGCGTGGGTATCGCGCGCATGCTCGCGGTTGGCGCAAAACTCATCGTCGCCGATGAGCCGACCAGTGCACTCGATGTGTCGATACAGGCGCAGATGGTCAACCTGATGCGCGACCTGCAGCAACAACTCGGGCTGTCCTATTTGTTTATTTCACACGACCTGCAAGTCGTCGAATTGATGAGCCATAAAGTGGCCGTGATGTATCTTGGCAGAATTGTTGAAATGGGGCTGACCGAACGCATTTCGGGTGCAGCACGCCATCCCTATACCTATATTCTGTGGTCATCTCTGGTCGGCAAACACAATCTGGAAGCGACAGGCAGCAATAAAATTGACAGGCGTGCTTCATGGGGCGTGTTCGATTTTGAACGCCCGGCTTCAGGTTGCCGCTTTGCCCCGCGATGTCCTATATATGAAAGGTTGGGCCACCCCGCGGAATGTACCGACCCGGCCAATGAACCGCAATTGCGCGATGTGGGCGAGGGCCATCAGGTGGCGTGTCACTTCCCGCTGAGGAGTTGATACCAGCATGGATCAGGAGCACCTGCTGCTGCTTGTGACGCGTGAAATGCCGTTTGGCAAATACAAGGGGCGGCTCATCGCCGATTTGCCGGGGCACTATCTGAACTGGTTTGCGCGCGAGGGTTTTCCGCCCGGTGAAATTGGTAAATTATTGGCGTTGATGCAGGAACTGGATCATAACGGGCTGGCCTCGTTACTCGATCCTTTGCGCAAACGATAAAGGAAGAAACAGCAATTCAATCACAGAGTACACAGAAATATTTGAATTAATTTACTGCCTTGAGGTTTCTAATGGCAGGGTAGAGAAACAATACATTTGCGGGTATTTGCAATGCTTTTTCACATTTTGAAGTTGATGACAGATTACTCAAACAACACTTAGGTTGCTTATGCGAATTCTGAAAGTATCAATTGTAGTATCAGTTCTATCATTTTCTTTTAGTGGCTGTACTCCATTGAAACTTGTCAATGCCTGGGTTCATTCAAAAAAGAATTTCGTCCAGTGCACTTCAGATAGCAGAATACTGTGTGAGCCAGGCTCTGAGGATCTAGCCAAGAGCATTGCACCTATACTCCCGGATGCGATAGCAACAGTAGAGAAAGCACAGTTTGCAAAATTTACTACGCCTATTCTTATTTACACCTACAGTTCAATTGATAGTTTCTCCAAATACAGCGGAGCATCCGAATTGGCATCGGGGTTTGTTGTATTTGGCACACTCAATTTATCCCCCAAGCTGCTTGCAATGCCTGAGCGCACTAAGGCAATACTGGTTCATGAGTTATCTCACTTGGATCTGAATCTTCAAATGGGTACGCTAACTATTGGTAGAACGCCAGTTTGGTTTGTTGAGGGGCTTGCTGTCTGGGTTTCCAACGGAGGTGGCGCAGAATCAGTAACGATAGATGAAGCTCGAGACGCATTTGAACAGGGAAAATATTTTGAACCAATAGATTCTGAATGGCTGCTCTTTAGAAAAAGTGCATCATCATATGGTCTCAAGCCGCATATGTTTTACAGGCAGGCATCTATGTTTGTTGGATATATGCATGATCACGATCAAAACTCATTTGAGAATATGCTCAAAACCATCAAGGCTAAAGTTCCATTCGCTACAGCCATTGAGTCTTCATATCACGAATCTTTACCATCGATTTGGCAAGGTTTTCTGACATCTGGCAACTTAAAGAATCAACAGATTCATTCTTGAAAGACCGAAATAAGAAAAGCTATATAAATTCTTTGGACGCGATGCAGACCTTTAACTTGGATGTCATTCAAAACATCAAATATGGAGGTGTTTTAATTTTTTTATCCCGGACCCATTTTAGAAATGGCTTTCGCGCATTCAGCAATCAAATCAGGCCCGCGATAAATCAGCCCGCTGTATATCTGCACCAATGCCGCACCAGCCCGGATTTTCTCCGCGGCATCTTCGCCTTTCATAATGCCGCCAACACCGATGATGGGTACTTCACCTTTCAATTCCGCAGCAAGCTGGCGGATAACAGCTGTAGATTTATTTCTTACCGGCGCACCGCTCAGGCCGCCGGTTTCGCTATGCAGTGCAAGCTGTTCAATGCCTTCGCGCGAGAGGGTGGTGTTGGTGGCGATGACGCCGTCTATGCGATGGCGCATGAGCAGGGCGGCAATTTCTTTAATCTGATCTGCATCCAGATCCGGTGCAATTTTGAGTGCAAGCGGCACATATTTGCCATGTTGTTGCGCGAGCTTTTCCTGTTCGGCTTTAAGCGATGTCAGTAATGCATCAAGTTCATTCCCGCCTTGCAATTGACGCAAGTTCTTGGTGTTGGGTGAGGAGATGTTGATGGTGACGTAACTGGCATGAGGGTAAACCTTGCGCAAGCCTTTCAGATAGTCCTCCGCGGCATGTTCGATGGGGGTGTCGAAATTCTTGCCGATGTTGATGCCGAGGATGCCGCCACGGCGGGCGAATTGAGATTGGGCGACATTGGCGAGTAACTGGTCAACGCCCAGATTGTTGAAGCCCATGCGGTTGATGATGGCTTGCGCCTGCGGCAGGCGAAACAAGCGCGGCTTGGGGTTGCCGGGTTGCGGGCGCGGGGTAACAGTGCCTATCTCGATAAAGCCGAAGCCGAGCGCGCCCAGAGCATTGATGCATTCACCATTTTTGTCCAGCCCCGCAGCCAGGCCTACAGGATTGGGGAAGGTGAGTCCCATCACGGTTGTGGCTTGGTTGGGGATTTTTTTTGCCAGTAGCGGCAACAGGTGCAGGCGGTGTGCATTTCGCAGTGCAGACAGCGTGAGGTGATGGGCTGTTTCCGCATCGAGTTTAAACAATAGCGGGCGAATTACTGAGTACATCGCGGGTCTTTCTGAAGTAGTGAATGCTGCTGGTTAAAGTATTGTCTGGTATCAGAGAGCTATTTGAGTATCCAGAGCCTGCCATTTGCCCTGCACCAATCCCTGGATAGGTTGAAAGTTGGCCTTATAGGCCATTTTGCGGCTTGCCTTTATCCAGTAGCCCAGATAAAGATAGGGCAGTTGCAATTGCCGGCACAGTTCAATTTGCCACAGTACATTGTAAGTGCCAAATCCGGCCTGGGAGTTGTCGGGCTCATAGAAGGTATACACGGAAGAAAGTCCGTCATCCAGTGCGTCCACTATGCTCACCATGCGCAAGATACCGTCTTCGCGAAATTCTACCAGCATGGAATCCACATGGCTTTGCAGGAGGAATTTCTGATACTGGTCGTGGTTGTCATTGCTCATGCCGCCGTCCGGATGCCGTTTGTTCTGGTAGCGTTTGTACAGTTCGAAATATTCCGGTTTGTCTTCGAGTGGATGCAGCGATGCAAGCAGATGCTGGTTTTTTTTCCAGGCGCGACGTTGTGTGCGGCTGGGTGAAAAATCATTTACGCTTATACGTACCGGCGTGCAGGCCGTGCAGCCGTCACAATGCGGCCTGTAGGTAAACGTGCCGCTGCGGCGGAATCCCAGCCTGACAAGTTCGGAATAGATTGTGCTGGAAATCAGAAAGCTGGGCGTTGCAACCTGCGAGCGCGCCTCATGCTCCGCCAGATAGCTGCACGGGTAGGGTGCAGTCAGGTAAAACTGCAGCGCCGATAACGGGATGTCACGCAATAAGGTCATGTTCAAAAAACCAGGGCGTAGATATGTTTGGATAGTGTATCAATTCTTGCAGGCGCATGAGAAATTCCTTGCGTGGAATTTCACGTGCGCCCAGCGTGGCCAAATGGGCGGTATTCATCTGGCAGTCTATCATGCCTACTCCCCAGCGTTTTAGTTGCAGGACAAGATGGGCAAAGGCCAGTTTGGAAGCATCTGTTTTGCGGCTGAACATGGATTCGCCATAAAACATGCGACCGATACTGACACCATACAAGCCACCGCACAACTCGCCGTTTATCCACGTTTCTACAGAGTGAGCCAAACCCATATGATGCAAGCGCACATAGGCCTCTATGATTTCTTCCTGTATCCAGGTGCCGTCCTGCCCACTTCTTGGTGAGGAACACGCGCGCATGACCTGTTCGAAATCAGTATCGGTGCGAATTTCGTAATTTCCCTTCCTGAGCGTCTTGCGCAAGGAGTGCGATATTTTCAATTCATCCGGGAACAGCACCATGCGCGGGTCCGGACTCCACCACAACAGCGGATCACCGGCACTGTACCAGGGAAATATGCCGTGTCGATAAGCGTCCAGCAAGCGTTCCGGTTGCAGATCGCCACCTGCAGCCAACAGGCCGTTGGGATTGCGCATTGCTGTTTCAACTGATGGAAAGGGTGTGTCAAAATGCAACAGAGTAATCATTTGGCGGTATGAAAAATGTAAAGAAATAGTAACTTAGCTTATGTCGTCTTATGGAATATTTTTAATATTTGTGTTTATATAGAGCCTACACAAAACGCTGTCAAGTGCGAGGGGCATAATA
>JBBQYH010000043.1:0-14837 GCA_038208855.1 Burkholderiales bacterium
TACGTCACAATCGCGGCCGGTCAGGCGCAATAAAAACCAGATTTGTTTCTGACCTTTGTAATTACCCCTGCTTTCACGTTTGGACCAGCTCTGCGGAACCTCATAACGCATCCATTCACGCGTCCTGCCCAGTATTTGCACATGGCAGCAATTCAAACCCACTTCTTCGTGCAACTCTCTATACATCGCCTGCTCTGGCGTTTCACCATACTGAATCCCGCCTTGTGGAAACTGCCACGCGTCCTGCCGGATACGTTTACCCCAAAAAGCCTGATTCTTTTCATTCGTCAGTATGATGCCGACATTCGGGCGATAGCCTTCGCGGTCTATCATGTTATGCCCCACTTATTTATTGATAGGGCAGATTGTTCCATATTTAATGAACAGTGAAAAGCTCTAAAGTATGTTCAATTGCACTTATTCCTTGTTTTCCCAATCCACATGAAGAAGTGCTTTACAATTTTTGTACCAGCAGTTTGCTCAATTCGGTCAAATCACGGATAACAATACGCGATGCTTCAGTATAGTCGCCATGCAATATATTTCTGGCAGCTTCCTTGTTATTTGCATGTACAAGCTCCACAACGCGGGCAGCCAACCTATGAAACTCTGCATGATCATCACGCAGGCTATTTAGACTATTGTCATTTTCAAAGTACTTATCTGCTGGGCCGTGTATCCACTTACCCAAAACACATTGATCATCTCGGCAAATAACCTTGGGATCAAGTACCTCATCCGAAGTACCGTTCAAACATTTATCCAGGCGGATTTTCCAGCGAACATGCGCATTGATTGCATCCATGATATTAATTTCTTCATTTATTGCAGCCTTCTTCGCATCATTCCATCCCATCAATCTTGAAAAAAACCCCATTTTCATTCTCCCTTTTATATTTATTATTTATCTCGCCAATTTGATCAATACGACAATTCATCGATTCAAAAACACTCAAAGACCCGTAAATTTATTTTATTTATCAGAAAAACAAGCATATCCAATAAAGACCTTTACGTTAAAATAGCACAATTCCAATAAAATCATATAGTCTTTAAACATGCGCGTTTCACAATTTTTCATCTCCACTCTGAAAGAAGCCCCTTCCGAAGCCGAACTTGTCAGCCATCAATTGATGGTCAGGGCTGGCTACATCAGAAAACTTGCCAGCGGCCTGTATACGTGGATGCCTCTCGGATTACGGGCACTGCGCAAGGTAGAAGCAATCGTGCGCGATGAAATGAACAAAAGCGGCGGCATCGAACTGCTGATGCCTGCAGTGCAGCCTGCCGAACTCTGGCAGGAAACCGGGCGCTGGGAAGTATTTGGTCCGCAGATGCTGAAAATTACCGACCGGCATGACAAACTGTTTTGTTTCGGTCCCACCCATGAAGAAGTCATCACCGATATCGCTCGACGCGAGGTGAAAAGCTATCGTCAGTTGCCGCTGAACTTCTATCAGATACAAACCAAATTTCGCGATGAAGTGCGCCCACGTTTCGGCGTAATGCGCGCGCGCGAATTTCTGATGAAAGATGCTTATTCATTCCATGCGAATTTCGACAGCCTGGAGCAGACTTACCGCTTGATGTATGAAACCTATAGTCGTATCTTTACCCGCCTCGGCCTGCAGTTCCGCGCGGTAGCTGCGGATACTGGCGCGATAGGCGGCAGTGGCTCGCATGAGTTCCACGTACTGGCGGATTCCGGCGAAGATGCGCTGGCTTTCTGCCCCACCTCCGAATATGCAGCAAACGTGGAGTTGGCAGAAGCCGTTGCACCAGCCGCTCCGCGTGCGTCAGCAAGCGTAGCAATGCAGAAAGTGATCACGCCAGGGCAGAAATCCATAGAAGACATTGCCACTTTCATGCATGTGTCGCCCGAACAGGTACTGAAAAGCATCGCCGTAATCGATGGCAAAGGAGATTTTGTTTTGCTGCTGCTGCGCGGTGATCATATGCTCAACGAGATCAAGGCCGGCAAGATATTGGGTGAATTCCGCTTTGCCAGCGATGATGAAATTCAGCAGAACATGGGTTGCCGACCCGGCTATATAGGGCCGGCCGGAAAGAAAATGAGCATGCTAGCCGACCGTTCGGCAGCGGCCATGAGCAACTTTGTGTGCGGCGCCAATGAAGACGGATTCCATTTCAGCGGGGTCAATTTCGCCCGCGACGTACATCTGGACGACAGCAATGTGCACGATCTGCGCAATGTCGTCGCCGGCGATGCCAGCCCCGATGGCATGGGTACACTGCAACTGTGCAGAGGCATAGAAGTAGGTCATATTTTCCAGTTGCGCAGCAAATATTCCACAGCACTCAACGCTACATATCTGGATGAAAACGGCAAAACTCAGGTAATGGAAATGGGCTGCTATGGCATAGGTGTGTCGCGTATCGTCGCGGCTGCCATAGAGCAGAACAATGATGCGCGCGGCATTACCCTGCCTGTTGCAATGGCCCCCTTCCAGGTTGCCATTGCACCGATAGGCATGAAAAAAAGCGAGGCGGTGCGAGCGGCCGCGGAAAAACTGTACGCGGATCTCACTGCGGCCGGTATTGAAGTGCTGCTGGATGACAGGGATGAGCGTCCTGGCGTGATGTTTGCCGACCTTGAGTTGATAGGCATACCGCATAGAATCGTCATCGGTGATCGCGGACTAAAGGAAGGAAAGGTCGAATATCAGGGACGAAAGGACAGTGAAGCGCAAATAGTGGACTTGCACAATGTCACTGGTGTCGTACAATCTAGGCTATGAGCTTAGCAGACCATCTCAAGAAGCCTGTACTGCTGCTGTGTTTCTCAGCAGCATGCGTGGGTATTGTTAGTAATGCACAGGCCGGCGCGCAGCAAAATGTCGCCCTGTCAGCCAGTGTGCGCGCGATTTTGCAGCGTGCCGTATCAGACCAGGGCGCGCCCAAACTAGCCTTCGCTTCACAGCAGGAAGCGCAATTCTGGCTGTCGGAAATGTCGGACCGCTTGAAATACAAAATGCCTAACGAAGCGGAAAGACGTGAATTCCTCAGCACTGTGCATTATGAAGCAAAGCGCGCCGGACTTGATCCGCATCTGGTATTGAGCCTGATAGAAGTGGAAAGCAATTTCAACAAATATGCCTTGTCCAGAGTGGGCGCTCGCGGCTATATGCAGGTGATGCCCTTCTGGGTGAAAAGCATAGGAAAAAGCGAGCAGAATCTGTTTCACCTGCGCATAAACCTGCGTTATGGCTGCACCATATTTCGTTATTATCTGGATATGGAAAGAGGCGATTTGTATCGGGCGCTGGGCCGCTACAACGGCAGCCTGGGTCAGGCCGCCTATCCCAACCTGGTCAAATCTGCCTGGCACAAACACTGGACTGCACCGGTAATTACCCGCTCAAAACTTAATTTGACTGCATCAACCAGCGGTTAATAAACGCAACACCATCAAACTATTTCTTAGATTTTGCACGAATATAGTTTTCTATTGCATCACGCGTGATCATGCCAACCTGAAAGGTCACCAGCTTGCCGCTGGGATCATACAAATAAGAAGTAGGCAAGGCGTCGATTCTACCTATTTGGGCGGCGATTGCGTCGCTACCCAACACGATGGGATAACTGATTTCCATTTGTTTCACAAACGCTTTGACAGTATCAGTCGGCGAGCTCATGGCGACGCCTATTACGGATATATTTCCAGTTCTGTGCGAATTATACATTTCCACAAGATCGGGGATTTCTTCCAGGCAGGGCGGACACCAGGTTGCCCAAAAATTCACCAGCACCCACTTGCCCTTGTAATCCGATAGCCGCTGTGCCTTGCCCTGCATATCACTGAATTCAAACCCTGTCGCTGCGCAGCTCAAAGAGATCAGCAACATTGCAAGCATCAGTACAAAGCGTTTGCAGTTCATCAGTGCTTTCCCTCTTCATCATGTCCCACATCATCACCATGCCCTTTGGCGCCTGCATCGGCAGCATGCGACAGATACAAGGCAAGACCAATCAACGCAATGCTTCCGCCAAGATATAGCAGATCTATGGGCGCACTCATTTTCATATTCAATGACTCTTCAAACAGTGTCACGATCATGATCATCAGGATAACTTTGGCCAGACGCGATTTCAGATCATCCAGGTTGTTAATCACCAGTATCTTGCTGGAAGCCTTGGTACCGTGTGCCTGATCAATATCACTGATGAACAATTCATATAGACCCAGCGAAAATATAAGCATCACCGTACCGAGCAAATAGCCATCCACCACCTCAACAACGTGCGACACCGTGCTGTCATGCAATGCCTTGCGCGCTTCTTCGCTTAAATCGGAGGATGCATAGTGCATGGCATGCTGAACCAGGCCGAACACATCGACCGTGGCGACATAGAAAACCGCAAACCCGGCAAACAAGCTACCCAGTACCGCCAGCAAAATTACAAAACGGCTACTCCACAATGAGCCTTCAAACAGGTTTTCCACATATTTCATCATCACTTTCCCTCAACTTCATCATATATTTTCACATTAACGCTCGATTGTAGCGTCGTTAAACAGGGTGCGCAAATTAACTGCCGCAGTTTTTGCGTTATGCTCGGCAATACGCGCCAACCATGTGTTTATCCCCTCACAGCTTTCTGTTGCGGGCGGCTTGCCCGGATCGAATACGAACAGATGGTAAAGCTCTATGGCTTGCACATGTTCGGGGGCGCGTATCATTATCCAGCTTTGTCCCACGGCTCTTTGCACCAGTTTGATCGTTGCCATTCTTTCCAGCAATTCCTCGAGCGAGTCGAAACCCAGCAGCAACTTCCTCGACAATTTGTGCAGGGTTTGAATTTCTCCATTGCGCAAACTTTCACTCATATAGCGCAAAATGCACAGCGCATAATACAGCTTTACCTCGGGAGACAAAGCACGCATGCCGTCCCTGCTGCGCCAGTGAGACAATGACGCCGTCAATACTGCGCCAAGCAGCACGGTAAACCATGACAGGTATACCCACAGCAAAAAAATCGGGAAACTGGCAAAGGCACCGTACACCAGCTTGTAGGTGGGAAAGTGGGCGATATAAAGTGCAAATGCCCTGCTCATCAATTCAAACGCCACCGCGGCTACAGCACCCCCGATAAAGGCATGCTTCAATGGCACAAAGCGATTGGGCACCACGCGAAACAGGAAAGTAAATGCCAGTGTGGCCAGTATGAACGGTACCAGCTTGAGTATGCTCAGCATAGGAGTAGAAAGCTGGCTGAGATTTCCCAGCGACATATTGATCAGCCATGAGGTCATAGACAAGCTGCCGCCCATCAATAACGGCGCCAGGGTCAATACCGCCCAATACACCAGCACACGCTGTATTAATTTGCGCTGACGGCTTATGCGCCAGATTTTATTGAACGCATTGTCTATGCTGTAAATCATCATCATTGCGGTGACTGCCAGAAAAGCGAGGCCCACCGCGGTCATTTTGGCTGCATTTTCGGTAAATTGCGCCATGTATTGTGAAATGATCATGTCTCCGGTTTCCGGCAGCATATTTTCCAGAATAATGTTACGCACATGACCGCCAAAATCGGAAAACTGAGGAAATGCCGAAAAAAAGGTGAGCATGATGGTGATAAACGGCACCAGGGACAACAGCGTGGTAAAGGTCAAGCTTGATGCCATATCTATGCAGCGCTCCTGCTTGAAGCGCGTACCCAGGAGTTTCACGAAGGAAAAAAAATGTATACCGGGAATTTTCTTGTTAGTCTTTGTCATAAATTATCCAAACTTTTTACTGAAGTGCATAACTGAAATACAATAGCAGGCATGATAACCGACAAAGAAATTCTTGTGCTGTATTACAGCCAGCACGGTGCAGTTCGCCAGATGGCACAATTTATCGCACGCGGCGTGGAGCAGGTGGACGGTGTGCGGGCGAGATTACGCACCGTACCCAAGGTATCGGCCACCTGCGAAGCCAGCGAACCTGCCATTCCGGAAACCGGCGCACCCTATGCCGAATTGCGCGACCTGGAAGAATGCATAGGTGTAGCCGTAGGCAGCCCTACCCGCTTTGGCAATATGTCTGCCGCAATGAAATATTTCTGGGATGGCACCAGCTCCTTGTGGATCAAGCATACGCTGGTCGGCAAACCGGCAGCGCTCTTCACCTCTACCGGCACCATGCACGGGGGGCAGGAAACCACGCTGATTACCATGATGATGCCGCTGTTGCATCACGGCATGATTATCGTCGGTCTGCCCTATTCTGAATCCGGCCTGAATACCACCCAGCAGGGCGGCACGCCCTACGGTGCCAGCCATGTTGCCGGGCTGGCCAATGACCAGCCGGTTAGCGAGACAGAAAAAAAACTCTGCATTGCGCTGGGCAAGCGCCTGGCACTAACCGCAATGAAACTCGCAGCATGAAGCCCTACGCGGAATCCTGCGACGTCAATCGTGACCCCATACTCGACGTCCTGCGCGTATGGTTTGCGGAGTGCAAACATGTACTTGAAATCGCCAGCGGCACCGGGCAACACGCGGTACACTTTGGCCGTGCCTTGCCGCATCTGCTCTGGCAAACCAGCGAGCTGCAACAAAACCACGCGGGCATACAGATGTGGCTGGATGAAGCGCAATTGCCCAATGTACGCGCACCTGTGTTGATTGATGCCAATGATGAATCGTGGCCCGTACAAAATGTGGACGCGATATTCTGCGCCAATACCGTGCACATCATGTCCTGGCCGGAAGTGGAAAAGTTTTTTGCTGGCATAGGCCACGTGCTGGCATCGGGCGGCCTGCTGTGCCTGTATGGGCCCTTCAATTACAACGGCAATTTCACTTCGGAAAGCAATGCGCGTTTTGATGTTTGGCTTAAAGCGCGTAACCCGAAAAGCGGCGTACGCGATTTTGAGGCCCTTAATATTCTTGCCGAAGCGCAGAATATGAAATTGTTGAAAGATATCGAAATGCCGATCAACAATCGCACGCTGATTTGGCAACGCATACCAGCATGAGTATTAGAGTCATCGAGAACCTTGCTGACATTCCCGCTGCACAATGGGATGCTCTGGCCGAGAACAATCCCTTTCTGAAACATGCATATTTAAACGCTTTGCAAGTCACCGGCTGCGCCAGTCCTGAAACCGGCTGGCTGGCGCAATTCATTACCGCGTGGGAAGGTGAGCAACTGATAGGTGGTATGCCGCTCTATATCAAGACTCACTCCTACGGCGAGTTCGTGTTTGACTGGGCCTGGGCAGATGCATATCAGCGCAACGGGCTGCGCTACTATCCCAAGCTGGTTTGTTCCATCCCCTTTACCCCGGCCACCGGGCCACGCCTGCTGGGCAAGTCTGCAGAGATACGCGCACGACTGGTACAAGCAGCACTTGAGCTGGCGCAGCAACCGGGCATTTCATCTCTGCACCTGTTGTTTCCCTACGAAAGCCAGGCACAGGAAATGCAGGCGCAGGGCCTGATGTTGCGCCGCGGCGTGCAGCTGCACTGGCGCAATGATGGCTATGCAGATGTTGAGGCTTACCTCGCCAGCATGCGTCGCGACAAACGCAAGAAGATCAAACAGGAACGGCGCAAGGTCAGTGATGCGGGCATCACCTTCGAACATGTGCGCGGCGAGGACATCACACCAGAGCGGTGGGAATTTTTTGTGCGCTGCTACGAACACACCCATGTGCAGTACAATTCGCCACAGCCGCTGAATCTTGAATTTTTTCAGCTCATAGGCAAAACCATGCCCGAGCATATCCTGCTTATCATTGGCAGCCGCGAGGGTAAACCCATTGCCGCTGCCATCAATTTTTACAACCATGACACGCTATTCGGACGCTCCTGGGGCGCACTTGAATACCATCCGGGCCTGCACTTTGAAACCTGTTATTACCAGGCCATAGATTTTTGCATCAAAAACAATATAGATCTGTTCGAAGGTGGCGCCCAGGGTGAACACAAACTCTCACGCGGATTTCTGCCCAGCACGACCTGGTCGGCACACTGGCTTGCACATCCGCAATTTTCAAAAGCTATCGAGGATTTTCTGCAACGCGAAGCCGGCGGAGTCGATCAATACATGGATGAACTCAATGACAGCAGCCCTTTCAAGCGGCAATCATGATTAATGCATAAGATATTGATTCTATTATATAATATTATAATTTCCGGATAAAAGCAGGAACAAAATTGGCAAACTCTGTAGCCGGCAATGGCTTGGCAAAATAATAGCCTTGCACCTCATCACAGTTTAATTGTTGTAATAAAGCAAGCTGGCGCTCATCCTCAACCCCTTCAGCAATAGTGATCAGATTGAGGCTTTTGGCCATCTGGATAATAGCGCTCACTATCGCCGCATCACTTTGATCATCCGCCATATCCCGCACAAATGACTGGTCTATCTTCAGTTTGTCCACATTGAATTGCTTCAGGTATGAAAGACTGGAATAACCCGTGCCAAAATCATCTATCGACAACTTCAAGCCCAACGACTTTAACTGGCGCACGGTTGCCAATACCTTTTCCGTATCTCTGATCAGGATTGACTCAGTCAACTCAAGTTCCAACAAGGCCGGATTCAAGCCGGACATTTCCAGTGCCGACAGCACGCTTTTAACTACATCACCACGCTTGAATTGCACGGCTGAAAGATTGACCGCCATAAGCATCTCCGGCAACCCCTCTTCGCCCCATGCCACGGCCTGTCGACACGCCTCCTGCAATACCCAGTCACCCATCGGCACTATCAGACCGCTATCCTCGGCAATGGAAATAAACCTTCCGGGTGGAACCATACCCAACTCCGGATGCTGCCAGCGTATCAAGGCTTCTGCGCCAATTATCTTGCCCGTGACCAGACTGATCTGCGGTTGGTAATGCAGTAAAAACTCGCCATTCTCTAGCGCACGACGCAAGCCATTGCGCATCTGCAGGTGCTCAATGGCGTCAGTGTTCATCTGCTGCGTATGGAAGCGATATGTATTGCGTCCGGATTCCTTGGCCTGATACATGGCAGTATCCGATTTCTTTAACAACGTTTCAAAGTCCTTGCCATCGTCGGGATAAACTGCAACACCTATGGATAGTGAAATAGCCAATTCATGGTGATCTATCATGAAAGGTTCGGACAGGCGCGCCAGAATTTTTTCCGTCACCACGGTAATGGATTCGGAGTCTCGAATGTTTTTAAGCACCATCAAAAATTCATCGCCACCCTGCCTGCTCAGTGTATCCACTTCACGCAAACACGTACGCAATCTGATCGCAACCTCCTTGAGCAAGCCGTCCCCTATCACATGGCCCAGCGAATCGTTGATGGTCTTGAATTTGTCCAGATCAACAAACAGCAAAGCCACCATGCTCTTCTCGCGTTCCGCTGCAAGTATTGCCTGTTCAAGATGATCCTGCGCCAATAATCGATTGGGCAAACCCGTGAGTGCATCGTGATAAGCCAGAAACTGGATTTGTTCCTGCGCTGCCTTGCTTTCACTAATGTCCTGTGCCATGCTGACCACATATCTGCGCCCATCCGGCAGTTTACCAACAGGCGCGGCACTGAAATGCCAGACGCGGGTAGAACCATCCTTGCAGCGTATAACACGCTCACCCTGATCTATTCTATGCGCGATACCGTACACTCTTTCAATGAGCTCTTCGACCTCTTTTGAATTCTGGGCATTTTCTTCATAAGCATGCCGCAGCCAGCTCTTTATATCGGGAAGGTCCTCATGCGAATAACCTGTTGCTTCCGACCATGCCTTGTTGATTTCCAGCACCTCGCCATTCTCGGCATGTATCATCATCGGAAAAGGCGCTTCTGCAGCAACACGACGAAATCGCTCCTCACTCTCATGCAATATTTTTTCGTGTATATCCCGCTCTACTTCCCACGCAAGTTGATTTTTGGTTGTTCTGCGATATATGACATAACTGATAGACACAAACAACAATAACAACAAATAAATGATTCTTACCTGTTCCCACCACTTGATATAAACATTGGTAATCGGCGTTGCAACAAACAGGGTAACCGGGTAATGCTGCAAACGACGATACCCAAACAAATATTCTTCTTTTGTAACACTGTTAATGCCGTTTATGTTGCCGCGAGCAGGAAATAATTCATGCGTTAAATGTTCAACCAACACGCCTGTTCTCGCTTGACCGTACACTTTATCCAGATCTGTTTGGACATTATCGGGATAGCGACTGATCAAATAAGCATCATCGCGCATTAAACCCAACGCGGTTCGGGGGGGAAGAGACAAATCATGCCAGAAGCTTTGTTGACGTGAAAGTGGTAACACGGCCACTAATACATAAATCATCTTTCCATGTGCATCACGGATTGCGAAGCGTAAAGGAATTACCCAACCTTTGGCAAGCGGACCATAAGTGGCTCTGCCTATGTTAAAACGACTACCCTTCAATAATTCGTCGCGACCAAGAATGAATGAAGTTGCCTTGCCCTGCGATGGCAAGGATATACCCGGAGCAACCTCTGAGGAAACAATTATTTGACCATCCGGCCTATTGATATTCGCGATCAGCAAATCCGGATTGGCATGTAAAAATCGCTTGAGCAGAATATGGCTGCGCTCAATGTTGATAGAATCGTTGGCATCCAATAACTCAAGCGCCAACACGCTTAGCGAGTTTTCATAATGGGAGAAATATGAGTCCAGGGAATTTCCACTCAACTCGGAGATGGAAGAAAGCTCTTTGGATTGGTCGTTTTTCACGCTGTGCCAGGACAGCCAGGAGTAACCGATCAGGAATACCACAAAAAATATTGCCAATAAAATAAAACCCCATCGCATGATACCGATGGCTTTATACATATTCTTGTTTGCGACAGGATTCAATTTAACTGGCATATTTTCTTATCAGCATGAATTGTATGCAATTGCAGAAAATTCAATATTTATACCTGTCGTTGCTCAGTGCCTGGAAAATCAACTTGAACTGCCATTCAGTTTGACGTCCCTACAGTCAATTCCACACAGACATTCATGAACCATATCATATACTGTAAAAAGTACTCAACAAAATTATTACATAGCACTGGCACGAGATAATCTTGTGCCAGACATGTTTGTAATACCAGGAATATTTAAAATATTAGTCCGCCAAGCCTGGATACACATTTTGCACATCATCGTCAGAATCCATGGCTTCCAGAAACGCCTCCACTTCCTCGCGCTCGGCATCATTTATTGTCACTGGATTTTTTGGCTTGTAGCCCAGTTGCGCAGACTGCACGACAAAACCGAAAGTGGGTAGCGCACGGCAAACCGCGTCCAGATCGATAGGGTCGGTAAAAAACAGCGTATTGCCATCTTCGCCCGGCTCCAGATCCTGCGCACCCGCCTCTATCGCCGCCAGATCGGGATCTGCATCCTTGCTTTGCGGGCTGGCTTCAATCATGCCCAAATAGTCGAAATCCCAAGCAACAGAACCGGATGCGCCTAGCTGCCCTTTGCGAAACAGCACACGTATATTCGACAATGTGCGGTTGATATTGTCGGTCAGGCATTCCACGATAATCGGCACACGGTGCGGTGCAAAACCTTCATAGATCAGCTTCTCCAGCTGCCCGCCATCGTCGAGCAGACCCGCACCTTTTTTAATCGCGCGTTCCAGCGTTTCGCGCGGCATTGACACCCGCTTGGCTTGTTCAACTACTATGCGCAATCGGGAGTTGCTGTCCGGATCGGCGCCTCCGCGTGCTGCCACCATAATTTCTTTAGATAACTTGCCGAAGATTTTACCTTTCGCATTGGCCGCGATTTCCTTGTGCCTGGCTTTCCACTGTGCACCCATGTCGACTTCCTTATTTCAATATTTATTAACAATTAAGAATTAAATCCAAACTTCAAATTCCAGCCACAGAGAGCAGAGCGTGAGTGTTGGGGCTTTAGTCCCCTACAACCACGGCCTACCCCTTGCGGGTACAGAGCACAAAGAAAAACAGTTAAGGCGCTAATTGATCCTGTATGTGTAAAACAATACATTACAAGGATTGTGTTTAGCGCCCTCTCTGTGATCTCTGTGATCTCTGTGATCTCTGTGATCTCTGTGATCTCTGTGATCTCTGTGATCTCTGTGTTCTCTGTGGCAATGTTTTGTTGTTTTCAAACCTGCGGATGCGCCCGCTCCACACTTTCATGCAAAGTATTCAAGGCATGCAAATAAGCTTTGGCCGAAGCCACCACGATATCAGTATCGGCACCCTGGCCGTTGACTACACGTCCGCCTTTGGCCAGACGCACGGTAACTTCGCCCTGTGCATCGGTGCCGCTGGTGATGTTATTCACCGAATACAATAACAACTCAGTACCACTATGAACAATCTCCTCGATGGCCTTGAAGGTGGCATCGACCGGGCCACCGCCTTCCATCTCAGCTTCCTGCTCCTTGCCGTTCACATTCAGGCGCACCTTTGCCTTGGGCAAAGTACCGGTTTCACTATGTGCACGCATCGATAATAAACGATAGTGTTCACTCACCATCGCCACTTCCACTTCGCTCACCAGCGCCTGCAAATCTTCATCAAAAATCTCGCGCTTGCGGTCGGCCAGCTCCTTGAAACGCGCAAAGGCTGCATTCACGGCATCCTCGTTGGCTAGCACGATGCCGAGTTCCTGCAGGCGCGAACGGAAGGCATTGCGTCCGGACAATTTACCCAGCGTGAGTTTGTTCGCACCCCAGCCCACATCCTCGGCACGCATGATCTCATAGGTCTCGCGATGCTTGAGCACGCCGTCTTGGTGTATGCCGGACTCATGCGCAAACGCATTGGCGCCGACGATCGCCTTGTTGGGTTGCACCGGATAACCGGTGATACTGGAAACGAGCTTGGAGGACGGCACTATTTGCGTGGTATCGATGCGCGTGTCGCAGCTGAAAATATCGCGCCGGGTTTTCACCGCCATCACCACCTCTTCCAGGCTGGCATTGCCTGCACGCTCGCCCAGACCATTGATGGTGCATTCAACCTGGCGTGCACCGTTCAACACCGCAGACAGGGAGTTGGCCACGGCCAGGCCGAGATCATTGTGGCAATGCACCGAGAATATAACCTTGTCGGAATTCGGTATGCGCTCGCGCAAGTCGCGTATCAACGCGCCGAACTGGTGCGGCAGGTTGTAGCCCACGGTGTCGGGAATATTCAGTGTCGTCGCACCCGCGTTGATTACGGCTTCCAGTATGCGACACAGAAAATCGGGATCAGAGCGTCCCGCATCTTCCGGCGAAAACTCCACGTTGTCGGTAAATTCGCGTGCCCATTTAACTGCCTTGACGGCTTGCTCCACCACCTGATCCGGCGTCATGCGCAGCTTCTTTTCCATGTGTATCGGCGAAGTCGCGATAAAGGTGTGGATGCGCGCTGAATTTGCTCCCTTCAGTGCCTCGCCGGCGCGCTTGATGTCGTTTTCTATCGCGCGGGCCAGGCCGCACACGGTGCTGTCCTTGATAATATCAGCCACCGCTTTGACTGATTCGAAGTCGCCATTGCTGGCTGCGGGAAAACCCGCCTCAATCACATCCACGCGCAACTTTTCCAGCTGCTTGGCAATGCGAACTTTTTCTTCACGCGTCATCGATGCGCCGGGGCTTTGTTCGCCGTCGCGCAAGGTGGTGTCGAAAATGATTAACTTGTCTGTCATGTTTAATACTCCAAAATAATGATCCGACGAACGGCCTGCATGCCATTCGTCTATTCTAAGCTAGCAGTCAAGTATGAAAGAAACCTCTTCGATGGCATTCAAGACGTTACTGCCACTGCAATTTGCGCAGCAACCGCTGATCAAGTGGAATATAAACACTTTCATATACCAACGCAAGGAATGTAAGTGCAGCTTCAAAAGCGCAAATAAGCAGCATTTTTACGACATATTCCCGCGCTTCAGCTTGACAAGATTTGCTCTAATAGGCTCTACTGAGCGTCGTGTAAGCAGACCTGTGCGCCTCAGCTTTAGCAAAGCTTGGCCTGTTTAACCGGAAACCGTAAATTTATGGAGTACATCATGAAAAAATTCATACCCTTGTTGTTAGTTTTAGCCGCATCATCACAAGCAGCCACTGCTGCAGACTTCACTGCATTAACTTTAGGTAACGTAGGACAAGCTAATTTCAGACTACTATCCGAAGACTTCGGTTCCGCACTGAGCTACAAATCCGTGATGCCTGCCGAGCCACTCGGCATTACCGGCTTTGACATCGGCGTGGAAGTCACCAGCACCGACATATCCAAAAGCGGTGCCGCATTAAAAACTGCAACCAGTGGTTCAGTCGACATAACAAGAATGATAGTTCCTAAACTGCATGTCGCCAAAGGTTTGCCGTTTGGCATTGATGTGGCCGCTTCCATGGCCTCGGTTCCATCCACCAACATCAAACTGTTTGGCGCCGAGTTGCGCTATGCCATCATTGGCGGTGGTGTTGCGCTGCCGGCAGTTGCGGTACGTGCAGCCATGTCTTCGATGACGGGTGTGGATGAACTGGCATTCAATACCAAGAGCCTGGATATTTCCATCTCCAAAGGTTTCCTGATGCTCACACCTTATGCCGGCGTGGGCCAGGTATGGGTCACCAGCACGCCTCAAGGTACGGCAAGCGCATCAGGTTTGACTGAAGAAAGCTTTACGCAAAGCAAAGTATTCGCCGGTGCCAACCTGAATCTTGGCTTGGTGAACTTTGCACTGGAAGGTGACACCACCGGTGGCGCAAGTTCATACAGCTTCAAGTTTGGATTCCGCTGGTAAGCTTTTAAACCCGGAACATATGAATGATCTTTCTATAATACGCGACATGCAAAAAACACCCTCTCCCCTGCCCCTCTCCCGCA
>JBBQYH010000044.1:0-14458 GCA_038208855.1 Burkholderiales bacterium
CTGGCGCAACAATGCGGCAGGCAGCTGCGCTTGAGTGCTGGCAAGGTTTTGCAGGGTTGAGGCTGGCATGAGCAATGTCATCAATCTTAAAACAGTTCGGCGTGAACGCATGCAACAACGCGCCAAGGCCGTGACGCTGTGCCAAACGGGATTGCACAAATGGAAAGTGCTGATAGACCAGCACTTCGATGTTAAACAGGGCAAGCTGGTGACGACAGAACGTTGTGAGCGTTGCCAGAAACAAAGGACAACTCTGAAATGAATTCATTACGCCTGGCTGTATCAATGTTGCGGCGCGACTGGCGTGCCGGCGAGTGGCGCGTGTTGCTGATTGCGCTGGTTTTGGCGGTGGGCAGTATCAGCACAGTCGGCTTGTTTTCGGACCGCGTGAGGCTGGCACTACAACAGGAATCACACAGCCTGCTCGGTGCGGATTTGCGCATCAGCTCAATACACCCGATAACACCAGCCTACCGCGAGGCGGCGCAACAGCGTGGCTTGCGTGTTATCAGCACCGCCACTTTTCCTAGTATGGTGTCCAACGCCAACGAAAATATGCTGTGCGAAATACTGGCAGTACAAGACGGCTATCCGCTGCGCGGCAAAATTCAAATTGCGGACGCAACAGATATGGATACCGCCGGAAAAATTACGCCGGAGCAAGATGGACTGCCACCCAATCTTGGCCATAGCGCAAAACATGTCCCCGCTCGCGGCACGCTGTGGGCGGATGAGCGCTTGATGCGGCGCATGTCACTACAGCTGGGTGATGAATTGACTGTAGGCTCGCTGCATCTGCGTCTGGCGGCGCGCGTGCTCAAGGATATCGACCAGTCCGTAAGTTTTGCCAGCATTGCACCGCGCGTACAAATCAATCTCGCCGATCTGGAAACAAGCGGCCTGGTACAGGTAGGCAGCCGCATCAATTATCGCCTGTTGCTGGCGGGCGACAATAAACAGATCGCTGCTTACCGCGCCTGGGCCGAGACACAAATCAAACCGGGTGAAAAAATCGAGGATGTGCGCGATGCACGCCCCGAGATTCGCCAGTCCATGGACAGAGCAGAACAATTTCTGGGGCTGGCCGCGCTGATGGCCTTTGTGCTCGCCGGCATCGCCATGGCGCTGGCTGCACGCCAGTTTATCCAGCGCCATCTGGATGCCTGTGCGGTCATGCGTTGTCTGGGTGCCACGCAAAACCAGGTACTGAAAATATTTTTGTATCAATTTATCCTGCTGGGCATCGCCGCCGTGTTGCTGGGTTGCCTTATAGGCTGGGGAGCGCAAGCATCATTGGTACAAAGCATTGATGCCATGCGCACAGCCAATTTGCCGGCACCCGGCTGGCTGCCGCTAGTACAGGCTGCCATCAGCGGCATGGCGCTGTTGTTGGGCTTTACCTTCTTGCCGCTATGGCAACTGAAATCCGTTACACCGTTACGCGTAATCCGCCGCGAACTCGGCCTCCCCAACAACAACACCGGTTTGATGTATATATCAGGTGCGGCGGTGTTAAGCCTGCTGTTTTTGTGGCAAGCCGGTTCGGTCAAACTGGGTTTGATTGTCCTGGGCGGCTTGGCTGCCGGACTACTACTGTTCGGACTGATTGCCTGGCTTAGCCTGCGTATGCTTGCGGCAATACCGCTGGGCAAGCGCCATGTCTTCGCCAACCTTGCGCGCCACGGGCGCAGCAATGCGGTGCAGATCGTGGCCTTGAGTCTGGGCGGCATGAGCCTGTTGTTGCTGACGTTGGTGCGCACAGAATTGATGCACAATTGGCAGGATCGTTTGCCGCCGGATGCACCCAACCGCTTTATCGTCAATGTGCAGCAGGACCAAGTTACCCCTGTGCAGCAATTTTTCAAACAGCAAGACCTGCCCCCGCCCAGCCTGTTTCCCATGGTGCGTGGACGCTTGATCGCCATCAACAACAAAGCCATCAGCGCGGATGACTTTGCCGAGCAACGTGCCCGTGCCCTGGTGGATAGAGAAACCAATCTGTCCTGGTCGGCCGGGGTGCCGGAGGGCAACCAGTTGGCGCAGGGAAAATGGTGGACACCCGTTGCCAAAGCGGGTGGTGAACCCGTGGCGGAAATTTCACTGGAAGAAGGCCTGGCCAAAACGCTGGGCATCAATATGGGCGACAGCTTGACCTATGATATTGCCGGCAGCCAATTCAGCGGCAAGGTGATCAATCTTCGCAAGGTACGCTGGGATTCCATGCAGGTGAACTTCTTTGTCATCGTGGCGCCCGGCATACTGGAAAAATATTCCGCCAGTTACCTCAGCAGTTTTTATCTGCCGCATGACAAGGCCGCTGTTGGTGACAAGCTGCTGAAGGCTTTCCCCAATCTGCTGGTAATCGATACCGAAGCCATTATTAACCAGGTAAGACATATCATGGATCAGATAGCCCAAACGCTGGCTGCGGTATTCATGTTTACTCTCCTTAGCGGCATGGCCGTATTGTATGCAGCCCTGCTCGCCACCCAGGACGAGCGTATCTATCAATCCGCCATCCTGCGCACACTGGGCGCAGACAGTATTTATCTGCGTCGCCAGCATCTCATCGAATTTGCCGTATTAGGTGCGCTTAGCGGTCTGTTTGCCGCAGCCGGTTCCGCCACGCTGGGCTGGATACTGGCAAAATACGTGCTGGAAATTCCGTTTGCGCCCTCGGTCTTGTTATGGGTGGCAGGCATCAGCGGCGGCATGTTGATTGTGATGTTGTCGGGCTGGCTGGTTACGCGCAAGGTGATTAAACTACCGCCATTGCAGGTGCTGACTTCCTGAACTATTTCCAACTATTTAAACTTAAACTACTATGTATATCATGAAAATTAAATCGCTTTTATTGAGCACACTCATGGCGCTGACCATAGTTGCTTGCGAGAATAAACCTGCAGTCACCGAGGCTCAAACTCCAATACCCACCACCATCGAGAAATCAAATATTATCCAACAAAAACAAATAGTTAATAAATATCCAAGCAAGCAAACTGTTAGCACAAAAAAATCACTACCAGCGCAAACTGAAGCCGTCAAAACGGCAACTACCCCTACTCCACAAACAACAGAAGAAACACTGGCTGAGGTTGCAAATCATGGACGCGTAATAACCAAAACACAAATTTCAAAAGCCAGGACTCGTGCACAACAGGCAGAGGACGACATGATGCAGGATATAAGCAGCGACAAATAGTTTTGAAATTTTTTCACCTGCCATTTATTAGGGGAGCACTGATTAATTCAGTTGTACGAGCATGCTCTTTGCGGATTGCCTGCTTACCCCCACTTGTCGTTCCCGCGAAGGCGGGAACCCAGTCATTACCGCAAGCTGGATCCCCGCCTTCGCGGGGATGACGAATTTATCTGCGCATCATTAGAATTCAGTAGGTTAACAATTTCTACCTTCAGCAATATGACAACTCATATCTTTCTTGCTATGCGCGCTCTACTGTTTCAATTGTTTATCTATAGCCTGTTAACAGGCTGCTCGCAAACTGTTACCCAACCGCTTGCAACAGCTCAACTTCAAGCGCGCGCAGAATTCCCACTAGCCTATTATGTACAAGCCAAAGCTCAAGGCGCGAAGGTACTCACTATCGATACCAAACACTCCCTCATTACAATCATTGTGCACCGCGGCGGCGTACTTGCCCGTTTGGGTCATGATCATGTCGTCGCCAGTCACGATGTAAACGGCTTTGTAGACCTGACCGCAGGACGCGCTGATCTCTATGTTCCACTGGAAAAACTTACGGTAGACGAGCCCAAGCTGCGCGCCAGTGCCGGATTTACCACCCAACCCAGTCAGGATGCCATAGAAGGCACGCGGCAGAATATGCTGGTAAAAGTGCTTGAGAGCAGCAGCTATCCCCACGCATTGATTAGCGTTAAACGTGCCGATGCAGACGCAGCCAAATTGATAGTTACTTTAACTTTGCATGACTCAGTCAAGGTTTTCGAGGTGCCCGCAAAAACAACAAACACCACAGACGGAATTACAATTGAAGGGCAATTGTCTTTCAATCAGTCTGATTTCGGCATGACACCTTTTTCAATACTGGGCGGCGCGTTGAAAGTCGAAGACAGGCTGGACTTGAACTACAACTTCATTGCTGATAGCAAATAAGTTTTGCTACGCATTTAACTATAACTTCAATTTTACTCGACTCACATAGTGTAATAAAGCTATTAGACTGCAAATCGGCCATTGCTGTCAGTCATTCCTATGTAACAAACTGGTCTTATACGGCCTTCGCGAATGGTAGCTAGCGTGTAGATTGATTAATGATGCGATCAGGCAACTCAGTGCCTTTAGCGTTCCTTAAAGAATTAATATATGAGCATTTTAATGCCTATCAATATTAAAACCGTTCCCCCAAATATTTCTGCTTTGCTTTCAAGCCACGTTCCGCTTTTCCTGCCGATTAATACACCGACCCAGCTGAAAATAAACGTGGTTATACCTATGACGATACAAGCAATATATGGATTGACATCTAGTAGCGTCAGGCTAAATCCTGCCACCATAGCGTCAATGCTGGTAGCGATAGCCAGAATCAACATCATTTTGTTTGTGAGAGCAGAGATATCTTCTTCAACTCCCTCCTGAAATCCTTCGAAAATCATTTTTGCACCAATTAGTGCCAGCAATCCAAATGCTATCCAATGAGCATAGGCTTCTATCCAGCCCAAGACCCCTTTTCCTGCCAAATATCCGATGAATGGCATCAATGCCTGAAACACTCCAAAGTAGAGTCCCGCCTTTAGTGCCAATCCAGCGCTATTTTTTTTTGCGCCCAGGCCAATGGATACCGCGAAAGCGTCCATGCTGAGCGCTATTGCCAAAATAAATACTTCAATCATGTTATTTTTTGTGTGATTTTCGTGAAGGATCTTGAGGGTCCATTTATGCGACACCCGCCTGTTAAAGGCGGCTCATAGTAGATCATAAGTGCTTAGCCTGCCTAGCCCGAATGTTTGATAACACACGTGCGCCCTCGCTTGTCTTTTGTTTGCTATGCAATATTTTGTTCCGTCGGGTGTATGAATAACTACACCACTCCTTCAAAAAACATGACGCCCGCTACACTGGCTACATCAAACAATATTCTGCTCGATCATCACACGAATTTATCTCGAAGAGGTTCTTGTGCCCTTATCGGCCCTTTGATTTACTCCAATCTTGACACAGCATGTTCTCATTGATGAGTATGCTGATGATGTACGCTTGGAAAATGCGAATGAGAGTGAACTAAAGGTTCATGCCGATGGTAGTGACTATGCCTGGTGCCAGGGGGCACAGGTTCATCGTGTTCATGTTGATGGTGATCGTCATGTGTATGCTCATGCGTATGCTCAAGCAGTTCGTGGGAATGTTCGTGATCATGGTGCTCAGTCAGATGTAGCCAAATGCCAAGCGCCATCAATCCTCCCGCAATGAACAAGGGCAAGGTAATCGATTCGCCCATCAAGACCGCCAGCAGGACGCCAAAAAAAGGTGCCACCGAAAAATATGCACCAGTGCGTGCCGTGCCAAGGTGGCGCAGGCCGACCACGAACAGAGCCAAGCTCACACCATACGAAAAGAATCCAACGGTCATTGCACCAGCTATGTTTAGTACTGGCGGCAGCGAAGCACTCAATGTGAAAGCCAAAGCCAGATTGACTACTCCGGCCACCAAACCCTTTACCGATGCAATCCATGTCGCATCTGTCAGCGACACTTTACGGGTTAAATTGTTGTCAATTCCCCAGGCAAGACAAGCAGCCAAAACTGCAAATGTCGGCCACAGTCCAGAAAACTGGATATCTTCCGGCCAACTCAATATCACTGTGCCAGACATTATGGCAAGCATGCCAAACGCGATGCGGCGGTCGAAATTTTCCTTGAAGGCAAACCAAGCCAGCAGTGTAGTGAATACCCCTTCTGTATTCAAAAGCAGTGAAGCTCCAGATGCAGGCATTCCGTTCAATCCAACCATCAACAATACTGGAGCGATGATGCCACCCGCCACAATTGCACCGGCAAACCAAATAATCTCGTTGCGAGGAAGCCTGACCGAAGGGAAATGTCGGAGCTTACGGTAAAGCGTTAATCCCACTCCCGAACCAAGATAGAGAAGCCCTGCTAATAGCCACGGATTAACTGAGTCGAGTAGGTGCTTGGCCATTGGCGTTCCTGCTCCGAACAATAGAGCTGCCAAAAGTGCCGCAGGCACACCAGTTTGGCGCAAGCCGTCCTTCCAAATCATTTTATGTGTCTTCGTCAATAGTGTTTGCAAGTTTACACTGCATTGGCTTAACTCGTTAGTGTATGAAGGTATTGGATGTGAGTCACCCATCGATCCGATTTCAATTGTGGCCTACGATCGGCAAATTTCCACTCATCTGCGGACCTTTAAAATGCAGGCAAAAACGGGCAGCAAGGGCCGATTACCAGACTTCAATCAATCTCCAGGAGGTATCTTGGTCTCTGCCTGATTATGCCGCTGCTGCTCTTCCATTACTAACAACGACAATTCTTTCTTCAAATCGTTGAATTCGACGGAGCTTGGATCGCGTGGGTGCGGCATGCTGATGCGGATATCCTTTTTGATGGTGCCGGGACGATAGGTCATGACGACGATGCGGTCGGCGAGGTAAATGGATTCTTCTATGCTGTGGGTGACGAAGATGATTGTTTTTTTGAATTCAGTCCAGATGCGCAGCAGCTCATCCTGCAAATTGCGCCGGGTGAGGGAATCCAGCGCGCCGAAAGGTTCGTCCATCAGCATGATGGGGGAATCCAGTGCCAGTACTCGCGCGATGGCCACACGCTGGCGCATGCCGCCGGACAGGTCTTTCGGGTATCGATCTCGAAAATCATGCAGGTTCAGCATGCGCAGCAAGCCATTTACTTTCTCTTGAATTTTTGCCTTTGGCAGTTTTTTGATTTCAAGTCCGAAGGCGACATTTTTTTCCACGGTCATCCACGGAAACAGCGCATATTCCTGAAACACCATGCCGCGGTCGGGACCCGGCGAGAGGACCGGCTGGCCTTCGATCAGGATGTTGCCCGAGGTGGGCATGGAGAAACCGGCAATGGCATTGAGCAGTGTGGATTTTCCGCAACCGGAGGGCCCCAGCAGGCAGATGAATTCGCCGTGCGCAACATTCAGATTTATGCTTTCCAAGGCGACAACTTCGCGCTCATCGCTGCTGAATATTTTGTTGACGGAGTTGATTTGAATATGCGGTTGCACGCTATGATCTTTCACTTAATTGTTTTCGATGCCGCGATGCCATTTGAGCAGATAATTATTGAGTCGGTTCATGCCGGAGTCTATGGCCAGCCCGAGCAGACCGATGCTGAACATGCCCGCGATGATTTTGTCTGACCAGAAAAACTCGCGCGCTTCCAGGATGCGGTAACCCAGGCCGTTGTTTACCGCGATCATCTCTGCCACGATCACCACAATAAACGCCGTGCCCACACCAATGCGCGCACCGGTAAGAATATAGGGTGTGGCCGCCGGCAGCATGACCCGCAGGAACATGGTGGTCTGGCTCGCCCCCAGGCTGCGAGCGGCACGGATATAAATACCATCCACATGGCGCACACCGGCAATGGTGTTCATCAGCACCGGAAAGAAAGCGCCGATGACGATCAAGAAAATCGCCGGGGGATTGCCGAGGCCAAACCACAAAATGGACAACGGAATAAAAGCAATGGGCGGAATGGGGCGAAACACCTGAATAAGCGGGTTGAACAGTTTGTAAACACGGTCGCTTGCGCCCATCATAAGACCCAGCGGCAATGCCAATCCCGCACCTATTAAAAATCCCACCACCACGCGATACAGGCTGGCATAGGCATCGCCTATCAGTTCGCCGGAAAACAGCCATGCCAGATAGCTGGATTTGGCCGGATCATATACTTCATACGGCAGCAGATATTCCCACCACTTTGCCAACACCGCGGTGGGTGCCGGTAAAATTTTCGGGTTGATGATTTCCTGTGACGACAAGAACTGCCACAGTGCCAGCACGGCAATGGGCACCAGAAAGCCTTGCAATGCTTGGAATATTCTGTTCAATAACGATTTTTTCATTGTCTGATTTCAAAACGCCTTATTTTATTTTAAGTTCTTTCTTGGCCTGCGCGAGCAAATCCAGTCTGACCCAGTCCTTGGCCTGCGGCACTTTGGCTAGTTTTCCCACGCCATATTCCTTCATCATATCGGCTGTGATCTGCACGTGCTCAAGGCTGATGTCGTAGGTGAAGGAGGCATTGCTCATTGCATCCTGGTAGTCCTGATGGCTGATCTGGTTTTTGAACATTTGCTCGCGCACATATTTTTCCGCGAGTTCGGGGTTGTCTTCAAATGTTTTGGTGGCCTCCACAAAAACCTTGAGCACACGTTCGGCGGCATCACGTTTTTCGTTGTACATTTTTTCGGTCATCACCAATGCGCGCACCGGTTCTCCCAGGGCCGTATCGTAGGGCTTCAGCACTTCCACGCCAAAACCCTTGTTGATGGCTTGCGAAGATTGCGGTTCGGACTGGCAGATTGCATCGATATTTTTCTGCATCAAAGCCTGGTTCAAATCGGCAAAAGGCATGAAGTAAATCTGTACGTCCTTGCCCGGCTGATCCGACCAGGTGAGCTTGTGTTTGGCCAATTCGGCATACAGCAACAGCTCCTGCGCACCGCCACGCGCGACACCCACTTTTTTACCCTTGAGGTCGGCGATGGTTTTGATGTTGAGATACGGACGCGCCACAATACGCGCGCCGCCTTTGGCAAAACCTGCCACTACAAAAATCTTCACGTCACTGGCACGTCCGGCGACTGCGGCATCCAGTGCGCTGGCTGCAATGTCGATTTCACCCGCTATGGTGGCCGGCAAGATATCCAGCCCTTTGGCAAACACGCGTTCTTCAATTTTCAGATTGTATTTTGATGCAATTTCCTTCATGTAGGATACCGCACCATAATGCGCGAATTTGAGGTTACCCAGACGGACAATATCCGGTTCAGCAGCTTGAGTTATCGATACTAAAAAAGACAAGCAAATCAATAATACAGTTTTTGTAATTTTCATTTTTGCGCTCCCTTTCTAAATTAATACTACAAATACAAGCAAAGTGATTTATATTATATTTAATAAAAACAAACATTTAAGTATTATTTTGCACGCGCATATTGTGCTGGCCAGGCAATATCTGTTTGCAATATCTTTGCCGCATGCAGAGGCCAGTAGGGATCGCGCAACAGTTCGCGGGCTAGAAAGACGACATCCGCAAATTCACTCGTCAAAATTTCCTCAGCTTGTTTCGCTTCGGTGATTAAACCTACTGCGCCGACGGCAAGGCCAACCTCTTTACGAATTGCGCTGGCAAAAGGTACTTGAAAACCGGGTGCAAGCGGAATTTTGGCATCGCCCACCAATCCTCCGCTTGAACAATCGATCAGATCAATACCAATTTCCTTGAGCCAGCGGCATAGCGTTATGGATTGCGACAAATCCCAGCCACCATCCACCCAGTCAGTTGCGGAAAGACGCACGAACAACGGCAAATTTTGGGGCCATACTTTTCGCACTTCTCGTGCCACTTGCAACGGCAGGCGAGCGCGATTTTCCAGGCTGCCGCCGTAGGCATCGGTGCGTTGATTGCTGAGCGGCGACAGGAATTGGTGCAGCAGATAACCATGGGCCATGTGGATTTCAACCACCTTGAATCCTGCTTTTAAAGCACGTTTGGCAGCGTCTACAAAACTTCTTACTATGCTGTCCAATTCCTTTTCGGCCAATGCGCGTGGCATAGGATAGGTGTCTGAAAACGCAATGGCGCTGGGCGCAACGACCTGCCAACCGCCCTGCTCCGGTTTGACCGCACTATTGCCTTGCCAGGGCACCGCTGTTGAGGCCTTGCGACCTGCGTGGGCCAGTTGTATGGCCGGCACAGCGCCTTGCTCTGCAATAAAATTTGTAATGATTGCCAAGGCATCGGCTTGTTGATCGTTCCAGATGCCCATATCAGCGGGTGAAATTCGTCCGTCGGCAGTTACACCGGTGGCCTCTACCATTACCAGGCCTGCCCCGCCTACTGCACGACTTCCCAGATGCACCAGATGCCAGTTATTGGGCATGCCGTCCACACAGGAATATTGGCACATGGGAGAAACAAAAATACGGTTTTTGAATTCGGTGCCACGCAGTTTGAAGGGGGTAAATAATTTGCTCATGCTTTATTGATGTTTCCTTAATTTATGTTATGTAACACTATACATTCAAATCCCCCCTAGCCCCCATTTTGCAAAGTGGGGAAACAGGCAGACTTCAACGGAAGCGAGTTCCTCACTTTGACAGAGGCAGGGTCGCGCGCAGTGCGGGGCAGCCAACAGCGTACTTTTGCGGGTACAAAGGGAGGTTATTGCTCCGGCCCAATATAGTATGAAGTCCGTTCGCCCTGAGCTTGTCGAAGGGTGCTGGCTTCGACAGGCTCAGCACGAACGGGTATTGAGACTTCACCGGGCTGATCAATAGGAGGGATTTAAAATTTGTCATGAATATGGAATGCTCAATAATCCTAAGAAATCTTTGATTAAATCACAATCGTCGTTCCCGCGAAGGCGGGAATCCAGTCAAATTAACTAACTGGTTCTCCGCCTTCGCGGAGATGACAACTAAAACAGAGGTTCCCTAACCCTACATTTGTGAAATTCTATTTCCTGCCAGCGTGACACGATCCGTCATGGTATTCAGCAGTATTTTTGACAGGTGCAGTTGGCAGCCATTGCTCAGGCTGTCCAGTGTGGCAAAGGGAAATTCGGCGATGATGGAATCAGACATCGTTTCCAGTGTGGCCTGGCGGTTTGAGCCTCGCTGTATGTAGGCCATTTCGCCAAAGTGCTCGCCGGGTTTGACAACATTCAGCAAGCGGCCTTTTTTTGTCACCTTGATGGAACCGGACAAGAGTATATACATGCAATGCGCCGGCTCATCTTCCGCGATGATGGTTGTTCTGGCGGGTATTCTGGTCCAGTTCGCGCTATGCATCAGTTCGCGGATATCCGGATCTGAAAATTCAAATAATTCATTCTTGCTGCGCAGCAGGGTAAATTTTTCATGGTTGCTTATCGGCTGGTGGAAGGCGCTGAAGCGTCCTGTCTCGGCAATTGCAAGCGCGAGGTCCGCCCAGCTGGCGTAGCGGCCATCGGGGTTTTTAGCGATCATGCGCAGGATTATTCGGTCCAGTTCAGTGCCGATTTCCGCGCGATAATTGCTGGGCGGTTGCGGGATGTTATTGGCAATTACTTCAAACAACTCCGTGATGTTTTTTGCGCGGAATGGCAACACACCCGTCAGCAATTGATAGGCTAGCACCCCCAACGAATACATATCGCTGGCATGTGTCAGGCGCTCACCCGCGATTTGTTCCAGCGACATATAAGAAGGTGTGCCAACAACCACCTTTTGCGTCACCTGTGCCTGCGAAAATATGGATGAACCAAAGTCTGCGATTTTTATTTCACTGCCGGAAACCAGCATCAAATTTTCCGGCTTGATATCCCTGTGTACTATGCCGCGTCTATAGGCATAATCCAGTGCACCGCAACATTTGAACAGCATATGCAGCAAGGTGGCAATCGGCAGCAAGTTATCTGCTGTAGTGAACTTGACGAGATTGCCGCCCGGCACATATTCCATGGCCACATAGCCGCCGTCATCGGTGATTGATGCATCCACTATGGCGATGATGTGCGGATGATCCAATTCGCCGGCCAGGGATATTTCCGTAATGAATTGACTTAAGCGTTGCTCGTTGAATTCCGGATCGTTGAGCATGGTCTGGTCAATTATTTTTACTGCCACTTCACGGTGAGTAAAAGTATCGCGGGCAAGATAAACCTTGCCTGTAGCACCCTCCCCGATTTGCATCATCAGCTCATATTTTCCCAGCCTGTACGGAAACTTTATCTTGCTCATGTTTTTTCTGATCAATCAGAGAATTCAGTTTGCTGCGGCATCGCATTTCACCTGCAGTTATTGCATTTCCACTACTCGGCTAGGCCGCAAATGTGCATATGACGGCATGGGCGTGCCCACCGAGGCGCCGATATATGTCGGGTCGGCGATGATATATTTCTGGCCATGCACATCAACAGCGGCATAATCCGACTTGGGATGGCTCAGTGCAACTGCGGTGCTCATATGGTTGGGATACAGCAGTCCCACTACTTTCAGACCCGCCAGTTCGCGCACCAGCCAGGAAAATATCACGGCTCTGTCCTCGCAATCGTTATACGGAAAATAAAGCGACTCTTCGACAAAAAAGGATTTTTCGCGGCCAAATTGTTCTTTGTCGGTTTTGTAGGCAAAGGCACTCTGCACAAAGGTCAGCAAAAAATCCACTTTTTCATCTTCACTCATGTTTGCCGTGTATTTTTTCAACTGTAGCAGCAATCCTTTGCGCAGGATGGCGCTGCCATCGGTATCAAAATACAAATCGAAATCCGATTGCGGGAAAGTTTCCATGTATTCAATCAGGCCGCGATCAAAAGGCACAGTCAATTTGATGTTTTTGCCCTTGTAGTCAAAAGCCAGTATGCGATTGGCGCTGACAGGCTTATTGAAGCCGGTCGCTGCAGAGCGAATATCCATCGCGCGCAGTTTGACCGGATAGCTCGCATCATAGGTATAAAAACTTTGTATGCTGTCGCCATAATCAGCAGCCAGAACTGCGTAATAGGTCTGATTGCCGACTTTGACATACTTGGTGGAGAACACGGGTTGCTTCATCGCCACAAACAGATGCACATCCGAACCCGCATAGCCCAGGCGTACATCGTAGCCGGATTTGACGAGGAAGAACCAGAGCAGCAGATTCTGCTCGGATTTGCGACCCGGCTGCAGCGTTTGCACCACTGCACGCCACAGGGTGACGCCGCCCCAGTCATCCAGTTTCAGGTTGCTCCTGGCGTCATTGATTGATTTTATCGTTGCATCATACTCACTGCCGCTCATCATGCTCCAGAAATCGCTTATCGCTTCAGGCTTGGCGCCGCCGCGCAAACGATATTGTTGCCACTGCGGATCAAATTTGAATTGCACTGTATTGCCAAAAAAAACAATCTCCAGCGTATCCGCAGACAGCGGTACAGGCTTGGGTTGCGGGGGAGCAGGAGGCAGTATAGTCGGCACAATTGGCGCGACCACAACGGGTGCAGGCGCAACGGGTGGCGGTACTACACCGGGCTTTACAGGTTCAGCTACGGGGGGGACAAATACAGGTATGTTTCTGGGTTTGGGTTCCTTGATCCTGACTTTGCCTCTGTAGGTATCAAACTCACTCCATTGCGCCTTGAGAAAATCTGCAAACTCCTTGTCCTGCTTTTCCTTGTATTGCCTGAACTCATCTTTGACTTGTTGCACACCCTGCTGTTGTTGCCGTTTATAGGCTTCGAAATCATCGGCAGTTACGCCCAACTTGGGCATCATGATGGCCAATAACAAAGTCGAGCCAATTGTAAAACCAGCAATATTTTTCGAAGTAGCCATCATCCCAACCGTCCCCTTTGTTTATTATTCACTGCGTACTCTAGTCATGCACTTTTTTCAGCCATTCTTCAGCATAGCTTTCTATATCTTCCATATCTTTCTTTGTCTCACCGCTTAGTGGCAAATCAACAACACGTTTCCCATCGAATGAAGCCATGTGATCTGCTGCGAGTGAAAATTCCTTTTTGAACTCGACAAACTCCTGCTTAGTTTTTTCCTTGTATTCTTCAAATTCACGGGCGTTCTGTGCCATTGCCATTTCACCTTCCTTTTTGTAGGCCTCGAATTCATCCCGGGATGAATTTTTGTGAATTTCAAAGTCACCGTCTACGCTGGCAACATTTACTATACCCTTGCGCATGCCGATTTCATTCCTGTCTTCGTTTTCGGTCACCAGGAAACGGGTTCCGCGTATGCCTATAGTTGTTGTAGCGGTACGCACTTCAACTGCACGCCTGTTGCCTTTTATGGAATTGATCGCATAATAAACAATACCGGAAAGCTGTTTGAAAAAACCGGGCTTGTCTTTGCCGCCCTTGCTAATCTCTATCTTGCTGTTTTTTCCCATCACTACAAAACCATCTGTACCCACCCTTACCACCGCGCGCGAGTTGGCTCCCGTTGCCAATAAATTACCTGACGGCACGATATTTTTGGAAACGACTGGTTTGCTTGCCTTGCCCGCGGCGTCACTTACAACAACACTGCCTTCAACAGTTACGACTTCCACATTTTCATTTGCAAATGCAGGGTAAGTTACAAACAAGCACAGCAAACAAACTGCTAATTTTTTGTAGTCGCCGGGGTACTTCATCGTGCTCCCCCGTTAGTATCAGTAGAAAGTTCGCCCTGTGAATCCCTGGCATTTTTTCTTTGCTGCTCAGGCGAGTTGCCGTAATTGCCG
>JBBQYH010000045.1:0-14345 GCA_038208855.1 Burkholderiales bacterium
AGCGACGTTTCGGACGTTGCAGGACTGATTTCAGGATTTCCCTATGCTCTGCTTCAGCACTTCTTCCATGTGATGCCGCAAGCTGCTTGAGAGCCAGTGCGACCTCTTCATCAACATTGCGTACGACAAGATTGGTTGCCACGTTAACCTCCTAATAGTGTAATCATTGATAGCAATTTACACCACGCCTGCAATCAATGCAAGCATAATTTGGGGCTCTGGTCGAATGGCTGCAAATGGGTGCGGATTCAACTGATCGATATTACTGACGGGCAACATTGGCCGAATTAGAGTCTGTCGAAAAATTAGTGTGGCTGGCGACTTATGAATATTGTAGTCTTCATATATCTCTGAAAAAATTGCCTCCCATTACCGACCAATATCCTTACCCACAAGCTCTTTTTTGAAACCAGCATTCTCTACCCAGCGTTGGCTATAAACCTTGGTATCAAACAACCAGCCATGAAAATCGTCGGTAAAACCTTCCACATCTGACAGCAATTCCTGTTCACCATCTGCCAAGGGATTGGGCTGTCGTGCACGGTGCGACATGCGCTGCAATACATCGGCTATGCTTTCAATGTGCGCGTAACTCGACAACCAGTCTTCCTTTGCCATCATGTTCAAGGCCGCATGAGAATCTGGCGGCAGATCGTGCAATCTGTCTTTGATCAGGCCGTACACTGAGGCACAGTAGCTTTGCAAGGGTTGCTGATGTAGTTCTGCCCAGTGTAGTGCCAACAAATGATCATAAAAGATATCCACCAGCACACCGGCATAGCGCCTGCGTTGTTTGGAAATACGTGAGCGGCTGCGGCAAAAATGCGGATTGGTTTCGTCGAAGGTATCTATGGCTCTATGCAGCGTAACACCCGACACCAGATCGGCGGGGAGTATTCCGGGTAGTGTGCCCTTGATCCAGTCTCCGACTACCCCACCTACAATCAGGGCGGGATCATCACCGGCTAACAGTGCATGGGCCAGAAAATTCAATTTGTAATCTGCTTCACGAAATTGAACTCAAACAGCCATGCTAAATATTAACTGGCTTCTTCAGAAAATGGCCATACCGGCTCGGGGGGAGCCATAGCGGCCTTACGAGCTTCGGTTTCCGCTTTCTTGACGGCCGCGGCAGCTTTGCGTGCAGCGGCTTCTTCTTGTGCAATCATCTTGGCCTGGGCTGCGGCAGCTTTGCGTTCTTCGGCTTCAGCTTTTTTGGTTGCGGCCAATTCTTGTGCGGCCAGTCTGGCTTGTTCTGCCTCCAGCTTTCTCGCGGCAGCGGCTTCTTGAGCAGCAATTTTTTTGGCTTCCGCTTCGGCTTTCTTGGTTGCCGCAGCTTCCAATGCCTCTTGCCTTTTTAACTCAGCCTCTGCTTGCTTGAGTGCGGCAGCTACTTTGGCCGCCTCCTTTTTTGCTAGCACTTCTGCTTTTTTTTCTTCTGCCGCCTGCAGTGCAGCTAATTTGCGCGCTTCCGCTTCGACTTTTCTGGCCGCAGCCGCTTGCATAGCAGCTTGTTTTTTGGCTTCCGCTTCAGCCTGCTTTAATGCAGTTGCCGCTTCAGCAGCTAACTTGCGTGCTTCTGCTTGTTCACGTTTATGTGTGGCCAATTCTTCTGCCGCCAGACGTTTGGCTTCAGCCTCGATTTTTTTCTGTGCCGCCGCTTCTTCCGCTGCGATACGCTTGGCTTCGGCTTGCTCCAGTTTCAATGCTGCTGCGCCTTCTTTTGCTTGTTGTTTTTCTGCAGCTTGGGCTTGTTTCAGTGCTGCCGCATGTTCTGCCGCCCTGCGCTTGCTTTCCAATTCGGCCAGTTTGCGCGCCGCAGCCTGCTCGGCCGCAATGCGTTTAGTTTCGGCTTCCGCTTGTTTTTTGGCTTCGGCCAAAGCTTTTTTCTCGGCAGTTGCCTGTTGCGCGGCTATCCTGCGTGTTTCAGCTTCGGCTTGTTTTTGTGCGGCCAATTCTGCAGCGGCTATTTTTCGGGCTTCTGCTTCCAGTTTTTTCTGCGCGGCGAGTTCTTCAGCAGCTATCCTTTTTGCTTCAGCTTGCTCTTTCTTCAGGGCAGCAGCTTGCAGAGCAGCCAGTTTTTTGGCTTCAGCTTTGGCCTGCTTTGTTGCTGCCAGCTCATGTGCGCGAATTTTTGCCTGCTCCATCGCCAACTTTTTGGCTTTTGCTGCTTCTGCCAGTGCATGTATTTTTGCTAGTGCTGCTGCCTCCGCGTCGGCACGGAATTTATCACCGGCATCTTTCGCCAGCAGCAGTTCATTGTCGGCCATAATTTTCTTTTCCATTACATTGTCATGCGCAGCTCTTGCCTTGGTTGCAATTTCTTCTTTTTTGACGACATTGAGCTGGCTGGCTTCAAGGATTTTTTGAGCAGTCATAGCAGCTTTGTTGGCTGACAACATAGCCTTATTGGCGAGGGATAATTTTTTCTTGGCGGCAGCTGCATTCTTTCCAGTGCGTATTTCATTGGGTGTCAATTTAACCTTTTTCACCTCAGACATTTACATCTCCTCGTTAAAACATTAATCAGATCAGGAACATTCCAGCATGGGATAGTTGAATTTTTCTTCATTCGTATTGGCTGACTTAAACCCAAATCTGGACTTTGCCGCCGCAGAAATGGGAATGACATTTTGATGACAATTATCGGTGATCGTATGGTGTTTGAACAGCAGATTACTACAGGGAGTTTTAACTTCTGCATCTGACTGCGGGATCTTTTTGCAGAGTTTCAAGATGGTCATATTTAAAAGTGATTTCTATCAATACAATGCTGGTACAAGTATAAATAATCTGTTGATTGAAAGCTAAATCCTTATTTATATTTTCTGAACTGCCCCACTACTACACCAAAAATTTCCAAACCGCCCTTGGGGCGCAAGACCGGATAAGCCTTGTTGGCAGGTATCAGGATAAATTCGTTTTTTTCCTTGCCCAGGGTTTTCAGGGTAAATTCATTATCGACGATCGCAATCACCATATCGCCAATGTTCGCCATATTTTTCTTTTCCACAACCACGGTATCGCCTTCCATGATGCCGGCATCTATCATCGAATCTCCTTTTACCGTCACCAGAACAGTACGTGATGGCTGGTTAACCAGGTATTCATCTATGGTGATCGTGTCGTGGTGCATATCGCCGGCCGGATGCGGCATACCGGCGCGCACGCTGTCGAAGATCGGGCGTTCAAAGAAGCGTTTGCCCGGCTTGAGACGCTTTTCAGCGGTTGACTCAAGGAATTGCGCCAGTTTGAGTCTGGCCACCAGGGCTGCTACCGCAGACTTGGATTTGAAGCCCAGTAGCGACATGATGGTTGAATATGGCGGCAATACGCTGTTGTCAGCGTAGTAGTCTTGCAGCTTGGTGAGGTAGTTATCGTCTTGTTCCATGAAGCGCACATTAACGAACGAACGTTCGTCTGTCAATACTTTTTTACTATTTATCCATCAAGTTTGCATAAATATCAAAATAGGCCTTGGCGCTGCCTTTCCAGCTGAAATCTTTGCTCATACAGCTTTTCTGCAGGGCCTGCCAGATTTTCTTATTCTTATATGCGATGACTGCACGGTAGGCAGTGGCCAGCAGATTGACGCCGTTCGAGCGTTTGAAGACAAATCCGCTTGCCTTACCCTGCGCAAGAGTGGTCGGGTTGAAATCAATTACTGTGTCAATCAAGCCGCCTGTTGCGTGTACTACGGGTATTGTTCCGTAATGCTGGCTGTACATCTGATTAAGCCCGCAGGGTTCGAAGCGTGAAGGCATCAAAAAGATATCTGCGCCGGCTTCTATCAAGTGTGCCAGATGTTCATCAAAGCCTATGTGTACTGCGAGTTGCCCCGGATATTGCTGTGCTAACGCAACTGCCGTGCGCTGCATTTCGATGTCACCACCACCCAGCAAGACCAGTTGCGCAGGCAAAGAAATCAACGTTTCAGCAGCTTCCAGCACAATATCCAAACCCTTTTGCTGGGTGAAGCGTCCAACCAATCCAAACAATGGAATATCGGCCTCGAGCTGCAGACCCATGTGCTGTTGCAGCGCGCGTTTGTTGGCCGCTTTGCCTGACAAATCTCCGGCATCGTAATGATGTTTGAGGTAGCTATCCGTTGTTGTATTCCAAACGTCGAGATCAATACCATTGAGAATGCCGGTTAATAGTTTGCTGCGGTGCGCAAGCAATCCCTGCATGCCAAAGCCAAGCTCTTCGGTTTGTATTTCTCCGGCATAAGACGGGCTGACTGTGGTGAGGTGGTCGGCATAAAACAAACCCGCTTTCATGAACGAAAGCTGGCCGTAAAATTCGACGCCATCGGCTTTGTAGCAGTCCCAGGGCAAACCCAGTTCAGGCAAGATCTCGGCTGAGAAGTTGCCTTGAAAAGCCAGGTTATGTATGGTCATTACCGTCAGCGCCGGCTTATCTGCATATTGCAGATAAGCCGGTACCAAACCGGCTTGCCAGTCATTGCAATGCAATATTTGCGGCCGCCATGAGATGGGCGAATCCGCACTGCCCAACAGTGCAGCTACTTTGGAGAACACGCCATAGCGCTGCGCGTTATCGGCCCAGTCGAATCCATTCTCGTCCTGATATATGCCGCCGCCGCGCAGGTACAATTCAGGACAATCAAATACATAGATTGGAACACCGCTAGGGAGCTTGCCCAGCAGCAGGCGCGAAGCTGGCATGGAGAAAATATCCGTCAGCTGTTGCGAGCCAAATTCAAACACAACTTTCAACTCTGGCAAGGCTTGCAGCACCTGCGTATAGCCGGGCAACAACACGCGTATATCCACACCCATTTCCAGTAGCGCAGTTGGCAATGCGGCACTGACATCTGCCAGACCGCCAGTTTTTATAATGGGTGAAACTTCAGAAGTGACAAACAGTACACGCATGTTTTTTTTATGTTTAGTCATCAGTTCCTGGCCAATCGAACACGTTTGCCCGCTTCAATTTCAAGGGTAGCGACGGGTATTACAAAATCACCCTCATGCAAACCTTGCAAAACTTCGGCTTTTCCATTTCCGCGCAAGCCGAGTTTTATCACCTTACGTTGCGTACGTCCGTTTTCTGCAATCATAACCCATGGCTCTGCACTATCAGCATTGCGGATATCTGTTTCAGCAAGTGACAATGTAGCAGTTTTCCGCATCAATTCTATTTCAAGCTTAACGGGCAAATTCTGCGCTAGAAAATCAGGGGCTTTGACTATATTGAATTTCACGGCCACCTTGTCTTGAATGATATCCGGAACGCTATCAATTTGAATGATTTCAGCATTGAAATTCAGGCCGGGATGAGTATAGGCAATCACGCTGGCTGGCTGCCCCAATTTTATTACGGGTATTATTTTTTGCTCCAGCCTGGCTGACACATATGTTTTGCCTGCAGGCATTATTAGCATCAAAGCATTATGCGGCTTGATCAGATTGCCTTTCGACAGATTGCATGAGAGCACCACACCATCCACCTCTGCACTGATGAAGTAAACCGCAGAACCTGCTCTGGCTTTGCGTTCCTGCGCGCGTGCTTTATTTAAAGCCAGCTCGGCAAGTGCATAATCGCTACCCTTGGCGCGGTTTGCCTTGGCCTGAAACTGTGCCGTAGACAGCTGGCTTTGCCTAATGGCAAGATTGCGCAACGCATCACTCTTCTGCTCATCACCTACAAAGCCTTTGCTAGACAGCGCGTTAATGCGAACCACTTGTTTTTGTGCAAGGTCCAGACTGTTTTTTGCGCGTTGCACAGACTCCCTGGAACCCGCTTGTGTCATTTCGCTGATTTTTCTGAAGCGTGCTTCTGCACGGACAATTTCGGCCCTGGCTTTTTCGATGGCAGCGCGATCACTTTTATTTTCCAGCGAAATAAGTGTTTGACCAGCTTTCACCGCCTGGCCAACAGTAACCGTGATCGCAGCAACTTTTCCACTTGTCCTGCTGCTGACCGCTATATTTTCCGGCAAGGAAACAACTCCCTCAGCCATTACTGTTTGCACCAGTCTATCCCTGCTTACGCGGTATCCGCCTACTGTTGGGCCCAGGTAAAGCTGCGCCAGCCAGTATCCTGAAATCAACAGCACACAGCTAGTGCCGAAAATGGCAAGCAGTCGTTTCTTGCTTTTCAAATTAACCTCATCATGCACATAATTAATGCCATATCTAATTGTTTATAATAAATATTTATGTTTATCTTGCGTGGCTAAAAGTGTTTATAAAACGCGCTAGAAATTATCAAAAAAATGGGCACGCTTTAACGTGCCCGACTCTATCACTATATTTTCAAGATCATAGCAGAAACTTGAGATTTCAATTAGGCTACCGGTGTTACCTGCTTGGCATGCCAGATATTTTCTGCATACTGCAGAATAGTGCGATCACTGGAAAACTTGCCCATATTGGCCACATTCAAAATGGACTTCTTTACCCACTCCTGCTGATTGCGGTAAGCCTCTTCAACTTTTTTCTGGCATGCAATATATGCAGCATAATCGGCCAGCAGCAGATACTGATCGCCATTATGCAACAGCGAATCAATTATCGGCTTGAAGCGAGCAGGCTCGTTCGGCGAAAAGTAGCCCGAACCTATCATGTCGAGTACCTCGCGCAAATCTTGATTAGCATTGTAATAATCCATGGGGTTATAGCCATTCTGCTGCAAACCATGCACCTCATCCGTAGTCAGACCGAAGATGAAAATATTTTCATCGCCAACTTCATCGCGGATTTCCACATTTGCGCCATCCAGCGTACCTATGGTCAAAGCGCCATTCAAAGCCAGCTTCATGTTGCCGGTGCCTGAGGCCTCGGTACCCGCGGTGGAAATTTGTTCGGACAGATCTGCGGCCGGAATAATGATTTCAGCACTTGAGACATTGTAATTTGGCACAAACAGCACTTTAAGTCTGTCACCAATTAGCGGGTCATTATTGACGATGTCAGCTATATCGTTGATCAATTTGATGATGAGCTTTGCCATCATATAGCCGGGAGCCGCCTTGCCTGCAAATATGACCGTACGCGAAACATAGTCAGCGTCGGGTGCATGACGTATGCGGTTATACAGGGTTACCACATGCAAAACATTCAACAGCTGGCGTTTATATTCATGCATACGCTTGATTTGCACGTCAAACAGTGAATCTACATTCACCTCCATCTTGTAATTTTTCATTAGAAAGTTTGCAAAACGTTGTTTGTTGGCACGTTTGATATTGGCAAATTCGCTGCAAAACTTTTTGTTTTCGGCAAGTGGCGCCAGGCTTTGCAGCTGCATCAGATTCTTGATCCAGTCACAGCCGATATGCGTTGAAATTAGTTTGGCCAAGCGCGGGTTGGCTTGATTCAACCAGCGTCTGGGCGTAATGCCGTTGGTCATATTGACGAATTTGCCCGGGTAAAACCTGTCAAAGTCCCTGAAAATAGTTTGCTTCATCAAATCCGAATGTATCTGCGCCACACCGTTTACCTTGTGACTGCCGACTATGGCCAGATGCGACATGCGTATGCGCTTGCCGTTATTTTAATCAATGATCGACATACGATTCAAGATTGCCGTATCGCCCGGATACCTGTGCATTACTTCCTGCAAAAACAGATGATTGATCTGATAGATAATCTGCATATGCCGAGGCAGAATTCTTTCGAACATTGCAACCGACCAGGTTTCCAGCGCTTCTGGCATCAGGGTATGGTTGGTGTAGGAGAATGTACGCACAGTAATATCCCAGGCCTGGTTCCACTCCATATGATGCATATCGATCAACACACGCATCAGCTCAGGTATGGCAATGGAGGGATGTGTGTCGTTCAATTGAATTGCAACTTTATCGGGTAATCCGCTCAAATTTTTGTGCTGTTTGCTATATCGATATAACACATCCTGTAACGATGCACAGACGAAAAAATACTGCTGTTTGAGCCTGAGCTCCCTGCCCATGGAAGTTGTATCGTTGGGATAAAGCACCTTGGAAATATTTTCCGTTTCGTTCTTGCCCTCAACGGCCTTGACGTAATTTCCGGCATTGAAATGGCCCAAATCAAAATCCCGCGTAGCTTTGGCAGACCACAAGCGAATCTTGTTCACCGTTGTTGTGCCGTAACCCGGTATAGGCGTATCGAAGGCCATCGCCAGCACATCATCGTATTCTTCCCAGCAATGCCGCTTAACACCATGTTCATCAATATAATCAATTACCTTCCCATTAAAATTGACATGGTAAAGAACCTCAGGACGAGGAAACTCCCATGGATTGGCATAACGCAACCAGTTGTCGGGGTGTTCGATCTGCCTGCCTCCTTCTATGGTCTGCATAAACATGCCATACTCATAGCGTATGCCATAACCGAAACCCGGCAGATTAAGCGTTGCCATAGAGTCCAGAAAGCATGCCGCCAGACGACCGAGGCCACCATTGCCCAGGCCCGCGTCATATTCCATCGTCCTGATTTCTTCCAGTTCCACTCCTATGCTGTTAAGTGCTTTGCGTGTTGGTTCATCTATATTCAAATTCAACAGGCTGTTCATCAGGGTTCTGCCCATCAGAAACTCAAGCGAAAAGTAATAAACCCGCTTTACATCATTTTTGTAATAATTTCTTGTCGTTTTCATCCAGTGATCAACCATGTGATCACGCACCACATAAGAAGTGGCATTAAACCAGTCGCGTTGGGTCGCTTTTTCAGGGTTTTTGCCCACCAGATAGGTCATGCGCTGAACAACATCATGCCTAATTTCGGTGTTATCGCAGCAAAAGTTTTCCAGCACCGCTTCTGGTTGTTCAATATATTCAGACATGATTTTCCCTTCGTTACTGTTATTCGGTTTTAATTTGTAGCATATTGCTGCGCATAAGCCGTAGCGCCAATCAATCCTACATTTACATCAAGTACAATATTCAAGGGCAATCTGGATAGCAGTTCAGCAAAACGCCCTTTGGCTAAAAATGACGGCATAAATACCCCCCCCTTGAAGCGCTCGGCATTTTTGGTTGCAATGCCACCCGCAATATAAATGCCGCCATGCGGCAACGACGCCAAGGCCATATTGCCAACAAAAGCACCGTACACCGACAAAAACATCTCCATCGTAAGTTGCGCGATTACCTCGCCTCCCGGCCCTGAATTCATTGCGATCACCGCGGCCGCATCACCCTCCTCCATGTCCTTGAGGAATTGTAGTGTAGGCACAGCAACTGCCGTATCACGCATGAAATCATAAATTGCCAGCAAACCCGGCCCTGACAAAATGCGTTCATAGGAAACATGCGCATAACGATGTTGTAAATATTTCAACAACAATCCCTGCATGTCATCCACCGGTGCAAAATCCATGTGCCCACCTTCGGATGCATGAATCTCATATTTTCCGCCTTTGCAAGTTAGCCACGCCACCCCCATACCGGTGCCCGCACCGACAACCAGACGCACGCCGCCAGCTTCAGCCACACCACTTTGCAACGTCAATAAATCTTCTGCATGCAAGGCGGAAATTCCATAGCCAACCGCAGCAAAATCATTAATCAAATCCAGATTGCTGATGCCAAAACGTGCGGCCAAAGCATCTCCATCGATCAACCAGGGCAGGTTGGTCAATTGCACCAGCCTGCTATTTACCGGTCCGGCCAAGGCAAAACATGCCGCTGAAATTTTGTTGCCTTCCGCGTCAAGCAGAAATTCAGCCACAATTTCAGCCAGGTCGTCATAGTCTGCACTGGCATATGACTTGTGCAGCAACGGTTTGTTCACACCAGTTTTGCTCAACTGTAACAGCGTTTTTGTACCGCCTATGTCACCGGATAAAATATATGCCATAACGATCAATAGGGCTGCAAATTTGCGCCATCCAGATTGAGCGACTGTCGCCAGAACTGATCGTCATGGTCGAACAGCCTGTAAGTGCCGCGAGGCCCCGCGCTACCGGCCGCATAAGGTGTGACAAAACCGCGCTCCATGGCCCACACCTTGAGTATGGGATCGACCACGCGCCATGCTCCCTCTACCTCGTCTATGCGCAAGAACAGCGATTGGTCGCCCAGCATCACATCCAGCAGCAAACCTTCATAGGCATCAAAATTGTCCTCGCTGCCCTTGCGATATGTTGCATCCAGACTTATCGAACGCGTATGCAAATCAAGACCCGGCACCTTGACCTGCATTTCCATTTTCATGCAGTCATGCGGCTGTATGCCCAGCATGATCCAGTTTGGGCGCTGCGGCCCCTGGCGTGTTTTTTTAAGCAAGTCCTGCGGGGGATTTTTGAAACGTATGCATATCGCCGAGCTGGCTTCGGCCATACGCTTGCCGGTACGCAAATAAAAAGGCACGCCTGCCCAGCGCCAGTTATCGATAAACACCTTCAGTGCGGCATAGGTTTCCGTGCTGCTATCCTGAGGCACGCCTGATTCTTCAAGGTAGCCCGGCACGCTTTTTCCATCTATGCTGCCACTGGTGTATTGTCCGCGGAAAGCATGCGCATGCACAGAATTTTGCGTGATCGGACGTATAGCTTGCAGTACCTTTACTTTTTCATCGCGCAAATGTTCGGCAGACATGGATACGGGCGGCTCCATCGCCACCAGCGCAAGCAACTGCAACAGATGGCTCTGTATCATGTCGCGCAGCGCTCCCGCACCATCGTAATAATCCGCGCGACCTTCTATGCCTATGGTTTCTGAATGGGTAATCTGCACATGATCGATGTAATGATTGTTCCACAGCGGTTCCAGCAGGATGTTTGCAAAACGGAATACCATTACATTTTGCACAGTGCCTTTGCCCAGATAATGATCAATACGGAATATTTGCGGTTCATCAAGATGCTTGTACAAACTGGCCTGCAAGGTCTGCGCGCTGAGCAAATCATAACCAAATGGCTTTTCTATTACCACGCGACGCCAGCCATTTTTCTGCTTGAGCAAACCCTCGTTACCGAGTTTTTCGATTATTTCCTGTACACCATTCGGACGCACTGCCATGTAATAGACTACATTGGGCGGAAAAGTCTCATCCTTCTCCACCAGTTGCTGCAAGCGTTTATAGGCAGAGGCATCGCCAGCCAAATTGGCATGATAGTGCCAGCGCGCGCAAAAGCGCTCCAGTACTTCTTTATCAATGCTCTGTGGGTACAGCGTGTGCAGAATATTCTTTATTATGGTTATCCATTCTTCCCGGCTGCGCTCTTCTACATTGCAGGCCAGCAATACCAGTCTGTCTGGCAACCTGCCCAATCTCTCCAGCGAGAACAGCGCCGGTATCAATTTGAGCCTGCTCAGGTTACCCGCAGCACCAAAAATTACCAGCGTACAGGGTTCTATAATTTTCATTTTTTATCTACCGAGTGCTTGATTGCATGACCGCCAAAGGCATTGCGCATGCTGGACAGCAGACGATAGCCGTAACCGGTTTCGTTCTGGCTGTTGAAACGCATCTGCAAAGCCAGTGTCAGCACCGGAGCGGCCACGCCCTGATCCACCGACTCGATCACCGTCCATCTGCCTTCTCCGGAATCCGGCACATAAGGCGCAACCTTGTCCAGATTCTGATCTTCATGCAGCGCCTCGGCAGTCAGGTCCAGCAACCAGCTACGCACTACCGAGCTATGTCGCCACAACTCGGTAACCTGTGCCAGATCAAGTGCAAACTCCTGTTTGCCGCGCAACAATTCCAGTCCTTCAGCCAACGATTGCATCATGCCGTATTCAATACCGTTGTGTATCATTTTGGTAAAGTGTCCTGACCCCACCGGACCCACATGCGCCCAGCCATGTTCGGCCGAGGGTGCCAGTACTTGCAAAACAGGTTGCATCACTTTTGCAACCTCGGCGCTTGCACCAACCATCAGACAATAACCGTTGTCCAAGCCCCACACGCCGCCCGAGGTGCCTGCATCCATAAATCCTATACCCTGTTCAGCCAGCCATTCTCCACGCCGCTGGCTATCGTGATAATTCGAGTTTCCACCATCCACTATAATGTCGCCTTTGCCTAGCATTGGTGCAAGCGCACGTATCTGGTGCTCGGTTGGATCTCCGCTAGGCAACATAAGCCAGACTATACGGGGTGATGCCAACTTTGCTACAGCGTCATCAACTGAAGAAGCAGCAATCATGCCATCCTCTTTGGCTAACTGTGCCACCACATCGGCAGCACGGTCAAAGCCAACCACTTCAATACCGCCACGGCGCAAACGACGCACCATATTGCCGCCCATTTTGCCAAGTCCTATCATCGCCAGTTTCATATGCATTCTTTCTAAAAGTTAAAACAGAAAATAAACTGCGCAAGCAAATTCATACAGTCGTAAAATCCAAGCATAATCCCTGCCAGCTGGATGAGAAAAACATGAGTTCGATAATACGCCCTTCAACAAGCTTGTGCCAACAATGCCGCTGGCATCCTTACCCCAGCAATGCATCGCTGGAACAGGCGGCCGCAGATATAATCCACGAAGCCGCCATATCTGCGCTGCGCGAGAGAAATGCCTTTCATATCGTTTTGGCCGGCGGCAACACGCCCCGTCATGTATATGAATTATTACAGTCCATCGAAACCGATTGGAGTCTATGGCACTTCTACTTTGGCGATGAACGCTGCTTGCCCCAGGATCATCCTGAAAGAAACAGTCAAATGGCGGCGCAAGCCTGGCTGCAGCATGCCGACATCCCCGCCAGTCAGATACACAACATACCCGCCGAGCTGGGTTTGAAAATTGCCAGCACTACCTATGCAAAATTATTGCAAGGTGTTGCATTGTTTGACCTGGTCATTCTTGGACTGGGCGAAGACGGACACACTGCCAGTCTGTTTCCCATGCATGACTGGGGCACGCAAACGGATGCCCCTGCCATCCTTGCCATACATGATGCGCCAAAACCGCCGCCACAACGGATAACACTTTCAGCGCATAGATTAAGCCAGACCAGGCAGTTGATGTTTCTGGTAAGCGGAGCAGCCAAGCAACAGGCAGTTATCGACTGGCGTAGCGGTAAGGACATTCCGGCAGCATCCATTACACCAGTCTGTGGGGTAGATATATACATAGAAAAAAATCTGCTGTCTGACAGCCACGAACTCGACAACAAATAATAAAACCACTGCATTATGTACCCGGCTTGCTCATTTGCCGAAGAAATCCGGATTTTCCGCGTCCACTGGCAAAGTCAATCCTATAATTTCAAATGTTGTGAAAACTCTACAGTTGCGTATGTTCTAAGCTTGCGGATTTAACCGCAGGATATTATGCGCACTGCATTCAAATATTAATTGTTGACCCTACATGAATCCATACAGGAGAAATGCAATGCGACCAACCAAACTGAGATACGTAACAAGTTTGCTGTTTTCAACACTGTTGTTGACCTGCGCTGGCAGTGCTATTGCAGACCAGACAAGTTCACCGCGCAATATTACCGAATCTGGACATCATGAGCAGAAAGGAAAAATTCAATTTAACACCCAGGTCTCATTTGGCGACAGCCTCAGTGATGTGGGAACCTATGCGGTAGGCACGATAGCAGCCATAGGTGGCGGCAAGTTTACAATAAACGGAGCGGGCCCAAGAAACTGGACAGAATTAATGGCGGCTGAATTCGGCTTGCCCGCGCCTTGCCCCGCTCAAACCGGGTTGGATGGCAACCCTGCTTATGGATTGAGTGTGATGCCGCCGCTAAACCATGCGGGTTGCAACGGTTACGCTCAAGGTGGTGCACGAGTAAGCAGTCCCGTTGGAATCGGTAATAAATTGACCGGCGGTGCAAATGCTGATTTGGGATTTTTGACTGTTCCTGTAGTGCAGCAGATACAAAACTATCTGGACGCGAATGGCAACCGCTTTGACGATGAAGATATCGTTTTCGTGATGGCCGGTGCCAACGATGTATTTTTCCAACTGGGATTGTTGCAGGCAGGCGCTACTGACCCGACCACCGCGATTGCCTCAGTCGGCCAGGCAGCAGTCGAATTGAGCAATGCTATCAATAGCAAAATAATCGCCAAGGGTGCCCGCTATGTGGTGGTTTTGAATATACCAGATATCGCCATCACCCCCATGGCTGCCAATTTTGATGCATCAACCAGGGGACTGGTGGACATCATGGTCAACACGTTCAACTACCAGCTCAATTACGCCATTGGCAGCAACGCCAAGGTGCTATATGTCGATGCCTATACGCAAAGCTATAGTCAATACGTCAATCCGGGTGCATACGGGCTGAGCAATGTGACCGGCACAGCCTGCGATTTGTCACCCGGAAAAAATATGTTCGCCTCGTCGATAATTTGCAATGCAGGAAATCTGGCACCAGGTGTAAACGAAAACAATACCTATCTGTTTGCTGATCTTGTTCA
>JBBQYH010000046.1:0-14219 GCA_038208855.1 Burkholderiales bacterium
GGGCCTGCCCTATGCTTTTGCCTCGCATTTTGCGCCGGCACAAATGATGCAGGCGATCAAGCTGTATCGCGAAACTTTTAAACCGTCCGCGCAGTTGCAACAACCTTATGTGATGCTGGGCTACAACGTGTTTGCGGCAGAGCAGGAAGATGAGGCGCAGTTTCACGCCACTTCCATGCAGCAGGCTTTCGTCAACCTGCGCAGCGGTCATCCCGGAAAACTGCAGCCGCCTGTGGCGGGGTACCTGCAGAGCATTGCCCCACATGAACGGGCAATGCTCGACCAAGTGCTTTCCTGTGCGGCAATCGGCTCGCCTGAAACTGTGCAGCGTGCTTTGCTTGCCTTCATTGCGCAAACAGGCGCGGACGAATTGATGATCACCTCGCAAATCCACGATCATGCAGCGCGCTTGCGCTCTTATGAAATCACCGCGGAATTACGTGCAAGCCTGTGATGTTCAACGCCGTCCGGTTGGTTACATCAACCAGCGTTTTTTCATCAGCCAGTAGGAAAGATAAAACATCAGCGATCCCAGCAGGAATAAATAGATCCAGTCAAAAGTCATGTTCGCCAGCCTGCCATCTTCAAACAAGATGGATTGCAGCGGCTCATACAGTTGAAATGAAGGCAGAAAGGGTGCAACAGCCGTTAGCTTCTGCGACACATCGGCCATGGCTGAAGGCAGGAGGTGCGGTAAATAAAAGATTACGCCCAGCGTCCTGGCGGTAGCCTGATTGCGGCAGAGAAAGCCCAGGAATATTCCGTAGGCGCTGAAACAGAAACTGCCAACGAAAATAAATCCAATATAATCAAATATATGTGGTGGTTCAAAATTGCTTAGCAGATGCAGCAGCAGTAGCGCCGAAAAGATCAGGATCATGCCCAGTATCAGCTTGGCTATCAACCATTGCACCTCGTGTATGGGTGTCTGCAGCAGGCCGATAAGCAGTTTCTTTTCTTTCTCCTCGGCAACCTGCGCCGGCAAAATAATAAAGCCAACCAGCAGCACCAGCATCAGTATCCAGGTCGGAAAAGTCTGCTGTTGTATGCCGCCTTTGTGCAGAGCTTTGATATCGCTGATCCAATCTGTTCTGTTTCCTTCGGCGACTTTCTGCAGTGCGGCGAAACTTTGTACGATGGCTATGGTATGCAACGATTCTTTTTTTAAAACCAGCAGTTCAAGACTGCCGGGTGCCTGCTCGTTTTTCGTTAAAAAGCCGTCTATCTTGTGATCCTTCAGTAGTCGTATGCCTTCTGCATCATCCTTGACCCAGGTAGTGTCCATGATATTTTCGGCTGCCCTGACGCTGCGCTTGATCTGCGGCGCATAGCTCTCATCCTGTAACATGCCGATTTTGACTTTGCCCGCTTCTGCGCCGCTACCGTCTATCAAATTCAACGATATGAAAACAAACAGCGGGATAAAAAGAACCAGAAAAAAAGTCTTGTTTTTGAAGGCGATTGCCAAATCGTTGATGACGAGTAGCAGAATATTTTTGATCATAAGGCGTACAGCTTTTCATGGATGTCGGATTTAAAATAGTCCTGCGGCGAGCCGTCGAAGATCAAACTGCCCTGGTGCAGCACCATGATGCGCGTCGCCAGGTTTTTGATTTCTTCCGGTCTGTGTGAAGTGAAGAGAATGGTTTTTCCGGCTGCATGCATAGTCGCCATCAGGCGGTAGATCTCACGTGTCATCTCGAAATCCAGCCCCGAAGTAGGCTCGTCCAACAGCAGCAACGGGGGATTGGCCAGCAGCGCGCGCCCGATGTTTACCCTTTGCTTGAGGCCTTTGGATAGCGACTGTACTTTACTTTTTCTGAATTTTAACAGGTTGAATTCATTGAGTATTTCCTCTACTCGCTGCAAAGATGCTTGCGACAGCAAGGCAAAAAGCTTGAGATTGTATTCAACCGAGAAGAAATCAAAAAGATTGGGCGTTTCCGGAATAAAGCCCACTTTCCTGACGACTTCCGATCTGTTTCTCAGGTCTATGCCGTCAACTTTGACCTCGCCGCTGTCCGGCAGTATCCAGTTGGCGAGCATTTTCAGCATTGTTGATTTGCCGGCACCATTGTGGCCGACGATGGCGATCAGTTCGCCTTTGGCCACTTGAAAGCTGACGGGCGAGAGACCTCTTTTTTGATCATAGAGCTTTGCAAGATTTTGAATGTCGAGCTGCATAAATTATCGCTCTATGTGTGATGAATTTTTAAGTATGACAGAAACGTTATACTCGGTCTGCTGTTTTGTGCGTGTTGATAGGATGATTTGGTGCAAAGAATGCAGCTGTGGTCAAAACACTAACGATCAGACATACCCGCAAAACAGGATTTCCCCTATTGCAAGCAAGCCTGCGAATTAAATAATTCTGAGAAGCACGATAACGAGAATAACTACTAATAAAAGTTCAATCATGATTGCCTCCTTGTAATATGGGTTGCTAACAATCCACAGTTTAAAATCAATTCCCTTTTCAGAGCCAGATATACATTGTGTTTTAATTTGGCGCACAAATCTGTACGGCAACGCACACAGTATCAATCTGGACGGAAACAGCATAACTGCTGCGAAGGAAGCTCACTTCGGATGTTGGGCTTAAGCGGGTAAACGCAAAAACTTGAATTGGGCTCTTGCCGGACAGCTGGTCAGATCAGGCAAGAGGGTGGTGATTTAGCGAATTTTGAGGATCAAGATAACGATAAGAACGATAAGCAATACTTCTACCATGAAAAACTCCTAGTTTCTGGAAAGACTTTATGAGGGCCTTCCGTTTTAAAATCAATGCACTGTGTCGCACCGGTTATGATTTGCGTTTTTTAAAACACATGTATAGTTTAAACGATATTTGGCTTGTTGAGGCATAAATGCTGTCGAAGGAAAATCGATGGCAGATGCAGTGCTAAGCACTATTCGTTACAGTGCTGCAGCGCAAATAGTAAACTATGCAAGCGTATGTTTTTGTAAAAAGCAGATATAAAGGTGAATATGACGGACATGAAAATCGCAGCTACGTCAGCTGGTTTACTCGTAAACGAAGGCGAAATACTAGATCAATTGCTGAAACTTAAAAATGCGGCAATACTGGAATTGGGCTGCGGCAAAGCGGAAAAAACCCGCGTCGTCGCCAAGCAGGCTGTCACGGTACTGGCGCTTGAAGTGGATGAAATACAGCTTGCGCAGAATCTGACCATCAGCGATATGCCCAATGTGCGCTTTGCGCATGGCGGCGCGGAAAAAATACCGGCGCCGGATGCGCAATTCGATATTGTGCTGATGTTCAAGTCCCTGCATCACGTACCAGGCGAACACATGGATGGCGCGTTTGCTGAAATCCGGCGCGTGCTCAAACCGGGTGGCGTAGCCTATATCTCGGAGCCGGTCTACGCGGGTGACTTCAATGACATCATCAAGCTTTTTCATGATGAAAAAGCGGTGCGCGATGCTGCGTTTGCCGCCGAGCAGCGGGCAATTGCAACGGGAAAATTTGCACTGGTGTCGCAGACATTTTTCCTGCAACCAATGCGTTTTGAAAGCTGCGCGCAGTTTGAGCAACAGGTAATAGGTGTTACCCATACTAGGCATAATCTCTCGGACGAGTTGATGGAAAAAGTCCGCACTGCATTCAACAAGCATATGACTGCGGATGGCGCAGTCTTCCATATGCCTATACGTGTGGACTTGTTTGCAAAAAAATAATTTTCTTTTTAAGGCAGTCTTTCCTTGCGACGTCTGAGGATATACGCGGCGATGATGATCAGGATGACAATGCCAATGATGAGTGCGGGAGCCCAGGCGCCAATGACAGTGGCACTGGTATACAGGTCGAACAGCAGATAAGCCCAGGCGCCTATTGCAAGGTAGGCGCTGATGAGTACGACTAATATTGTGAGCCATGCAGGAAAGCCAAGCAGGTAACCGATGGCGCTACCGACTACAGGGCCTGTCATCCAGAAGGGCAGCCACACAAACATGAAGAGTCCGAAAATTCCATAACGGCGGACTTTTTCATGGTGGCGTTGGGCAGCAGCATGGGTACGCGAAAGAATGCTCGCCAGTTTGGGAAACACCACCAGCTTGCGCAGACTCAACACGAACAGTGGATAAAACAACAAAACAAATACCGTCTCCACCCACATGTTCACCGAAATCACGAGTGCATGTCCGTGACCGCTTGCATAGCCTATCGAAATGGAAACCGGCAGACCAAACACAACGTTGCTGATAGCCATGGCACCGATAATGCGCGAAGTTGAAAATGACCAATAGGCCTCCAGTCCCATCGCAACAAGCCCGGCAAACGCAAGGAAAACACCCAGTAACAAGATGACTCCTTCGGTCGTCTTGAATAAATCCCGCCATACGGGACGGGATTGGAGCGTATTGGTTACGTTTTCGTCATTCACGTTTGCAGTATAAAGAAGCAATGCCTGCAGGAATAGATGGCAGGCAAAATATAGTTTCCCGCAGTTTTAATGCCACAGGTAAAATTTGACCAAAATGCCTGTGCACGTCACAACAGTTAAGTTGATACCGATATGTGGATACAAAAAGAGATCAGCCTTAAACCGAGAAGTCGCGGCTTTCATCTGATAACAGCAGAGCTGTTGCGAGAAATTCCCGAGCTGCACGATATAAAAATCGGCTTGATGAACATTTTTATCCTGCATACTTCCGCTTCACTGACCATCAACGAAAATGCAGACCCTGGCGTGCGCGAGGATTTTGAAAGTTACTTTGCTCATGCCGTGCCGGAAAATCAGTCTTATTATCAACACAAGGACGAGGGCCCGGACGACCTGCCCGCGCATCTGAAAGCCAGCATACTCGGTAGCGGCCTCAATATCCCCATCGCCAATGGCCAGCTACACTTGGGAACCTGGCAGGGAATATACTTGTGCGAACATCGAAATCAGGGCGGGAGTCGCCGTGTAGTGGTGACAGTGCAGGGTGAATAAATTCGATAATATTGCTAGTGATAAACGTTACCAATAAACAAGAAGTATCACCATGTCACCTGTGATGGAAAACTGGGGATACAAGATATTTTCATCAACCAGTCATCAATCCGCAGCATTGCGCCAGCAAGACTATGTCAGGTTACTTAAGCCTAAGCCTTGCGCCACTGATCCGGTTTTCCGCCTTCAGTATTGCGTACACGCTCAACCAGCGGTGATGCGCCAGGATTCAATTCCTTGGCACGGGCTATTGCTTCAGCCTGTGTAGGTAATACATCGCTGGCTCTTTCCGAATTTGCTTTTCTCACTGCAAAATCACCCTCGGGTCTTTTTTCTACAAATAACTGCTTGCTGTCCTTCTTGCTATCTTTGGTATTTGACATGATTTAATTCCCTCTCTTATGGATAGTGCGGATAAATAAGAAATAATTTCACATGACGCTGCATTGCATTTGTCATCATGCCATCACCTTAACGCATCAACCATCCATCAACTGTGCGCCAACGCACATACCTTTTCAGGTTGTCGTCCAATAGGTCACAGCCTTTGTTAGTATTTCTCACTACTTAACTTTTGTCGCGCTTTTAGCATCGCTGTTATTTGCTGTACTGAAGATGTCATTTCAGTTTTGGAATATAATTTTTCATTGATGTTTAATTAAGGGAGAGGATCATGGGCATGATGCAAGAATTCAAAGAGTTCGCCATGAAAGGCAATGTGGTAGACATGGCCGTAGGCGTAATAATCGGAGCATCCTTCGGCAAAATTGTTTCTTCCCTTGTTGTCGACGTCGTGATGCCGCCTATCGGTGTTATGGTAGGCGGTGTCGATTTCTCAAAACTGGCTTTTACCCTGCAGGCAGCCACAGCGAGTTCGCCGGAAGTCTTGATCACCTACGGTAAATTTGTGCAAACGGTTGTAGACTTTACCATTGTTGCGGCAGTTATATTTATCGTCGTAAAGGGCGTCAACTCGCTGAATAAAAAGGAAGCCGTAGCTGTTGCCGTACAGGCAGAAACACCGGCACAGGAAGTATTGCTGCGCGAGATACGTGATTTGTTGAAAAAATAATTCAGTATGCTTGGGCTGACATTTGCTTGCATTGCCGTTTCCACCTGGCTGTTATTTGCTTTTGGATGGAGCGTTTTTGACAGGCAGCTTTACCGCTGTCTTGGAAGTCAGGATGCGGCGCACCAAGGCAACACGTACGGTGTCTTCTTTTGCAAGCTTTAATACCTGAAAGATTTTTTCCTCCTGCTCAAGGCGGCGGGCAGCCTGTTCTTCCACGGTGAGATATTCATCCAGCTTGCTGGGCGGATTTTTTCCACTTTTGGTGATCTCGGCCATCTCATGCCAATCCCTGTAGCCATACAGTTTGGCGGTCCATTCCTGGCTGGTTGTAAGTTTGGTCGCGGGGAACATTGCAGTCAAATGTTGTGCAACCTGTTTGGGACGGGCCATGCCGGTCAAGAAAAAACGCATGAGAATCTCCTGGTTAAGTCGGAATGTCCACTTTGAAAAATGTCACCCGGAGCGAATTGTACAGTGATCAGGATGATTGCCTTCATATCAATATCATCCTTATGTCTTGACATTAAACGGAGTGGATAGATGTCGTTCAACTTTGCGTGCTTCTTTTAATCTTTGCGTGTGCGCCGCAAGTAGATCGCCACGTGTCACGATGCCGATCATCTGCGTAAAATTCTCATCGGCTACTACAATCAAACGCCCGACATTGGTTTCCACCATGTGATCTGCGGCCTCTCTTGCGGAATGACTTTCCTGAACGACCAAGGGTGAGCGCTGAACTAAAGATTCAATGCATGCATCAAGCGGCAAGTTTGGCTTTAATAAATCTTTGCGTGTTACCACGCCTATCAAGACACCAGATTTAACAACCGGAAACCCCTGATGTTGTGATTGCTTGCCTTCATCACTGATCCACTTTCTGATTTCTGAGACAAGATCAGTGTTATTGAGTGAAACGACATCTCGGCTGCAGATCGCACCAACGGAGACCTGATCCAGGTAATCGGCAGTGTAATCCGATGGCACCCGCACGCCGCGCCGGACGATTTTTTCAGTCATGATGGTATGGCGCATCAATAAACCCGAAACCAGATATGCCGCTGCACACCCGGCAAGCAGCGGCAACAGACCATGCGGTTGCAATGTTGTTTCAAAAGCAAACACAACCGATGCCAGAAACGCACGGGAGGCACCTGCAAATAATGCTGCCATCCCCACGAGTGCAGCGATGCGTGGATCCAATCCAAGCCATGGAAACCAAGCGGAGAGCAGCATGCCCGCAAGACCGCCCAAAGCACCCCCAACGGTGAATAAGGGTGCGAGAGTGCCGCCTGAAGTGCCGCTACCCAATGCGATTGACCAAGAGATAAGTTTAAATATGCACAATGTAATCAAGGTATTGAGTGCGAGTTGACCATTGAGAATTGCAGCGATATTGTCGTACCCCACACCGAGGGTTTGCGGATTTACGTAACCCACAACCCCAACAACCAGGCCACCCATTGCTGGCCACCACATCCAATGGATAGCAAGTTTTTCAAATGCATCTTCGATGCCATAGACCAGCTTGGTAACTCCAACACCGATGACGCCAAGCAATGCGCCCAGCAAGGTATATATTAGTAATGCTGAGATTCCCGGGGCCGCAATGGCCGACATGGCAAAAAATGCGTCACTGCCTTCAAGGCTGTAGCGAATACTTGTTGCGCTTGCGGCAGCAAAGGCTGCCGGGATAAGTGAGCGTGCCCGTCGTTCAAACAGCAACAGCTCAATGGCAAGCAGGACGGCTGAAACAGGCGCAGCAAAGATTGCCGCCATGCCGGCTGCGGCACCTGCAGCCAGCAAAGTTTTGCGCTCATCCGCCGTGACATGGATCAGTTGGCCTAGCAGAGAACCCAAGGCCCCGCCCGTTGCAATAATTGGCCCTTCTGCACCGAACGGGCCGCCGGTTCCGATGACGATGGCGGAAGAAACCGGCTTTAACCAGGTAATGCGCGCAGGGATACGACTCTCATTTCTAAGAATTTGCTCCATCGCTTCCGGAATGCCATGCCCACGAATTGCCTTCGAGCCGCATTTCGCCATGATGCCGACAATCAGCCCGCCAATAGCCGGAATCGCAATGACCCAAAGCCCGAGATGATTATTGGCAGGACTAACAAACGCTGAGCTGATGCGGCCATAAAATGCGACATTGGTGATCAGACCAATCAATGAAGTAAGCACATAAGCCACAAGCGCCGATACGATACCAAGGCCGATGGCTAAAGTACTGATCCAGACTGCTCTACGATCCAGCAGTTGAGTTCGATTAGCCATTTCGACACCTGAGAGCGTTGAATCCAACGTTGGTGAAATGGGCAACGCTGCATGTGTGTGACCAAGTTTCTTTCGCTTATTCATTTTCATTGGCTGCCTTTAAAAGCCGGTTAAAAATTCTCGTTCATGCATGAGTTATCCTCGCCACGAATGCACGGTGGTGAGTTGCAAATTGTTATGGATTCAATACTGCAAGCCCATCTTCTGACGTTACATGGTCAATGCCCCCATCCTGTTTGACAACGAAAGTTGAGGCCAGAAGCGTGGGCGACAATTTAGAGTGGTTAGCTATCAAGTAGGACTTTGATGGTCACGGGGGGAATTTCCGCGCGAAATATATCACAAGATGATGTATTTCGCTGTTGCTCAAATATGCATTTGATCAGCTGGAAATTAAAAATACGAAGCGCTATTTGAATTGCATTGGCATACAGGACATTTTTTAATGGGTGAATAATAAAAATTATGAAGTGAAAGCTGAATTCCATTAATATCACATTGTGATATTAATAAAGCCGTGTTATATTTCGCGGCCAAATTGTTGTGCAAGTACCAAGTTGCTGCTGTAATTAATTCCCATCAATTATTTCGGTTTGTGTCTAGCCATGAGTAAATCCAAGTTTGAAGCACCAGCTCCGGAAAGTACCTTCGATGAAGTGACCGAATTGGAGTTGACCGATGAGGATATCCTGGACGCGATGCAGCATATTCCAGGCTACCTCGACATCTCAACCGAAGATTTTCGCATAATTTATCACCTGGCCCACCGCCATGCCCTGGGGCGTCAGTTCGGTAATCTCAGGGCCGACAAACTGATGCGCACCGGTATCGTGGCGTTAACCCCGGACATAATGCTGGATGAAGCTGCCAAAGCACTGGTGCGTTCAAGTTACAAGGCGTTGCCTGTGGTGGATGCAAAAGGCTGCGTGATGGGCATACTTACCGAAAACGACTATTTGCGCCGGCTCAATGTATCGAGCTTTCTTGAACTACTGCTCAGCTTGCTGGACCAAGCCTTCGAGTTCAAACATAAATGCCATGAGACGCCCGTAAGCCAAGCCATGACTACGCCAGCAATAACAATAGATCAGAGAGCGGGATTTATGGAAATCATTGCTGCATTCCACCAGCATGCGGGTCGCAGCCTGCCCGTTGTGGATAGCGAAGGCCGTTTGCTCGGCTTGTTGTTGCGCAAGGATATTTTGAGTGCATGTCATATGGAAAATCTGCTTTGAGGCTCCCTGAATATTTTCGCAAGATGCGCGGCACTACGCGCGGCAGCCCGCCACGGGTCAATAATTCCGAAGTGATCTGGTCCTGGATTGGCGCATTTTTGGGCATCACCACGGTAGCCTGGTTAAACAAATTAATTTTTGTAGGTCTTGATCTGACCTTGATGATAGGCTCCTTTGGTGCCAGTGCCGTACTTGCCTATGGTGCCGTGCGCAGCCCGTTGGCACAACCGCGCAATCTGGTGGGCGGCCACTTTGTCTCCGCGATTGCCGGTGTTGTTTGCTGGAAATTGTTTCACCAGTTTCCGTGGTTCGCGGAAGCGACGGCAGTGGCTACCGCCATTGCGTTGATGCACATTACCAGAACGCTGCACCCGCCCGGCGGTGCAACCGCACTGATCGCGGTAATCGGCTCTCCAACGATACACAAGCTGGGTTTCTGGTATGTGCTGATGCCCGCCACACTGGGCCCGTTGATCCTATTGCTGGTGGCCTTGTTGGTCAATAATATTCCGGCATCCAGACGCTATCCGGAAATTTGGTTTTGATGCGCTGTGGTGCTGAAATTAAAGATGTTTTGGGCATCAACATTCCGTAATACTTGAAGCCAGCCCACCCAGCGACGTTTCCTTGAATTTGTGCGACATTTCCAGCCCGGTTTGTTTCATCGCGGCGATACAGCCATCCAGCGGCATGAAGTGCATACCGCTGCCGCGCATGGCCAGCGATGCAGCGGTATGCGCCTTGATCGCACCAAATCCGTTGCGCTCTATACAGGGCACTTGCACCAAGCCATTCACCGGGTCACAGGTCATGCCGAGGTGGTGCTCCAGGGCGATCTCCGCAGCATTTTCAACTTGTTTGGGTGTCCCCCCGCGCACGGCACATAGACCGGCCGCCGCCATCGCGGCAGCAGAGCCGACTTCACCCTGGCAACCCACTTCTGCACCGGAAATGGAGCTGCGGTGTTTGATCAGGCCGCCAATTGCGCTGGCGGTAAGCAGAAATTCGCGCACCTGTTCAGCCGTGCCTTTTTCATGCGTGACGAGCTGGTATAGCACCGCTGGAATGACACCGGCAGCGCCGTTGGTGGGCGCGGTGACTACCATGTGCCCGGCGGCATTTTCTTCATTCACGGCCATGGCATAAGCGCACAACCAATCGTTGACATTCGCGCTGGCCGGATCGTGCTGCAGTTGTTCATGCAGATTTTTTGCACGACGCGGTATTTTCAGCCCGCCGGGCAGTATGCCCTCACCCAGCAAGCCTTGTTGCATACAGCTTTGCATGGCGCTCCACAGCGTGTCCAGTCCCTGGTCCAGTTCCACTTCGGTGCGGTAAGCAAGTTCGTTTTTGCGCTTCATCTGCGCAATGGAAAGCGAGTTTTCCTGCGCCATCTTCAACATGCTGCGGGCAGAATCGAAAGGATAGGGGCAGGCAAGGGCAGATTCCATTTTGAGCGGTGCCACCAGTTGCGAAATTTCTGCCAGCGTACTGATGAAACCGCCGCCAATGGAAAAATAAGTTGCACTAAGCAATACATCATCGGCAGGACTTAGCAAATCAAAAATCATGCCGTTGGGGTGCTGTGGAAGCGGAGCGCCGCGGTCGAAAATAATATGCCGTTCTGGGTCGAACAAAATGGAAAACTGACCATCCACGTTAACGCAGCTCATATCGCTGATGCGCTCAAGCAAACTCTCTACATTTTCACCCGCCAAGCCCGCTGCACTGTAGCCATGCAGCCCCAGGGTGATTGCGCGATCGCTATTGTGGCCCTTGCCGGTAAATGCCAACGAACCCCTGAGGGTGCAACGGATATGACTATTGGGGATATGCAGCTGTGTTGATAAATGTTTTTCGACACAGCCGATAAATTCCCGCGCGGCCAGCATCGGGCCCATGGTGTGTGAACTGGAAGGTCCTATGCCGATTTTCAACAAATCCAATACGCTGATAAACATGAATGCTCCTTTGGTTTTCATGTTACCCGAGCAACTTTAAAATGTGAACCGACTTTGCGCAATGGCAATGTGGAGATGCGACTACTCTGTTTAGCTTTTAGAGGTTCATCTTGTTATCATGCCATACATTCAAGTCAGGAGTTTACAATGCAAATGTCATATCGAAATCACGCCATCGCTTTCCTGTTTTTGTGCTGGCTGCCAAGTTCGCCGGTACAGGCAGGTGAAGTCAGCGTTGCCGTGGCAGCGGAATTCGCTGCGCCCATGCAGCGTATTGTCGCCCTGTTCCAGAAAGAAAGCGGCCACAAAGTGCAACTGACCCTGGGTGCCAGCGGCAAGCTGTATGCGCAGATCAAGGGTGGTGCTCCATTCGATGTATTTCTGTCTGCCGACGAAGAGATGCCCAGGCTCCTGCTGCAAGATGGCTTGGCGGTCACAGGTTCGCGCATGATTTATGCCACGGGGCGGTTGGTGTTGTGGAGCGTGCAGCCCGAGCTTGTCGACGCCAAAGGCGCGGTGCTCAACAATGGCAATTTCAACAAATTGGCCTTTGCCAATTACATTTACTCTCCCTACGGTGTGGCAGCAAAAGAGACCATGGAAAAATTGAAGATGTGGAACTCATTGCAGAGAAAATTGAAAAAGGTCGACAGCGTGACTGAAGCATATCAACTTGCGGCAAGCGAGAATGTAGACATGGCATTTATCGCGCTAGGGCAGGTGATGCATGACGGCAAGGTGAGCAAGGGTTCCTGGTGGCTGGTACCATCCGAACTGCATAACCCCATCCGCCAGAGTGCAGTGCTACTGAAAAACGCCAAAGACCCGGCAGCAGCCAAGGCCTTGCTGGCTTTTATGCAGCATGAAAAGGCCAAGGCAGTGATGCACAGCTTCGGCTACGAAATGCCCTGAAATTTTATTTAATTAGTTCGGGCGCAGTTTTATATTTTATTTTCTCTCCAGGGTTAATCCGTTGCAGACTCCCTTCTGTTTTCATCAGAATAGATTGCTCCAGTTTATCAAGTGCTCAGGGAAAGCCGGCTAAATCAGCGCATCCTTAGGCTGTTCAAAATGTAATTCGTCTTATGTTGCATGCTGACTGGTTAATAAAGGTAAAAGAATTCTATTTTTTGTCACCTTCACGATTAGCCCAGTGCTGGGCCAGAATACCTCCTACGGCGAGTTGCAAAGGGTGATAGATCATGATGGGCAAGAGAATCAAGCCCAGCGCCGGATTCGCGCCAAATATGAGGTATGCCATGGGTATCCCGGAAGCCAAGGTTTTTTTTGAACCGCAAAACACGGCAGCGATACGATCTTCGATGCTGAGTCCGAGCAAGCCGGATAACATCCGCGTCAGCAATAACACCACGAAAAATAATAAACAGACACCGATAATGGTTTCCACCAGCACGCAGGGTGCGTAGTTGGACCACACACCCTGCTGAACGGAGTCGCTGAAGGAGGTGTAAACCAGAGGCAGAATAATCAGGCGATCCACCAGCTGAATATGACTTTTATTGCGGCCAGCCCAAACCTTAAGCAAAGGACGGGCTGCCTGGCCGAGCATAAGTGGCATAACCACCCACAAGAGCAGGTCCAGCATCACCGCTTCAGCGTTGAAATCAGCTCCGCTACGCCCCATAATCCAGGCCATCCACAACGGGGTCAGTATCACACCGATGAGGCTGGAGAGTGTTGCGTTGAATAACGCTACAGGGACATTTCCACGGGCGGCGGCTGTCAGTGCAACGGAGGAAGAAACCGTGGACGGAAGGGCGCAGAGATAGAAAAAACCGGTTTGCAAATCCGCCGACATCCATCCGCCGGTAAGCTTGATCAACCCCCATCCGAGCAGTGGAAAAACCAGAAACGTGCTGGCCTGGATCAACAAATGCACCTGCCAGCGCAATACACCGTCCCGCAGTGCCAGGAGACTCAGTCCCAGTCCGTTTAAAAAGAAGATCAGTGCAATGCCAATTTTATTGAGCATCTCAGGATGCAGGAAACCGCCGCGGGCACCGGGCTCTGGCCATAAAAAGGCCAAGGCTACAGCAATCAGCATGCCCTTGAGAAACCAGTCGAATTTGAATTTCATGTTAAATTTCTTTTGCCGAATCTCATAAGTTTCTTCACCATGCAGCCACACTCCCGTCGCTACGGGGATCTTCTCCCCCTTCGATCCAGCCTTGCGGATGCAACACCAGAGCACCTGCATGGCCCATGCGTTCATCAAAATCTGCCACCATTTCCACAGGGTGACCCAGGTTGCGCAGAGTTTGAATAATCTCAGGCGAGTAACGTGATTCCAGCTTCAGTGTCGTGCTTTGCTCGGCCCAGGTACGACCCAGTAACCAGCGCGGCGCGGCCACGGCAGAGCGGATGTTATGACCACCCCACACATAGCGGGAAAATACTGCCGCTTGAGTTTGCGGTTGGCCTTCACCGCCCATCGTGCCATAAACCAGCAAACGGCCATCATCCAGCCTGGCCATCGCGGGATTAAGCGTATGAAAAGGTTTGCGGCCGGGTTCCAGGCTGCGCAAGCGACCCGGTTCAAGATCAAATGAGCAGCCTCTGTTTTGCCACCAGATACCCGTTTCAGGCAGCACCACGCCGCTGCCAAATTCAAAATAAATACTCTGGATCATGCTCACTGCACGTCCCGCATCATCGATGACGCCAATCCACGTTGTATCACCATCCGAAACCGGGG
>JBBQYH010000047.1:0-14145 GCA_038208855.1 Burkholderiales bacterium
GTGGCAAACAGACAGAATGGACCGCGACAATATGCGACGATATCTTTGTCACTCGGTAGTTCAGTCAGGCGTTTTTTCAGTTCCGCAAGTGGAATAGAGCGGGCAAAAGGAAGGTGTGCTGCGGCAAATTCAGATTCCGGCCGTACATCAATCATTACAATTTCGCCACTGGCAGCTTCCTGCAATAATTCGTATCTATTCTTAGAGGCAAACTCACCTGAGCCCGTCACAAGGTTTCCCAGTGCTGCTTGCAAATCCAGCAGGCGTTCTTCTGCCAGTGAACGTATGACCACCCAGAAATTGGCTACATCGGTTGCGGCCAGGCTGTAATAAATATTTTTGCCTTCTCGTCGTGTGTTTACCAGACTGGAAGATTTCAACACGCTCAAATGAGCGCTGGCAAGTTTTATGCTGATCTGCGCTTCAGTGGCCAACTGTTCAACATGCATATCACCCTGGCATAGTAATTCAAGCAACTCCAGGCGTTTGGGGCTTGAGGCAGCCTTGCCAATGCGGGCAACCTGCTCGTATAAAACATCCTTGATCTGGCGAGAATTCAGCTTGGCTGAGAGCTTGTTGACTGTGCTTGATTTCATGCAAATAACATTCTAATGGTTGTTAGAATGTTATTTGCATGACCGCATCATGTCAATATCTATATGTATTATATTTATTAATACTATTTAATTCAATTGGTTGAGTATTAATTGGCTGTTTGGTTTAAATCGTAATGAATTTTATATCAAGCCATCCTGCTTTAAAACTCGATTGAGGGTCGCAATACCAATGTAATGGAATCTTCAGTTCGACTCGCCATAGCACCGCTGTACTCCTTGGGACTGGACCACACAAACCCCAGGCCAAGAGTAGGTGTGTAATTCTTGTTGGCGATGGGATATTTCTTGCCGAGTATCATTTCCAGGCGAATCATTTGTCCGTCATGCTGGGAAAAATGTATCTTTAATTCACTATCAGTATTCTTTAGCCAGTTGAGAAATGAGTATTTTGAATTCAGGTTGCTGCGATAAATGCTGAGATAACTTGTATTGGTAATATCAGGGTTGTCATTAAATTTTGCGCCCACGCGAAAACTCCATGTTTGCCTGTCATGTGGATAGTCCCGCTTTCCTTTGATTTTCCACTCAAGCTCATACCAGTTGTCGCTGTACAGCATATTGTCCTTGATGTGCTTGCTGCCGGCGCTAATCAAATATCCGCTGTAGCCCAGATTGTTACCCTTGAGCTCAGTATCGGATGTGCCGGGCCTCACCAATTTTGCTATGTTTCCAAAGAATGCTGAAACTGCCCAGGGTTCCTGAAAGCCTGCGGTGGCAGATTCCAGAATATTGGAGCCGCCATTGCCGACATCCCAGCCATTGTAAAACTCGGGTGTTTGACTTTTCAGGTAAGTTCCCAGTATAGGCATGGGATAAACACTGGCTTCAAGCAGCATGTAACGCGGTATGGCGGAACCCTCGATGAGTTTTCTATAAATCTCGAATTCGTTGTCTGATGTTATGGTGGGGATGGGGCTGCTGGTCAAGGGCACGTACAATTCCACATCAGAATAATATGGATCAAACTCCCAGATGGTTTCAGCTGCACTACTTTCTTCTTTGATTTTGGCTGGTGCTGAATTTTCATCTGCATAAACGCAAGTTGCGGCTAAAGCCATGCAGGTGGACAGCAAAAAAGTGGAAATGTTCTTGGCATAAAGTTCAGGCTTGAGGCTGAAGTAGTGTATTTGAGAGGTATACATATAATATTGCAGCCAATTCAAATAATTTCTGCGTATGCTCGATCAGTATTTTTGCGGTCTGAGTTCTGCACTGATCTCCTGAAACAGCTTGAACCTGCGTGGGTCGATTTTCCCCTCATGTACAGCCTGCTGCAATGCACATTTTGGTTCATGTGTATGGTGGCAGTCATTAAAACGGCATTTGCCAAGATAGGGAGCAAACTCGATAAATCCCTGTTCAATCTCGCCAAACCCCAGATGATGCAGACCAAACATTTGCACGCCTGGACAGTCTATGAGTTTGCTATCCTTGTTTACGTGGTAAAGTCGCGCATGAGTGGTGGTATGTTTGCCGGAATTAAGCACGGTGGAAATTTCGCGCGTGGCAACCTGCGCATCCGGAATAAGGCTGTTGATCAAAGTTGACTTGCCCATGCCTGATTGCCCCACCAGGACACTGGTATGCCCATGTAGAAATGGCAATAAAGGTGCAGCATCTCTGGTGGCGGTGAGTTCAAGTATTCGATAGCCGATGGCAGAATAGGGCGCAAGTTGCAGCCGCGCATAGGCAGCCTTGTCGAGCAAATCGCATTTGTTCAAAACTATCAAAACTTCCAGTTTCTGGTTATATGCAGCAATCAGGCAGCGAGCAACTAATTCGTCACTGAAAGGTGGTTCCGCTGCAACTACGATGATGATTTGGCTGACGTTGGCGGCAATCAGTTTTTGACGGTATGCATCGGAACGGTAGAGTAACGATAAGCGCGGCTGGATGGTTTCGATTACGCCTTGCTCGTCTCCAGTGAGCATGATGTCTACGTAATCACCGCAAGCCACATCGCTTTTTTTTCCGCGGGTAAGACAGGGTATGATTTTCCCATCTGGCAGTTCCGCCAGATACTGTCGACCAAATGCGCCGACGATTTGAGCTTGTAAAAGTTTGCTCAAACTTTTAACAATGCGTCAATTTTGGCTGCGCAGATAAAGTCGTTTTTTGAAAGGCCATTGACTGCGTGAGTGGTGTACTCAACTGTGCATTTGTTGTAACCAATGGCAATTTCGGGATGATGGTCCTGCTGGTGAGATATCCATGCCACAGCGTTTACAAAAGAGATCGCCTGGTAATGGTTATCAAATTTGAAAGATCTTTCTATGGCCATGCTGTTTTGAGTCCAACCATCAAGCATTTTGATAAGCTCGCTGACTTGGTTGGGATTCAATGGGGTATCGCTCTTTGAATATGACTTGCACTGTTGCTGTGCCAGCATGCCGTCAGTGTAGTTATTGGTGCTCATTTGAACTTGTAATACTTTTTGTTAAGGTAAGCACCCAGATTCTCTTCGTCATCTTCGAACAGCATCAGTCCAAGATTGGTAGAGCAGGCTTTTATTTGGCTAGCCAGCGCGGCAGGTGATTTTACTTTGTGATCTGCTCGTGTATAGATTGCACTTCCATCGCCGCCCATTTTACTTATGTGGCAAGTGTTGCATTGATGCTGCTCCATCAATTTTTCACCAGCTTCGACTTTTCCTTTGGCAAAAGGTGCGGCTTGTGCAGATATAGCAAGAGTTAACAAAGTAAACACAGCTAAAAGTCTATTTTTCATATCAACTCCTTAAAGTGATTGAAGGCGGGAAATACGTATCATTGCGGGTGGGTGTGAACTGTAAAATGCTGAATACAAGGGATCGGGTGTCAAGGTTGAGGCATTATCCTGATATAGCTTCACCAGAGCGGTAATTAGGTCAGCGGCTGCAGTTTGTTTTACTGCATAGGCATCCGCCTCGAATTCATGTTTGCGAGAATAAGCCGAGCCGATGGGTTGCAGCAAAAAGGTGAAAGCCGGCAGTACCATAAAGAACAACATTAGCGCCATAGCGGTAGTATTTGAATTTACTCCCAGACCGGCAAAAAACCAGTCCGCATGCATCAATTGCGCAAGCAGCCACAGAAAAGCCAGACTGATGGCGAAGGTGAGTGCAATGCGTTTGATGACATGACGGCGTTTGAAATGTCCCAACTCATGTGCAAGTACAGCATCGATTTCACTTGCAGTGAGTCGTGAGATGAGCGTGTCAAAAAATACGATGCGTTTGGTTTTGCCGAAGCCGGTGAAATAGGCATTGCCGTGCGAGCTGCGTTTGGAGCCATCCATTACAAACAGGCCCTGCGCCTTGAATCCGCATTTTTGCAATAACGCCTCGATGCGGGCCTTCAGAGATTCATCTTCAAGCGGTTTGAATTTATTGAATATTGGCGCGATAAATGAGGGGTAGATGAAAAGCAGAAGCAGGCTGAAACTTACCCACACAGTCCATACATACAGCCACCAGTTATCACCCATGCGTTGCATCAGCCATAATATACCCAGTAACAGCGGTAGTCCCAACAGGCTGCCGATCAACAATCCTTTGATGGCATCCAGCAGATAAAGTTTGAATGTCATTTTATTGAAGCCGAATCGTGCCTCAATCACAAAAGTGCTATACAAGCCGAAAGGGATTTCCAAAATCGAGGTCAGTATTACAACGGATACAATAATTGCCATTCCTTGTATCAGCGGATTGCTGAAAGCGACAAAAGACCAGTCGGCTAAAAATTGCAGGCCGCCACCCAATGTAAATGCCAGCAGCAACAATGCTTCGAATATTGCCGATACGATGCCCAACCTGGTTTTGGCGCAAGTGTAGTCGGCTGCCTTTTGGTGCGCAGCCAAATCCACCTGAGAGCTGAAGGCATCGGGCACTTTGTTGCGGTGTGCAGAAACGTGGCGCAATTGGCGCTGCGCCAGCCAAATCTTGATCGAAGTGCTGAGCAACAGCGCTGCAAGGAACAGGGTGGCAAACAGGGATGCAGTCATTTATATTTACTTTTAAAAATTGACAGGTAGCACGGCTTTACTCGGTTATGACACAATACGCTTTTAAAAGTTTTGAAAGCATAGCGAATTATGGCACAAAATCAGAATTATTTAATCTGGGTCGATATGGAAATGACCGGCCTGTTACCGGAAACTGACCGTATTATCGAAGTGGCGTTTGTTATTACCGATAACGACTTGAATACCGTGGCTGAAGCGCCGGTCTTGGTCGTGCACCAACCTGACAACGTTTTGGACGGTATGGATGCCTGGAATAAATCCACTCATGCCAAGTCGGGATTGATAGAGCGAGTCAAGGCATCTGCATTTAGCGATGCTCAGGTTGAAGAGAAAATGCTGGATTTCCTGAAAGAATATGTGCCAATTCGTACTTCTCCCATGTGCGGTAATTCGATTTGCCAGGATAGACGCTTCATGGCGCGGTGGATGCCCAAGCTTGAAGATTATTTTCATTACCGCAATCTTGATGTGAGCACGCTCAAAGAACTGGCAAAACGCTGGAAGCCAGATATGGCCAAAGGTGTGAAGAAACATGGCAAACATGAGGCACTGGCGGATATATACGAGTCCATCGAAGAAATGAAACATTATCGCGAGCATTTTTTAAGCCTTTAAGCCTGCCTCTACATGCGCTACCAGCCGCATCTTCTGGTTGATATCACCCCGCACGGCTACGGGCACATCAGCCAGACTTCCGCAGTGGTCAATGAATTGGTGCGGTTAAAGCCGGATTTGCGTGTGACAATTCGCACTAGCACTCCCCATGAATATTTGCTGACACGCTTTCAGTGTGAATTTACGCATATTCCTGTCGCATTCGATTTCGGCATGAAGATGGCTAATGCGGTGGATGTACAGGTGGCGGAGAGTGCTGCGGCCTATCGTGTGTTTCACACTGATTGGGAAAACAAAGTTGAACGTGCAGCGCATGAAATCCTACTTTTGAAACCCGATCTTTTGCTGGCAAATGTGCCCTATTTGTCGTTGGCTGCAGCGCACAAAGCCAATGTGCCTGCCGTGGGTATGTGTTGTCTGAACTGGGCTGATATTTATCGACACTATTGCAGCGGAGATGCATCCAGTGATCGAATACATGCGCAAATACTCGCCGCTTATCAAGGCGCAGACTGTTTTCTGAAAGTGCAGCCCGCAATGGATATGCCAGACTTGCACAATACAATAGATATCCAACCGATAGTACGGCTTGGGCAAATGCGACGAAGCGATATTGCAGACAGCTGCCACTTGCCGGATGGCGTAAAGCTTGTGCTGGTGGCCATGGGCGGAATTGATTTTCGTTTGCCAGTTAATGCTTGGCCGCACTTGCCGGGCATACGCTGGATTGTTCCGCAAGCGTGGCAAGCGAGGCGTGTGGATATGATTACGTATGAATCTTTGCAGATGAATTTTGCAGATGTGTTGGCGTCAAGCGATGCGGTAATCACCAAGCCCGGCTATGGCACCTTTACCGAAGCAGCCTATGCAGGTGTACCGGTGTTATATGTCACGCGGCGCGACTGGCCGGAGGAGCCATATTTGGTACGTTGGCTCAAACAGAATGGCGCTTGCCTGGAAGTTGATCGTGCTGTATTGCACAAGGGTGAACTGGATCTTGTGCTGCAACAGCTTTGGTCGCAGGACTTACCTCCGCGCCCTAATGCTGATGGTGCTTCTCAGGCAGCAAGATTGCTGCTTGAAAAATTGCTTTGATCGTTTTGGTATGCATGTTGTGGGTGTTTGGGACATGTTTTTGAATAATTGCCTATACCGAGAAATGCACTATGAAAAACATGATCAAGGGTACGGTAGTAGTGGTGGATGATGACAGCATGGATCGGGTCAAGGATGCAATCAAAAAAGGTGCCGCTGGCTTTGTGGTCAAGCCACTAGAAACAGCCAACGTTCTTGGCAATATCGCGGCATGCTTCAAGGACAAGCACTAACTGTTGCTGCGGACAATCGGCGGGGTCACGGTAACTAACAAATAATGTTTTTCTTGTTTGGTAGATATACAAAAAACCGGGTATTGACAGTGAAGTTGCAGAGGCTTAGAGTCTTTATATGGCACGCCCTGTAAGACTCGAATTTTCCAATGCAATTTACCATGTCACGACACGCGGGGGTGACGGTGGTGATATATTCGTTGATGATGAGGATAGAAAATTATTTTTGTCTGTGCTGGAAGAGGTGGTTTCACGTACGGGCTGGATAGTTCATGCATATGTGTTGATGGACAATCATTATCATTTGTTGATTGAAACGCCCAAACCCAATCTATCCCGCGGCATGCGTCAGCTCAACGGCGTTTACACACAACGTTTCAACATTCTGCACGCTAGTGGCGGTCCAGTTTTCCAGGGGCGCTTCAAGGCAATACTTGTTGAGCGAGAGTCCTTTTTGCTTGATCTGTGCCGTTATATCGTGCTCAATCCCGTTCGCCTCAAGGCGGTTAAAAATATCAGCAGATATCGCTGGAGCAGCTATCGCGCTACTGCGGGTGAGGTGCAGGCACCGGCTTGGCTATCCACCAGCTGGATATTGCAACATTTTGGTAAAAGCACTTCCGTTTCGCAGCGGAAATATGCCGAGTTTGTGCAGGCAGGCATAGGACTGCCGTCCCAATTGTCCAGAGTGAAAGCACAGATATTTTTGGGTGGTGCGGCATTCGTCAAAAAGATGAAGTTACGCCTGCTGAATGGAGTAAGTGGCAAGTCTGAAAAAAACCGGGCCAAACGCCCGGGCTTGCATACACTATTTCCGATGGCAGTAAGGAAAAACAAGAGTCTGAGAAATCAGGCTGTAGAGAGGGCGTATCATGAGTATGCTTATACCATGGCGGATATTGCAGAGGCGGCTGATATCCATTTTTCCACAGTGAGCAAGGTCATAAAAACGGGTGAGCAAGCTGCTTGAACAATAGTGCTTGTTTGAGGGTATGAAATAAAAAGAGGCAGGGAGAAACCCCTGCCTCTTTTATATTGTAACCTCGGATACTTTACAGCTTGATAGTCTCACCTATGGTCATCGCTTTTACCTTGGCTTTGGATCCCTCAGCTTTGAGCGCTTTGGCCAGCTCTTGCGGTGTACCGTTCAGAATCGGGAAAGTGCCGAAGTGCATCGGAATGACTGTGTTTGCGCCTACCAGTTTCACAGCCCTGGCTGCACGATCCGGTCCCATGGTGAAGTGTCCGCCTATGCATGCCAGCATGACATCAACCTTGTGAAATTGCTTGATCAGTGCCATGTCGGAGAACTCATCTGTATCGCCGGTATGGTAAATGGTTGGGCCGTTTTTTACAGAAATGAGGAAACCGCCCGGGTTGCCGCCATCGTGGTTTTTCTTTTCTGCATCGGTCACGGCTGAACTATGCACTGCCGGGATGAATGCTATTTTCACCTCGCCATCAAGCAGGGTCAGTTCGCCGCCAAAGTTGCCTTCAGTCATCATCGTGGCCTGTGCTGCGGGGAATCCGGCATTCTGTACCAGTGAGTTACCGAGGTCATAGGTGGCAACCAATTGCGCACCAGTCGCTTTGGCAATCGCCACACTGTCTCCCACATGGTCAAAGTGGCCATGGGAAATCAGAATAAGGTCGGCCTTGTCGATTTTTGCCAGATCTTCCTTGCCATTTTTATTGGCCGGATTGGTGATCCATGGGTCTATCAGCAACACTTTGCCCGACGGGGTGGTGAGTTTGAAAGCGGCATGGCCATACCAGGTCAATTCGGTATTGGCGGCCAGCGCTGCAAGCGGTGTTGTCAACAATAGAACTAATAGCAGTTTCTTGATTATATTACGCATCATTTGAACTCCTTAGTGTTGGTTGAAAAAACGGTCATTATATTTTTGCGCCTGTTGCCAGTGCGCGCAAGCGGCTTTGCTCCAGCAGTGTTGCATCAGGCAGGGTGAGCCAACCCTGCAGATTGTTCAGTGCAAGATCACGCAGGGTGTATATCCAGTCCGGCCGCTCATTGAGGCACGAAATGTAATGATACTCGCCACCGCCCGCGTGTTGGAAGTCTTCTTTGCCTTCCATGGCGATTTCTTCCAGTGTTTCCAGGCAGTCTGAAACAAAGCCCGGGCATACCACATCGACACGCTTGGTGCCTTGCTTGCCCAACTCTTTCAATGTGGCCGTGGTGTAGGGTTTTATCCATTCTGCTTTGCCGAAGCGTGACTGGAAACTGACTATGTATTGTTCCTTGCTCAAACCAAGTTCTTCGGCAATCAGGCGGCCGCTTTTCAGGCATTCGCAATGGTAGGGATCGCCCTTTTCCAGTGTGTAGCGCGGTACACCATGGAAGCTCATTACCAGTTTGTCTGGGCGACCATGCACTATCCAGTAATCGCGTATATTTTGCGCACTGGCTTTGATATAGGCGGGATAGTCATGAAAATTTTTGACGCAGCGTATCGCCGGCATGTTGCGGAATTTTTGCAGTTCGGCATACACAGCATCCAATGCGGTTGCGGTGGCGCTGGCTGCATATTGCGGATATAACGGTAACAGCAGAATGCGCTGGCAGTTTTGTGCCTTGAGCTTGGCCAATACAGCAGCTATGGAGGGCTTGCCATAGCGCATGGCATATTCGACCACCAGGCCAGTGCCTTTTGTTTTCTCGATCAGATATCCTTGCAATAGTGTGCTTTGACGCTCGGTATGCACTTTCAGGGGAGATCCTTCGGGCATCCAGATACTGGCATATTTGGCAGCTGATTTTTTGGGTCGGGTATTGAGAATAATGCCGTTGAGAATAAACCACCAGATCAGTCTGGGAATTTCCACCACGCGCGGGTCACTCAGGAATTCGCGCAGATAGGGTTTGACAGCCTGGGCAGTGGGGGCTTCGGGCGTGCCCAGGTTGATCAGCAGGATTGCAGTTTTTTCAGGGGTGCCATGTGTATAAGACGGTTCTGTTTTATAGCGCATATTATTAATGGGTGTTCCAGTTATAGTCTCGGTGGATGTCAGGAGTGCGACAAAGCATTGCTGAGTAATTTTGCGGTGATGTCCACGATGGGTACAACTTTTTCATAATTCATGCGTTTGGGACCGACGACAGCCAGCGTGCCGATAATTTTTCCTTCTGCGCCATAGGAGGCGCTAACCACGCTGCACTCGTCCAGCTCGGCCAAACCGGATTCTTTGCCGACGAAAATATGTACGCCCGGTGCATGACGACCTGCATCAAGCAAATGCAATAACTCGGTTTTTTGTTCGAATACGTTGAACAGGCCGCGCAGCTTGTTCATATTGGATGAAAGATCGTTGATATGCAGTAATTTGCTTTCACCGCTGATCACGTAATCTTCGCTCTTGCGCGCAATGGCGGCATCGCTGGCCAGCATTGCCGCATTCATCAATTCGTGCAGCTCGTGCTGCAGTTGGTGCAGTTCATTCTGCATGCGCTGGTGTATATCGTGAAAAGCGCAGTCGGCATAATGCTGGCTCAGAAAATTGCCTGCTTCGGTCAGTTGCGACTGGGTGTAATCCTTGTGCGTATGTAGCACGCGGTTTTCCACCTCGCCATCTGGCATCACGATTATCAGCAGTACACGTTTTTCGGACAGGCGCAGAAATTCAATTTGGCGCACGGTGATGGCAGATCGCTTGGGTGTAGCCACCACGCCGGCATAATGGGTAAGCTCGGCCAGCAGATTGGAAGTCTGGGTAATCAAACGCGAGGTATTGTCTGGCTGCAGCTGGCTTTGCATTTTTTGCACGCGTGCGCTGTCCAGTGGTTGCACTATCATCAATGTATCGATAAACAGGCGGTAGCCAAGTGCCGTGGGCACACGCCCGGCAGAGGTGTGCGGGCTGACTACCAGCCCCATTTCTTCCAGGTCGGCCATTACATTGCGTATTGTGGCCGGGCTTACATCCAGACCGGAAAATTGTTGCAGCGCGCGCGAACCCACAGGCTGACCATCGCTGATATAGCGGTCCACCAGCGTTTTCAACAATATTTGTGCGCGGTCATTAAGCATGGGTCGGATTCTAACATTCTTCGGGCTTGTGATAGCACTTCGACATTGTGCTAAAGCGTGTGCAATATTTGCAACCTTAGTACTGACAATTTTATAGTGCGTGTTATAACATGATGTTGCTAGATAAAAGGAAAATTCAAGCCATGATCAACTTGCTGTATTTTATGAAATTGGCCGATACCATAGGCTGTATGCATGAAGAACTGGCCATGCCGAAGGGACAGTCAAATATTTATAATATATTGATTATATTGAATAAATACAGAATAGACTGTCGGCTAACACTAGCTGACGCCAGTAAACTGCGGATGAGCATCAATAAAAAACTTGTTGATATTTCATTGGCTGTCATGGATGGAGGCGAAATAGCCTTTTTCCCCAAGGCACGTTAAGAGACGACTATGGCAGACATACAACCCAATAATCCGCTGCATGGTATTTCGCTGGAGAAAATCCTGAATCATCTGCTTGTCCAATACGGCTGGGTTGAACTGGGGAAAATCATTGAAATTCGCTGTTTTACTGTCGATCCCAGCATCAAGTCGAGCTTGAAATTTCTGCGCCAAACCCCGTGGGCGCGTACAAAGGTGGAAGAGCTCTATTTGCGCTCCCTATAGCAACAGCAAGCTTGCAGCAAGGCCGACGCGCAATCCGTTATAATTCGCGTCTTGTCTACTTCTCTGGTTTTATATGAGCATTTTAGCCTGGATTATTACAGCCAGTTTCGCCGGCGGTTTCCTGAGTGTGCTGGGGGCTGGCTTGATTGCGCTCAATTCGCGCTCGCAGCGCTACGTCAGTGCAATGGTGAGTTATGCCATTGGTGCGCTACTGGGCGCGGTGTTTCTGGAAATACTGCCGGAAGCTATCAAGCTGACACACAATGTGGCGACGCTGAGCGCAACCTTACTGGGTGGTATCCTGCTATTTTTTATTCTGGAAAAACTGGTGTTGTGGCGGCATTGTCATCACGATCATTGCGAAGCACATGAACCCAAGCCTGATGCAGGGCATGATCACGGCCGTAGCGGCATGATGATCATGCTGGGAGATACCTTCCATAACTTTGTTGATGGCATCATTATCGCTGCCGCTTTTCTGACGGATATACAGCTGGGGATAGTCACTTCGATTGCGATTATTGCGCATGAAATTCCGCAGGAAATCGGCGATTTCGCGATTCTGCTGCACTCGGGCTACAGCAAAATGCGTGCTTTGAAATTGAATCTGATTTCCAGCTTTGCGTCGGTGGCTGGCGCAGTGTTGGGTTACTTCACCCTGCAGACTGCACAGTCGTGGATTTCCTCGTTGCTGGCTCTGGCAGCTGCCAGCATGATCTATGTAGCCGTGGCTGACCTGATACCCGGCTTGCACAAGCGTACCAAGCTGAAAGATACCTTACAGCAGGTGGTGCTGATCCTGGCGGGTGTGGGCACAGTGGGCTTGATGGGTATGCTGTTGCACGAATAAAAACATCTTACTTTGCAATCAACGCCAGAATTCAATACAAATATCGGGCTTAAACCAAGCTTGACCACAAGCAATATATATTCAGGATTTACTTTATGAGCGCAACAAAAAATCCACCCCGTGTCGGTTTTGTATCACTGGGCTGTCCCAAGGCAACCGTAGACTCTGAACGCATACTGACTAATTTGCGCGCAGAGGGCTATGTTATTTCCAAAAGCTATCAGGATTCCGACCTGGTGGTGGTGAACACCTGCGGCTTTATAGACAGCGCGGTGCAAGAGTCGCTGGATGCGATCGGTGAAGCACTGGCGGAAAACGGCAAAGTGATCGTCACCGGCTGTCTTGGCGCAAAGGGTGATGTGGTCAAACAGGCACATCCCAAGGTGCTGGCGGTGACCGGACCCCATGCCACCGAAGAAGTCATGGAGATCGTGCATCAGCATTTGCCCAAGCCGCATGACCCTTATACCGATCTGGTGCCCGCACAGGGTGTGCGTCTGACCCCCAAGCATTTTGCCTATTTGAAAATATCCGAAGGTTGCAATCATCGTTGCACTTTCTGCATTATCCCTTCCTTGCGTGGAGATCTGGTGAGCCGACCAGTGGGCGATGTAATGCAAGAAGCACAAAACCTGGTTAATTCAGGCGTAAAGGAGCTACTGGTTATTTCGCAGGACACCAGTGCCTATGGAGTGGATGTTAAATACCGCACCGGTTTCTGGGGCGGCAGGCCGCTTAAAACCCGCATGACCGAACTGGCAGTGGCGCTGGGCGAGCTGGGCGTGTGGGTGCGGCTGCACTATGTGTATCCCTATCCGCATGTGGATGAGGTTATACCGTTGATGGCACAGGGGAAAATACTGCCATATCTGGATATCCCGTTTCAACATGCCAACAAGCGCATTCTCAAGCTGATGAAACGTCCGGCCAATGCGGAAAATGTGCTGGAGCGCATCAAAAAGTGGCGAGAAATTTGCCCCGAGATCACTCTGCGCAGCACTTTTATCGTCGGTTTCCCCGGTGAAACGGAAGAAGAATTCGAAGAGCTGCTCGACTTCCTGGAAGAGGCACAACTGGACAGAGTGGGGGCTTTCATGTATTCGCCGGTAGACGGTGCAGTTGCCAACGCCTTGGCAGACCACATCCCGCCCGAAGTACAGGAAGAGCGTCTGGGAAGGTTAATGCAGCTGCAATCTGAAATTAGCGCCGGGCGTCTCAAACGCAAAATAGGCATGACCATGCAAGTGCTGGTTGAAGAAGTGGATGAGGAGGGGGCTATCGCACGCAGCTCGGCAGACGCACCGGAAATCGACGGTATGGTGTATATCAATGACGGTCAGGAGCTCGAAGTGGGGCAGTTTGCAAATGTACGGATTACCCATTCGGATGAGCATGATCTGTGGGCCGAGTTACACTTGGATCATTAATCCTGACAAAGCTTATGCGTTGTTGTTAATACCGTGAAATTCGCTTTAAATATTCAAGTTATATAAAATTTTGCCGAAATATATTTCATGGGCTAGAGAGAGGGAGTTTGCCATGAAATATCCTATTGTGATTCTGTTAATTGTGTTTTTGACAGCATCATTGATGCTGATGATGCTTGCAAGATTTGCGCTTTCCGAATTGAAAGCAAGTGCGCTAAGACGCAAAGAAAGCAATACAACTGCCGGGCTGGAGAAGCCCTAGTTTTTAGAACGTCGCAGAATCACTTAATTGAGTGCGAGTCCAGATAGCGTTGGATAAATACCAGAAAAGAAATAATCATGCACGAGCAGCGGTAATTTATATTCCCTTGCTCAGCATATTAGTGGCAGTACTTTGGCATTCCGTTTTTGCGCTATGCAATATAACCTCAGCTTCGCTGACCACAGTTTGAGGCAGGCCGCCCGGGACTCTTCTTTTAACCGGCAAGACTTTCAGCATCAGCGCCATATAGTCATCCTTCGCTTTATCTGCAGCAGCTTCGCAATCAGCTTGGGTAGCGTGTATGACGCTTTCAAAATTTGATCTTTTTTCCATTCTATTTTTGCTTTCCAGGCGGGCTTGTTCAATACCCTTATGTATTTC
>JBBQYH010000048.1:0-13523 GCA_038208855.1 Burkholderiales bacterium
TCATCAAGCAGGCCCTGGTGGAGGGTAAAAAGGATTTTATCGGCGGAAATTGTACCGTCAGCCTGATGCTGATGGCACTTGGTGGTTTGTTCAAGGCTGACCTGGTGGAATGGATTACCTCCATGACTTATCAGGCGGCATCAGGTGCCGGTGCGCAGAATATGCGCGAATTGCTGACACAGATGGGTGAAGTCAATCGTGTGGCCAAAAATCTGCTCGACGATCCAGCTTCGGCCATTCTTGATATTGATCGCGAAGTTGCGGGGATACTGCGCGATGAAGCCTTCCCTACAGCCAATTTTGGCGCTCCGCTTGCGGGTAGCCTGATTCCGTGGATAGACAAGGATCTGGGCAACGGGCAAAGCAAGGAGGAATGGAAAGCCAAGGCGGAAACCAACAAAATATTGGGGCGCGAAACCAAGCCGATAGCCGTTGACGGTCTGTGCGTGCGTATTGGCGCCATGCGCTGCCACAGCCAGGCAATGACCATCAAGTTGAAAAGGGATGTGCCGCTGGACGAAATCAACGCCATGTTGGCAAGTGCCAATGACTGGGTCAGGGTTGTTCCCAACGAGCGACTGGTGTCGGTAAGTGAGCTTACACCTGCCGCGGTTACGGGTTCTTTGCTGGTGCCGGTGGGCCGGGTACGCAAAATGGATATGGGTGGCGAGTATATTTCAGCATTCACAGTGGGAGATCAACTATTGTGGGGAGCGGCAGAACCACTGCGTCGTATGCTGAGAATTTTGCTTAATAATTGATCGGTAAATTTGGTATTTCTATTTATAAATGACAGCTTAACGCATGAATTTAGAGCGGACATTAGCTTGCATCTCTAACTCTATGATGTTAATCTGAATAACAAAGCAAAAAAATGAGGGCAGTAACGTGCTTAAAACACTTCTTAAAGCGGTAGGACTCCTGGTCTGTCTGGCCTGGTTCAACCTTTCCTCTGCGGCAACGGCTGGCGGCATAAATGTCATGTCTGCACTAGGTCATCCTCTCAAAGCAGAAATCTCCTTGGGAGATCTGGGTAACAACAATAAATCCAACTTAGTAGCCAAAATGGCGTCGGTCAATCAATTCAAAGCGGCCGGTCTGGATTTTCCCTATAGTCTTCCCAAACTTAATTTTGAAGTTGATACTCGAAGTGATGGTGAGGTGTACATTAAACTAAGTACAACCCAGCCAGTAAATGAGCCGTTTGTTTCATTGTTGCTTGAATTGAACTGGCCTTCAGGCAAGCTGCTGCGTGAATACACCTTCCTTCTTGATCCAGCGGGCTTTGTTCCCGAGCAACCCAAAGCGGCTGAAGTAAAGCCGGTAGAACCAATGGTTCCGCAAGCAGAGTCTATTCCACTACCTGTTGCGGCTGCCGAGGTTGCCGCTATGCCAGTTGAGCCTGCAGCAGTGCCTATGCCGGAAGCGACAATGGCGGCACCTGCAGAAGCCGCGACGGTTACAACAGCAGATGCGATGCCTGCATCAGATGCAGCACCTGTAAAAGCTGAAACGGCTCCAGTAAAAACAGAAACGGTTCCAGAGCCTGCCGAACAGGCTTTGGCTGAGCCTGGTGAAGTGACACCCGCACAACCGGTGAACGTTGAACCTCTTGCCACTGCGCAGAAGGAAGAAGCTGCACCTGAATCCATAATGGTGGAAAAGGGCGATACCTTGGGTAAAATTGCCAAGGAATTGAAACCTGTAGACGTAAGCCTGGAACGTATGCTGGTCGCCATGTATCGTGCCAATACACCAAAATTTGGCGGCAAGAACATGAATCGCATCAGAGCCGGCAAAATATTGCGCATGCCTGATGCTGAAGAAATCGAAAAGGTGTCGCAAACAGCAGCGGTAAGGGAAATTCGTGCGCAAGTTGCCGATTGGCAGGATTATCGCCAGAAACTGGCCGCTGCTAGAAATGTTACAGCTGAGGAATCCCCCAAGCAGGAAGCTGCAGGCAAAATTAATGCTGCAGTTGCCGAAAAAGCCCCGGTTATCAAGGATTCAGCAAAAGAGGTGTTGAAGTTGTCCAAAGGTGAGGCCTTGGGCGATAAGACTGTTACGGGTGGTGGTGCGAAAAGCAAGCTGGAAACTTTAACAGCCAATGCAGACGATGCTGCAGCCAAGAGCAAGCAAAATGCTGAAGATCAGAAGAAAATCGAGAAACTTGAAGCTATCGGCAAAGATGCAAGCAAACTAGTGGAATTAAAAACCCAACCGGCCGTACCTGTTGAAAAGCCCAAAGCGGAAAGCAATACTCCGCCGGCACCGAAAGGATTGCCGCCAGTCAGCGTTAGTAAACCGCCTCAAGCTGCCAACGACGACTTTGATATTATGGCCTTGATCAGCAAATATTCATCGGAAGTGCTGGATGATCCTGTAATGCTGGGCGCCGGTGTGGCGGTGTTGCTGGGCTTGGGCGGCCTGGGTTTTGTAATGACACGCCGTGGCAAAGGAACTCAAAAAAAAACTACAAAAAAAAATGAAGAAGTAGGCGAGGTAACCGGAAGCTGGAGAACACCTGTCGTACCTTCACCGGACACCGGTGATTTCACGCAGTCCTTGTCCAGTGCACCCGTTGACTCAATGTCGGTCGGGGCGGCGTTAGACGATGTAGACCCCATTAGCGAAGCGGATCTTTTCCTTAACTTTGGCCGTGATGCACAGGCTGAGGAAATACTCAAGGATGCATTAATCAAAACGCCTTCAAACGTGCAAATCAAGCTGAAGTTGTTGTCGATATATGCCAATCGCAAAGATACCAAGTTGTTCTCAAAATATGCTCAGGAAGTTAAAGAATCCGGTGATACGGCCGCTTGGGAGCGCGCTTCAGTCATGGGGCGTGAAGTTGATCCCAGCAATCCGACGTATGGCGATGCCAAGGGTGAAGTAAGGCACCGGGAGCCGCCCAAGGCCGAAGTCGATTTTGATTTGGGTCTGGGTAAAAAAGAATCGCCGGCAGTAAGCAATGCAGCTTCTGCACCAGACTTCAAAATGGATTTTGATCTGACCGGAGGCCAGCCTGAATTCGCTTCGGAGACTGTTGATCTGGATGTGCAGTTTGCAAAAACCACTGTTGCGTCGAAGCCAAGAGCTGATGTGGATGCAACAAGCATACTGTCAAGAGAAGCCGTCAAGGCAGCGGAAAAAGCCTCACCTATGGATTTTGACGTCTCAGGTATTTTGCCGGGCGATGTTAAAAGCGTTGTGCAGTCAACTTCTATGGATTTTGACATTTCAGGTCATTTGCCTGTGGCCGGAGTAGGTAGCGGGACTGGTAATTCAAGCTCTATGGATTTTGATGTGACCGGTGATAATCTTGAAAGCACGGTACTTCTGCAAAAACCAGCCGAGAAAGCAGGTTCCTCTGCATCGGCTTTGAATTTCAATGATCTGGTATTTGAAATACCCGGAAGTGACTCAGCACCGGTTGCACCCAAGCAGGATGTTGCGCAAAAAAATAATGATGATGGTGGTATGTCGTTTACTATTGACTTCCCTACAGGTGATGTTGGCGAATCAAAATCGTCCAAGCCCGGGACAGCCGGCAAAGTGGATTTCGGTGATATAAATATAAATCTGGATGGCGACACACCCACTGTTCACGCCGAAGGTGAAGGCAAAGACGAGCAATGGCATGAAGTGGCCACAAAACTGGATTTAGCCAAGGCATACCAGGAAATGGGTGATGCTGACGGCGCCAGGGAAATACTGGAAGAGGTTGTACGGGATGGAGATCCTGTACAACGTGACTCAGCGGAGAAGTTGATGCAACAAATAAGTGCTTGATTTGTTTTGAATTAAATAAAGCGGCAGCCTTCAGGGCTGCCGTTTTTATTTAATTTGTGGTTCTATCTGTTTCGCTTGTTTATTAGTCAATTATAGGAGTTGTAGTGATGCTGCATCCTGCGGTGAAGATTTATATTTGGGCATGCCTTGCTGTTGTAACGCAAGTTTTGAATGGATATTATCTGATGCTGTTTGCGGGTATTCTCTTTTTGTTGTCTGCTACTTTGTGCACTACACGCTTTTTTCTGATATTGCGAAGAACGCGCTGGATAATGTTTTCCGCTTTTGTGATTTATGCCTACGCGGGTTCGGGGGATGCTTTGTGGCCACAACTGGGAGTTTTCAGTCCATTGTCAACGGGAATGGCAAACGGTTTTGTACAATTAAGCCGTCTGCTGTCCATATTGGCAAGTTTGTCCCTGTTGCTAGCATTTTTGAATAATGCTCAATTGATTGCAGGTTTGCATAGCTTGGCATATCCGTTTTCGGTTTTTGGCAAAATGCGTGAACGGATAATAATCAGGTTGGCGTTAACAGTTCAATATGCGGAAAGCACCTTGATGAATACCAAAAGCAATGGGCTCAAAAATATTGAGGAAGGCCTGCAGGCCTTACCTGTTGCTGCAGATCCCATAGAGTTAACAGCAATGCGGCTTTGCTATCTGGACTGGTTTGCGGTGCTGGTAATTACAGTTTTACTATTGGGAGTATTAAGTTGAGAGTGGCGTTGGGTATCGAATATGACGGCAGTTCATATTGCGGCTGGCAAAGTCAGCCTGATGGGCGCACTGTTCAGGATGTGCTGCAGGGAGCATTGAGCAAGGTTGCCTCGGCGCCGATTACCGTCATTGCAGCCGGTCGCACAGATACTGGAGTACATGCCAGAGAGCAAGTCATACACTTCGATACAATTGCCAACAGACCGCTAACGGCTTGGGTACGCGGTACGAATGCTTTGTTGCCTTCAGGTGTGGCTGTGTTATGGGCGCATGAAGTGGATGACGACTTTCATGCGCGGTTTTCAGCGCAAGCGCGCAGTTATCGATATAAATTGTTTTGTCGACCGGTACGCAGTGCATTGCAGTATGGCAAGGTTGGCTGGTTTCACCAGCCACTGGATATTAACAAAATGCGTGAGGCAGCTGCTTATCTCGTGGGCGAGCATGATTTTAGTGCTTTTCGTGCTTCGGAATGCCAGGCAAAGTCACCAGTAAAGAACTTGGCTAGTCTAAGCATAAATCAGGAAATGGGGTTGATCATTCTGGATCTGACTGCCGATGCTTTTTTGCATCATATGGTACGTAATATTGTTGGTTGCCTTGTATATGTAGGCAATGGCAAACATTCTCCGCAATGGATAAAAGAAGTACTTGAAAGTCAGCAGCGCAGTCGAGCCGCGCCAACCTTTGCGCCGGATGGCCTGTATTTGCGGCATATCAGTTATGATAAAAAATGGAGATTGCCACAAATTACGCAATAAACTGACAGTTTATATGCGATATTAATCAAATATTTGAATATTCCTGTAACTAAACCGTCTAATGTGCGAATTTTAGCTAAAAGGCGTGATACATTACAATGTTGGCCTTGATTGTATGACTACGCTGCAACATTAAAATGACAAGAATAAAAATTTGTGGAATTACACAGTTGGAAGATGTCATAGCCGCGGTTCACTGCGGAGCCAATGCGCTTGGTCTGGTTTTTTATGAAAAAAGTCCGCGCAATGTCAGCGTGCAGCAAGCAATGGCATTAACAGAAGTTATTTTCCCATTTGTGACCCTGGTAGGTCTGTTTGTCAATCCCAAAGTTGAGAGCGTACATGAGATACTTCGTTTAGTGCCATTGGACGTGCTGCAATTCCATGGCGATGAATCGGCGGAATTCTGTGCCCAGTTTGGGCGTCCTTATTTGAAAGCGATTAGGGTAAAGCCCGGGGTTGATTTGGTACAATATGCAATTGAATATTCCGGAGCACAGGGATTGCTGCTTGATGCTTATGTAGAGGGTACTCCAGGAGGTACTGGCTTGCACTTTGACTGGGGGCTGATTCCACAGGATATGCCTTTGCCGGTAATTTTGTCGGGTGGCTTGAATGCTGCCAATGTTTCCATGGCGATAAAACAGGTACGACCTTACGCAGTTGATGTATCCAGCGGAGTTGAAATTAGCGAGGGCATTAAAGATGCGGAAAAGATTGCTGCTTTTATCAGCAAGGTAAAAGAAACCGATTTGGAATTATCAGGAAACAAGAGGTTGTTGCGTGGACATCGGACTACAGTGCGTTAAATATTGCCGTGCAATGATGCCTTGCACAATCATGAACATATTAAGATGTGGCGGAATGCTGCATTGATCAATGAGGTTAATAGATTGACTTATAATTATCCGGATAGCTCCGGTCATTTCGGGCCTTATGGCGGCATTTTCATGGCGGAAACATTGATTCCGGCTGTTGAAGAGCTAAAACAACATTATTTTCGCTTTCGTGACGATCCTGAGTTCAAAGCCGAGTTTGCGCATGAATTGAAGCATTATGTCGGCCGCCCAAGTCCGATTTATCATGCGAAAAACTGGTCCGAGCGTTTGGGCGGTGCTCAAATATACCTCAAACGCGAAGACCTCAATCACACCGGCGCGCACAAGATCAACAATGCCATAGGACAGGCTTTGTTGGCTAAACGCATGGGCAAAAAGCGTGTTATTGCCGAGACTGGCGCGGGCATGCATGGGGTGGCCACAGCCACGGTAGCAGCACGTTTTGGCATGGAGTGCATAGTTTATATGGGTGCTGAAGATATACAGCGTCAATCGCCCAATGTTTATCGCATGAAGCTGCTGGGCGCCACTGTGGTGCCGGTGGAAAGCGGTTCAAAAACGCTCAAGGATGCTTGCAACGAAGCAATACGCGACTGGGTAACCAATGTCGAAAGCACTTTTTATATTTTCGGCACGGCCGCGGGCCCGCATCCTTATCCCATGATGGTGCGTGATTTTCAGAGCATCATAGGCAATGAAGCTAAGGTACAGATGCCGGAAATGATCGGACGGCAACCGGATGCGGTCATCGCCTGTGTAGGCGGCGGCTCCAATGCCATCGGCCTGTTCTATCCATACATAGAAGAAAAATGCGTAAGAATGATAGGTGTTGAAGCCGGTGGTCACGGCATAGCCAGCGGATCGCATGCCGCACCGCTGACATCCAACAGCAAAGTGGGTATTTTGCATGGAAATCGCGTTTATCTGATGCAGGACGATAACGGACAGATTATTGAAACACACTCCATTTCTGCGGGATTGGACTATCCCGGGGTAGGTCCTGAACATTGTTGGCTCAAGGATACAGGCCGCGCTGAATATGTGGCGATTACCGACGAGGAAGCACTAAAGGCTTTTCACGACTTATGCCGCTTTGAAGGTATTATCCCGGCGCTTGAATCCAGTCACGCCTTGGCTTACGCAGCAAAAATTGCACCTGACATGGGCCAAGACAAGGTTTTGCTGGTCAATCTTTCCGGTCGCGGCGATAAGGATATCAATACGGTTGCCAAGCTGTCAGGCATTACACTTTAGGTTCATCATGTCACGCATACAAAGCAAATTCGCAGCACTCAGTAAACAGGGTCGCAAAGCACTGATACCATTCCTGACCGCAGGCGACCCAAATCCAAAGGTAACAGTAACAATAATGCACGCTATGGTTGACGCTGGGGCAGATGTGATAGAACTGGGCGTGCCTTTTTCGGATCCCATGGCCGATGGTCCGGTAATACAGCGCGCATCGGAACGCGCCCTGAAGCACCATGTGGGATTGCGCGATGTTTTGCAAATGGTTGCCGAGTTCCGCACTAAAGACGCGTCAACTCCGGTGGTGCTGATGGGTTACGGCAATCCAATCGAGGCCATGGGTTGGGAAAAGTTTTCAAAAAGTTGTGCCGATGTTGGCGTGGATGGCGTGCTGACTGTTGATTTTCCGCCGGAAGAAAGCCACGCTGCTTTCGAACATCTGCAGGCGCACGGTATCGATCCGATCTTCCTGATTGCGCCAACAACCAATGAGGCACGTATCAAACTGGTCGCAAAGCTTGCACGAGGCTATGTGTATTATGTTTCGCTGAAAGGTGTAACCGGTGCGGGCAACCTTGATTTAAGCAATGTGGCGGAAAAAATACCGCAATTGCGCAAACATATCTCCATTCCTATCGGTGTTGGCTTTGGCATCAGGGATGCAAAAACTGCAAGGGCAGTATCCGAGTTGTGCGATGGTGTGGTGGTGGGCAGCCGCATTGTTCAGGAAATTGAAAATTCGAATGAAATGCAACTTCTGGAGAATGTTTCCAGGTTAATTAAAGAATTGCGAAATGCAATTGATAAAGTCTGAGCGGGGAGTTTAAGTTATGAGTTGGTTCCAAAAACTATTACCACCAAAAATAAAACGCAGGGAAAATGCGGACACTAAAAAAAGCGTGCCGGACGGCTTATGGCACAAATGTCCTTCCTGTCAGGCAGTGCTCTATCATGCAGACCTGGAAAAAAATCTGAGCGTTTGCCCAAAGTGCAATCATCATCATCGTATTACCGCACGTACGCGACTGGACTGGCTGCTGGATAGTGAAGGCCGCTTCGAAATTGGTGCTGAAGTCATGCCGGTAGACACGCTCAAATTCAAGGATAGTCGAAAATACAGCGAGCGCCTTACCGCGGCAAAGAAAGATACCGGCGAAGATGATGCGCTGGTTGTACAGCAAGGCAGTATTCATGCAGTGCCTGTGATCGTGGCAGCGTTTGAATTCAGTTTTATGGGTGGTTCCATGGGCTCGGTAGTGGGCGAGCGATTTGTGCGCGGCGTGCAATTGGCAATTGAACAGCAGATTTCTTTTATCTGTTTCGCAGCAAGTGGTGGCGCGCGCATGCAGGAAGGTTTGCTGTCGCTGATGCAGATGGCAAAAACCTGCGCAGCCTTGACCCAGTTGAGCGAGGCGCAATTGCCGTTTATTTCCGTGCTTACCGACCCGACCATGGGCGGTGTCTCTGCCAGTTTTGCATTCATGGGCGATGTGGTGGTTGCCGAACCCAATGCACTTATCGGTTTTGCCGGTGCACGCGTCATTCAGCAAACTGTGCGCGAGACACTGCCGGAAGGTTTTCAGCGTGCAGAATTCCTGCTGGAACACGGTGCTATCGACATGATTGTGGATAGGCGCAATATGCGCGATCAACTCACCACGCTTATTACATTGCTGAGCAAACAGCCTGCAGCCGTTCCGCTGGCAGCCTGAAAACTCATTCGGGATACAACAAGTAACGGGCATTGCTGCAGCTATGGACGAAATGCCTGAAACTCTTCAAGACTGGCTGCTTCATCTCGAATCCCTGCACCCTAAAACCATAGCGCTTGGACTGGAACGTGTAGCCGAAGTCAAAGATCGTCTCAAGCTGTATCCCACCTTTCCCTGCATTATCGTTGGCGGTACTAACGGCAAGGGTTCGGTTTGTGCCATGCTGGAAGCAATACTGCATGCAGACGGATATAAGGTGGCTTGTTATACCTCGCCGCATCTCTTGAAGTATAACGAGCGCGTACGCATATCAAAAAAAGAAGTCAGTGACGATGAACTTTGCGTGTCTTTTGGGAAAATCGAGCAGGCAAGAGGTGATATAGCGCTCACCTATTTCGAGTTTGGCACGCTGGCCGCGATGCAATGCTTTATATCGCATGAAGTCGATGTCGCAATACTGGAAGTGGGATTGGGCGGCAGACTGGATGCAGTCAATGCTTTTGATGGTGAATGCGCCGTGGTGACCAGCATTGCTATTGATCATGTCGACTACCTCGGTGATACACGGGATAAAATCGCATTTGAAAAAGCGGGGATTTTTCGCGCAGGGAAAGTCGCAATTTTCGGCGACACGGATATGCCTGAAGTCATTGCCGCGGAAGCTGCCAGGACAGGTGCTCAGTTGTTGTGTCTGGGAAAACAGTTCAATTTCAGGGCAAATGAGTTGCAATGGGATTATTCGGGTGAAATTACGCGTAACAGTCTGCCTTGGCCGGCTTTGCGCGGAACATTCCAACTGAACAATGCCAGCACAGTTTTGGCGGTGCTGGACGCAATGAAGGATAAGCTACCGGTGAGCATGTCGGCAGTCAGGCGTGGACTGACAGAAGTGGAGTTGCCGGGGCGCTTTCAGGTGCTGCCGGGAAAGCCCGTGCAGATACTGGATGTGGCGCACAATCCGCATGCTGCGCGTACGCTGGCGGTCAATCTTGCAAGCATGCAGCCCTTCCCCAGGACTTATGCAGTCTTCGCGATGCTGAAAGACAAGGACATTGCAGGGGTTGTGCGCGAACTGATGTGGCAGGTGGATATCTGGCTGCTTGCCGGAATCGATGCGCCACGCGGTGCAACTGCAGACGAATTGTCCGACGTTGTGCGTCAAGAGATAGTTGAGGGTGAAATTCTGATATTTTCAGGGGTTAGCGATGCATTGCATCATGCCTGTAAAGAGGCTGATGAAAATGATAGAATTGTTATCTTCGGTTCGTTCTATACAGTGGCTGAAGCGATGAGTGCAAAAGCTGTTTAGCTTCTATTTTCTGCAAGGGTGATTATGGTAAAGCAAATTATTACTGATGAAGAATCAATACTCAAACGGCAAGCCAGACGTCGATTGATAGGCGCAATTGCACTTACTATTTTGGTAGTTATATTGTTGCCCATGTTGCTGGATAGCGAGCCGCCCAAACCCTCACCGGATATTGATCTGCAGATACCGGACAAAGACAAGGCGGGCGAATTTTTACCCAAAATGGTGTTGCCTCCTCAGGATGCCAATAAATCAACTTCGCAACCAGCATCCGCGCCGGTTATAGTACCGTTGCTGGATGTAAAACCTCCAGTTGCTGCTGTTCCACCAGCCAATATCGAAGCCAAACCTGCACTTCAGCCAGTGCCAAAAGTTGAGCCGGTTCCCAAAGTCGTGCATGAGCCTAAGGCTCAAAAAACAGAGGCAAAGCCGCTTCCCAAACCTACCGCCAAAGCGGCGGCCTCAAAATCACATACCGGTTATGTCGTGCAGGTGGGGGCATTTGCCCATGCCGACACAGCTAAAAACCTGCAAGACAAATTGCATAAGCAAGGTTACCCCAGCTATACGGAAAAAGCGGGGAATAAGGTAAGGGTGCGGATAGGTGATTACAGCGCTCAGGATGAAGCAGAGAAAATACGCAGAAAGCTTGAAATACAAGGCTATCACCCAAATGTAGTCAAATTGAAGTAAGCATGACGCAATTTGATTACATCATTCTGGTCATAATCGTTCTATCGGTATTGCTAGGTTGGTGGCGTGGCTTGGTGTATGAAGTATTGTCGCTGTTAAGCTGGATTACCGCATATTTTGTGGCCAGATCGTGGGTGACCGAGTTTGTGCCCTATATGCCGTCAGCGCTGGAAAGTGAAACATTGCGAATTGCGGCCTCGTTTGTATTTTTATTTATCACGACCTTGATACTGTGCGGTATAGCGGCATGGGCATTGTACAAACTGATCAAATCGTTCGGGCTGGACTGGCGCACAGACGGTGTGTCGGGCGCAATTTTCGGTTTCTTTCGCGGTTTGATGGTCGTGCTGCTGCTGGTGTTGGTTGCCGGCTTGAGCAAATTGCCGCAAACCTCATTTTGGCATGATGCCCTGCTTAGCAAGCCTTTGCAGAATGTAGCATTGCTGGTCAAGGATTTTTTACCGGAAGACATGGCAAAACGTGTCAGCTTCTGAATGTTGTTTTTTTGAGGGTACATTTCTATGTGTGGCATTCTAGGCGTCGTTGCGCGCAATCCTGTGAACCAGTTATTGTATGACGGACTGCAAGTTTTGCAGCACCGCGGGCAGGATGCAGCAGGTATCGCTACCCTGGAGGGCAATACCTTCCATCTGCACAAAGGCAATGGACTTTCTCATGATGTCTTTCGTACACGTAATATGCGCGCGCTTGCGGGCAATGCCGGCATAGCGCATGTGCGGTACCCCACGGCGGGGTCTGCCGTGGATCACAATGAGTCACAGCCGTTCTATGTCAATTCGCCCTTCGGCATAGTACTGGGCCATAACGGCAATCTTACCAATACCGCGCAACTGCAGAAGGAGTTATTCCTCGACGACTTGCGCCACGTCAATACTAATTCCGATTCTGAAGTTTTGCTGAATGTTTTGGCACATGAGTTGCAGCGCGAGTGCAAACAATTTCGCTTGAACGTGAACAATATTTTTACTGCAGTATCCCGAGTTCATAAACGCTGCCGTGGGGCATATGCGGTGGTGGCCATGATTGCGGGTTATGGACTGCTGGCTTTTCGCGATCCATTCGGCATACGTCCGTTGGTGATAGGCAGTTGTCAAACCGATGATGGTATTGAATATCTGGTGGCATCCGAAAGCGTTGCATTGGATACTTTAGGTTTCAAGTACCTGCGCGATATTGCGCCTGGCGAGGCAGTATTCATAGATTTTGAAGGGAATTTGCACAGCAAGCAGTGTGCCGAATCGCCTGTATTGGCTCCGTGCATTTTCGAGTATGTATATTTTGCCCGTCCCGACTCGGTGATGGACGGCATATCGGTTTATGAAACCAGATTGAATATGGGTGAATTCCTGGCCGACAAATTGCAGCGCGAATGGGGAAAACACGATATCGATGTCGTCATTCCTATTCCTGACTCCAGTCGTCCCAGTGCTTTGCAGCTGGCAAACCGCCTGGGTATTTCTTTCAGGGAGGGTTTTGTAAAGAACCGCTATATAGGCCGCACCTTCATCATGCCCGGCCAGGCCAAGCGCAAGAAATCGGTACGCCAGAAGTTGAATGCCATTAGCGTGGAATTCAAAGGAAAGAATGTATTGTTGGTTGATGATTCCATCGTGCGCGGCACCACCAGCCGTGAAATCGTACAGATGGCCAGGGATGCCGGTGCGCGCAAAGTGTATTTCGCCTCAGCAGCACCACCGGTTAAATATCCAAACGTGTATGGCATCGATATGCCGTCACGCTATGATCTTATTGCGACAGGCCGTACTGATGAGCAAATATGCAGCGAAATCGGTGCCGACCGCATAATCTATCAGGACCTTGAAGACTTGAAAGCAGCAGTACGCAAGGCGAATCCCGCAATCGAGAAATTTGACTGTTCATGTTTTGACGGTATCTACATTACCGGGGACATAACGCCTGAATATCTGGATAGGGTAGAGGCGGCGCGCGGTCAGGGTAATACGGCTCCACAGCCTGAAGATGATGATCAGTTGGAACTGGATCTGGCGATGAGTGCTACATCGATGTAACTTCGACATAAATGAGTTTGTAACTTGCTAGCAGATAACAACGGCTAACGAGATTAGTTTGATTGCAAATAAAAAAGCCCTGAAATTTCAGGGCTTTTTTATTTGTGCTTGTGCAGTTTGCCGGAATAAAAATGTTGCCAACCGGGAAAATATCTAATGTTTAAGGCACAGTTGGATAGCGTGCTGGATAAGAGTGGGCAAGATTTGTACGTTATCGAACAGAGTAAATGCGGCAGCAATAGCATTATTCATTAATGTACACAGCGGATAAATATTTAATTGGCTTGCGTGGGATAAGCCAGAGCTTATATCCTGACTAACTAACCAACTAACTATTTGAATTTATTTATGAAAATAATTTACCGTATTATTGCGACAAATACTATGCACTACCTGATG
>JBBQYH010000049.1:0-13508 GCA_038208855.1 Burkholderiales bacterium
ATTTTTCGATTGGCAATTTCAACTCTTGTAAGCTTGATAAATCGCTCAACGCCTATAGATAGGCCGGTTGCGCCTACCAACAGAATTGGAAACATCCAGAATCCGCCATCATGGAAGAAAGTTGCTACAGTATTAAAAAATCCCATCATTCAAACTCCTGCAATAGTTGTATATTAAAAATATTACTGTGTCGGATTGCCTAGTTTATAAAAATCCAATTCACGCATGAAAACTGCCTTATCTACGGGATTCAAACCATCATTCAAAAGATTGGAATTCAAGTTGTTTTCCTGACCGATTTCAGAACTCTTCCAGGGCACGATTACCAATGATTTAGGCGTCTCATTGTTACCTACAATTGACATGCCTGAAACCTCTTTGGCCTCCTCACCCTTTGGTTTGTCTGCTGCGACCGCAAGCGTTGAGCAGTAAAGAGCAAAGCAAATCACATAAAATAAATTTTTGATCATGATTCCTCCTATTTGCCTATCCTGTTTTGCGTATCTGCAATCCATATTTTAACGGTTTTATCATCCTGAACAACGCTACTATAAATCACATATTGATTTAAAGCACACTGATAATCTTTTAAATATATATCACAGAGTATGCCCAGGTTCATATGTACCATTTTGAAATCGGGATATTTCTCCAGTGTCTTTTCATATAACTGGCGCGCCTCTTTGAATCTGCCGGTCTTGCGATAGAGTAAAGCCATCTCATTATCGGCAACGGGATTATCCGGATCGGCACTGAGGGCGAGTTTCAAACTTTCTTCAGCTTCCTTCAGTTTTCCAAGCTTTTTATAGACCAAGGCCAGATTTATATGGGCAATGGCGTTATCAGGCAATGCCTGTGTCACTTTTTTCAGTAATTCGATCGCCTTTTCAAACTCTTCTGACTGAATAAAATGCATCGCAGCTTCAAAATCTGCTCGTGCTTCAGGGGTAACCACTACAAGCTTGCTGGCGGTTTTAGTTTTAGGTGCAATTTTCTTGGCCTGTTCAGTTGCACAGCCTTGCAACATCAGGAATAGCCCTGCAAGAAAAAGAATCCTGTATGGGACAATATTCATCATGGTTTTTTACCTTGCTTGTTTTTCTGCACCTTGGTCGATTTTTTGACCTGAGCTGGCTTCTTGACCGTCATCTGTGGTGCAACTACTACGGGAACTGGATCAGCTGCCTGAACTGCAGCTGGTTCCTGTACGGGGGAAACGACAGGTTCTGCGGTGTTGGCAACCGCTGAAGCAGCTGCGGCGACTGGCGGCGGTGTCACGATAACCGGAGCCGGACTGGTCAATGCCGAGTAATCCGCAGTGTCTATTTTTTCTATGTAACCACTGCTTTCCTCATATTTGGCATAGCGGGCAGGAACAAGCTTGGCCAGCTTTTCCAGGCTTGATTCTATCCATGTGCCGAATATGCCCAGTGTCATGTATTCAAGATTTTTTTCATGAATCTGTATGGCTTTTTCCTCAAACGGATAAGCCTGATCATCTATTGCAAGTTCATACTGTTCCTTTTCAAGAGGACTCAAATCGGTCGGTCTCTCAGACTCAACCAGCGCGCGATTGAAGTTGTAATATAACTCCGCAATATAATAAGTTGAGGCTGAAGTGACATCACCCACTTCATATTTCAGTAGTTTTTCAAATCCTTCTTTCGCGGCTTTAAGTGCTGCTTTCTTTTTTGCCAAATTCTTGTCGAAAGGTTTGACGAGTTTGATTTCCGCACACTGCTTATACAATGGCTCTGTCAAAACCAGCGCGGAAATGGCCCCCAGATAGCGTGTTCTGTCGGTCCGCTCTGAGCCGGCATGGGCATCGGCAGCTACTATTTGCCTGAGCTCTACGAAATAGGCATCTGTTTCATTGCGCGACTTGAGTACATCGGCAATTTTCTTGCGTGTATCCAGTGCCAATTCCAAGGGCTTGGGGAAATAGCTGACATAGCGTCTGTAGACGATCATCGCCTTGTCAGTTTCCTTTGCATCCACATACAAGTCTGCAGCAAGTTGCAAGGCTTCACGTCTGACTTCTGGATCCTTGCTTTCTGTCTCGATCCGCTCATATTCAGCTGCTGCAAGCGATAACTTGCCAGCCTCTTTGTAAACGTAAGCTATTTTCTTGGTCACTTCCGGCTGCAACTTGTCACCGGGATAGCTGCTACGGAAAGCGAGTAGTACCTCTGCCGCCCTGCCCCAATCTTTGAGTTGCATCAACGCAGTGGCGCCATCGTAATCGGCAGATGAGCGTATTTTGGATGTCGGTGCGGCTTTGGCTACCCGGAGGAAGTTTTCAGCAGCAGTCTTGAAGTCACCCAGCTTGTTGGCGCGCTCACCCTGTTTGTATATTGCCGCAGCCAGATTTTCCACCACATCAGGGCGGGTTTTATCGTCTTCTGCAGTGAGTTGCAAGACATTCTGGTAGCCCGCTTCCGCATCCTGGTAATTGGCCAATTCAAACGATGAGTGGGCTATGATCAACCAGGTCGTACGCTTTATTTTAGGCTCAGCCGCAGGAAAGTTGTTAAGCAGCTTGCGTCCGCTTGCAACTGCAAAAATATAGTCCTTCAGAGAATATATATCATCTATTGCAGCACTCATTACCAGCGCCGCTTTGTCATGTTTGGGATAGGTATCGGCGAACTTCAGCGAGCTGCGTATAACTTCTTTCTTGACTTTATTTTTATCATCCTGATTCGCCAGCGCCATATTTTCGCGATAGGCATAAACCGCGTTGTAGCCTGCATCCGGAGACTTTTCATGGTATGGATAATCATAGGCTGTATGTTCGTATTCGATTGCAGCCTCCGCATACGATTTATTTTCCAGTAGCAATTCTGCCATTTGGTAATTGATGGATGGCGACTCGGCTTCTTTTGGGAAGGATTTAAGGAAATCACGATACCACTTCATTGCTTCCTGGAAATTCTCAGCCTTGTTTTTCTCAAACTTTTTTTCCTGATAAAGTGAATGATAGAAATTGGCAAGCTCTTTCAGGCTGGCTTTTACATAACCTATCACTTCGGGAAACTTCTTGATCTCGAAATATTTCCAGTATTCCGATTTCAAGCCATAACTGACAACAAATTCCTTGTTGGCATCAATTACCAGTTTGGGGAATCCGCCTTTCTTGTAAATCTCAATAACTCGCGTATCAAAGATTGGTGCAACCTTGTGATAGGGATTCAATTTCACAAACGCTTTGAAAGTGGTCGCAGCATCGCTATAGCGGAGCTTTTCCAGATAATGCTCACCCAGGTTGCTGTATATATTGACTTCATAACTACGGTTACCATTTTTCTTGAAATACTCTTCAATGGCATCTGAGCCGCCCAGATTGGAAAACGCAAGACTGATAACCCTGTAGGTATCCTCAATACGCTTCCCGTCGTAGTTATCCTTTGGATGTTCAAAGTCATAGCCAGTGGCGACTTTGTAATCGAGTAAAGCAACAAATCTGTGCAGCGCATCTTCATACAGCTGTTGTTTATAAAAGGACCAGCCCAGCTTGTACAAGGCAAGCTCGAAATAGCTTGATACCTGGCCCATGTCAACGATAGATTTAAATGCATCTTCGGAATCTAGGAATTTCTTACGCGTGAAAAAATATTCGCCGCGTCTGAACTGCACTTCATCAATATAACGTGACTTTGGATATTCCGCGACAATGCGGTTCATGATTTTCATGGCCTCTTCAACCTGGCCAATTTCTTCATACGCGCGTGACATCTGGTACAGTACTTGATCATTACGCTCATAGTTGGGGTATTTGACCAACAACTTTTTGTACAGTGCTATGGCTTCAAGCGCGCCAGCCGACTGCAGGTCAGCGCCGGCGCCATCGGGAGTTTTAACGACTTCAACAGCAATTTTCGATTTGACGGCTTCTGCTTTTGTTGCTCGTTTCTCGAACTCATCGGCAGATTCCTTGGCTTTTTCCTTAGCCTTTTTCTTCTTGGCACCTGCCACTTTACCTGCCTTCGCCATGTTTACGGGTTCGGCGATAATCGGAATCTCGGCGGCAGGAACAGGCGCTATATGAGGCGCATCAAAAGCAGCCGGCTTGTCAATTTTCTTGCTGCTATCCAGTGCGGCTTTTTTCTCGCTTTTTGATGCGCCTTCAAGGGTGCCGTATTCTTGCTGAATTTTCAAATCAGCCAAACGGCGCATGGCCTCAGGTGTCATCGACGATTCAGGAGTTTGCTCGAGAAATTTCTGGTAACTCTGCATGGCTTTTTCAAAGCCACCTTCTATCGTTGCATCGGTGAGATCCACTTTTGTGTTTTTAAGTTGCCCTATGGAACCCCTGTTGGGTCCTGTAGAACAGGAGACCAGCAAAGCTAGCAAAACGGCAAATAGTAAGCGGGATGTTTTCATTTCGACTCGCTTTGATCAAGCTGTTTCTTGCTTGCGCGGTCATAGCTTTCTGACAGGGCGAAGCGAGCCTGTACCTGGAATTCTTCAAGCCGCTTGCGGCGCTGATCCAGTTCGTTTTCCGCCATTACATTCAGCATGTGGCCCTGTCTTGCCATAAGGATGCCTACTTTTTCCTTGGCCTCGCGCACCCTGATGCGCAATTGCGCGATCTGATTGTCATAGCCCTTGTAGCTTTGTGTGGCCGCCTGGCGAGTCCTGACGAAGGAACGATAAATGTTGTGCAATTTTTCCACGTCGCCATCCAGCAAATGCAAATGTTTGTAAGCTTCGGTGAGGCGCTTGTTGTAAGTTGTTGCAATTTGCCATTGCAGTACGCCTTGCAAACGCTTGGTGCGTCTGCGTGAATCAATGCCGGTTGGGCTATTGTCACTCTTGTATTTCAGTTCAAGCAAATGCAGTTTGTCCAGCATGATGCTTTCATCCGCTGTTTGCAGAAAATCGGGACGCGGAGACACCAGCATGCGTTTCAATCTGTCATCTAGAGCCTGACGTTGCTCCAGCCGTAATTTCATACGTGAATCGTTTTCTCTGAATTGCTTGTCTATGCCCGGCAAAACCGCATCGTAATATTGGGCGCGTATCTGGATGATATCAACGTAGGCATCGAGAAAGCCCTCCCATTCATCCAGACGTTTGCGCAAATCATCCAGGTCAAAATAGTTTTGTAATGATTCCTGAAAATCATTCGACGCCATGAGTTCCAGCAAATAATATGTTTCCGGCGTATCGGGCAGTTCTCTGAGCTTTACCACCCAGTTTTTATCCTGCTTTAACTCGTCGCTCACCAGTGCCTTTAAAAACTTTCCCTCGCGTATGCTTTTTATTGAAGCATCAAGTTTAATCAGTTCCTTGCCAAAAATTTCCAGCGCATTGCCATACAATAACGCGGCCTTGCCATACAAACCAAGTTTGGAATAGGCAAAAGGTACGCCCAGCAAGCCTTCCTGAACAGCCTTGTCAGTCGGATTTCTTTTGATGAGCAGGGTCCACGGTACCAGTGCCCTGTCGAATTTTCCTGTTGCGACATCTGTCCAGCCAGAACCGAGCAGTGCTTTATTTGAAAAAGGGCCGTTCAGGCGTACACGATCAAGGTATTGCTTGGCCAGTTCGGGTTTGCCCGCAGCAATCAAGCGGTTGCCCAGCAGCATATTCGCCTTGTCCTTAATTGCCAGGGTTCCTTCATCATCGGCGTTGAGCAGACCGGTCTTGTCGAGTTGTGCAAAACCCTTCAATTCCTGGCCATTTTGAATCAACGCGATGCCAAGGTTATACGTTGCAAAACCGCGATAATCCTTACTATTCTGTAAATTCTGCAAAATATTGATTGCGTCTTCAAATTTGCCATTAAGCATATAAATTTGCGCGCGCAGGAATTGTTCGTCATCTAATATCTTGTCGGGAATTTTCCCGGATATTTTTTCTATGGTTCTGAGGGCACTTTGCGGGTCGTCCTTCTGTACAAAAATGCGTGCCAGTCGATAGGCCGCTTCATTGCGTATGGATGGAGCAACATTGCCTTCAAGAACAGCTTTGATTGCACGTCCAGCGCGTTGATGCATACGATAGGACAATTCAAAATCACCCACGGAAAAGTTGGCGTGATTAATCTGAAAATGCAAAGGATCCAGGTTGGGATCATCCAGCCTGTAAAACTGACCCAACTCGGTATCCAGCCGCGTTATTGCGTCGACATATTCACCCTGAAAGGCATAAAAATAGGCCTCTCCCAAGTAGAGATCCTTGTCTTTATCCGCTGCAAATGAAAGGGAGCTAAAGCATAGACCAATCAGAAAAACGTATCTGTGCATCATGAATAGTTAGTCTTTAAATCCTATGTGTTGATTACCAGATCCTGATCCAGACAGTTTTATTTCTATCAGTTTTGGCTCTACAGATTTGCTGAATTTGAGGCTGGCATTTTGTGTATTTGCGGAATCGCTAGTGGGTTTGGTCATGGCAATTACATCCAGGGTATGATCTCCCGAGCGTATATTTCCCGTATAAAGCCGCTGTACGCCACCGCTTTGCAAAGCTTCCAGTTCTTTAAAAGTGTATATATGGCTTGTTGTATCTTTGCCATCAATTTTTATTTTAATAGCATTAAGAGGCAGTTTTGTATTGGCATCAAAACTGACAAATACCGAAACCTGTGTATTGGATGGATAAAGCAATTTTTCTTCGAGCTGGGTAAGATCTGCAGAAATACTCAATACATCTTTTTTAATGTCCTGAACCTGTTCGTCCAGCCCCTTGATTTGTTCTTTAGAGACATCTTCTGCATGACTGTTGCCAATGGCAGTGAGCAGAATCAAGCCCGAAAACAGAACATTTAATTTAAATATTTTCATAACAGTACCCGAGATACATCCTGTGAAGTTAATATCATAACAGCAGGCGTGTGCTTTTCAATTGATTACAGCGTGTTAAGCGAATAAAACGGATTTAAAGTTGTGTTTTTGCAACATTGAAAGTAAATTTTTGAAAATTCAGTTTTCATACCAAAACAGATTTTATATGTGCACAGCTAGTTTTAAACCATAGAACAATGCTTACTTTATCATCACAACCGGCATTAAACCTGCTTGGTCACAATGAACGGAAACCTGCTTTGACGGGTGGAGTGACTAAATTGTAACGATAAGGATAAACGGCTGTTTATTTCTGATGAGTGGAGTAGTAATGCTACAAGAATTGCCCAGCAAGGGGAATGCCAACCAAAATTTATTCGTATAAATATACAATAAAATCAATATGTTAATAAATATTTAGCGTAATCCTGAAAATTTTCGAGATCATCATAAGTTTTACTCAGTATCGTATTACAAATTCCTGCTTTTCTTGATTAAATCATAGGCAATTTGAACTTCTTGTGCTTGCGCTGTTGCCACTGCAATCATATCAGCAGGCATACCCTGCCCCATCAGCTTATCCGGATGATATTGGCTCATAAGTTTTCTGTATGCGCGTTTTACCTCCTGATCAGCGCTTTCCTTGCTTATACCTAATGCCTTGTATGCATCATCCAGGCGATCTTCGCGTGTCTCCTGACCACTTGCAAAGTGTGACTGATTGATGACCATTGCCATTAATTGCTGGAACATTTCCTGGCTGTAGCCGAGGTATGATGCAATTTGTTTTAACAACGTTTCTTCTGCCGGATCAAGATGACCGTCTGCAAAGGCCATCACGATCAAATACACCAACAGCATCTGTTTCAAACCGCTGGTTTGACCACAAACCTTCATGAACTCCAACAGGGTCGGCTGCATATCAAATCCTGCCGCACCGCCTTTTTTGAATAGTGCTATAGCCTGTTGTCGGTGTTCGGCAGACATCCCCAGTTTCTGGAACATCATTTCCACATGCGCTACTTCTTCTTTTGAAACGCGACCGTCAGCCTTGGCAATTTTTCCCATCAGTATAAAAACCGTGCTGAGAAAAATTGCTTCACGTTGCGCCCGGCTTAACGGATTGACGCCGCCTATGCCATAGGAAAGGGATCTGTCGATCATGCTGCCGATAAAATAGGCAGCCAGAGCGCCAAACAAACCAAAATAATACAGGCCGATCAATGCGCCCAAAAATTTAAACAAAACTACACCTCTATCAAATGAAATTTACAGCTTATTGGAATCGCAATGCATCTATAGGTCTCAACATGGATGCTTTACGTGCGGGATACCAACCAAAGAATATGCCAACAGCAGCAGCAACAGCAAACGCCATAATAATTGAACTGACGGTGATAACTACTGACATGCCCGTAATTTTGCTGACCAGCAATGCTCCACCGACGCCAAGTAGTACACCAATCAGGCAGCCGATCACTGAAATGATAATCGCCTCCAGCAAAAATTGCATCAGTATATCCTTGCCTCGCGCACCTATTGCCATACGAATGCCGATTTCGCGTGTTCGCTCGGTAACTGAAACCAGCATGATGTTCATGATGCCTATGCCGCCCACCAACAGTGAGATGGAGGCAATGGCGCCCAGCATCAAGGACATTACCTGGGCCGTTTCAGCAGCGGTATTTGCCATCGCAGTGAGGTTGCGCACAGAAAAGTCGTCCTCTCCGCCGTTGCGTATGCGGTGACGCTTGCGCAGCAATTCTGTAATGGCCTTTTCTGCGGCTGGCATGGCTTCTGCCGAGCTTGCCTGGGCCATGATATAGCGCACTGTGCCGGCAAACTGCGTGCCGAAAAGCTTGCTCTGTGCCGTGGAAACTGGCACCAAAACGGTGTCATCCTGATCACGTCCGTCCAGACTTTGTCCCTTGGACTCTAAAACTCCCAGCACAACATAGGGACTATTCATGATGCGCATCGTCTTGCCTACCGGGTTTTCATCGCCAAACAAATTTTGCACCACAGTTTGACCCAGCAAGGCTACACGCGTTGAGGAGCGTATATCCGAATCGGTAAAAGTTGAACCCGAGGACAGTTTCCAGTCACGTACCTGCAGATAACTGGGGGTCGTACCGATAATCTGGGTGCTCCAGTTGTTTGGGCCATATACCAACTGGGCAGTCCCCGGTGAAGACGGTGCCACATTCACCAGCGATGGGAGTTCTTCCAGACTCTGCGCATCAGCCACCGTCAGAGTGGGTGTTGCTCCGCCTCCCATACGCCTGCCACCTGATGTGGTGGAGCCGGATAAAATAATAAACAAATTACTGCCCATGGAGGCAATCGAAGCCTGCACTTGTTGTTGTGCACCCTGCCCTACCGCCAGCATTAAAATCACCGCGCCCACACCTATCACCATGCCCAGCATGGTGAGTATGGTGCGCAAGCGATTGGCCCACATGGCCATCCAGGCTTCACTGAGCATGGGTGTAATCATGATGTGGACTCCAGGTGTTCAATTGACGCGTGGTCTATCGGGCCATCGTAAACAACTTGGCCATCGGCAAGGCGTACCAGACGGCTGGCGTAAGCCGCAATATCCGGCTCATGAGTAATCAACACGATCGTTATACCTTCGCGTTTGTTCAACTCACTGAACAGTGCCATGATTTCCTTGCTGGTTTTGGTATCCAGATTGCCGGTCGGTTCATCGGCAAGCAGTAGCTTGGGTTGATTGACCAACGCTCGGGCTATAGCGACACGCTGCTGCTGCCCGCCTGAAATCTGATTGGGACGCGAACGGTTATATTTCCCCAGGCCGACTTTGTGCAACATTTCATTGGCGTGAGTCAAGCGTTCAGCACGTGCCACACCTCTATAGATCAGCGGCAAAGCGACATTATCTTCCAGGTTGGCGCGCGGCAACAAATTGAAGCCTTGAAATACAAAGCCGATCACATGATTACGTAGCAAAGCCAGTTCGTCGCGATCCAGACTATTTACATCGCGTCCATTCAGGTAGTAGTTGCCTTTGCTTGCCACATCAAGACAGCCGAGGATATTCATGAAGGTTGATTTGCCTGAACCCGACGGCCCCATGATGGCCACAAATTCACCCGGCAATACCGTAACCGAGACATCCCTAAGTACCGGAACTGTTCCGGCGTCGGTTACATACTCCTTGAACAAGTGTTCAATACGGATGACAGCATCACTCATCAGAATAGCCTCATGCCTGAGGAACGGGAGGATTTTTCCGCAGGTTGTTTGTCTTCTGTAATGACTGCAGTGCCTTCCTGTATGCCATCCCCGATAATTTCAGTGGCTCTATTGTCAGTGATGCCCACTGCAACTCGGACTGCTTTTGGTTGGCCATTTTCAAGGATATATACCGTGCCCATAGGCGTATCAAGTTCGGATTTATCTTTGTTGCGGCCGACAGCAGACTTGCCATCGTTATTGCTTTTTTTACCATCTGTTTTTGCATTACTCTTGCGCGTAGGTGCATCAGCAGGGCGGAAACGCAGCGCAGCATTGGGCACTATCAACACATCCTGGCGTTGCGCCACGGTGATGTTTACATAGGCTGTCATACCCGGCATCAACGTCTTGTCAGCGTTGTTTACAGATACGACAACATCATAAGTCACAACATTTTGTTGCGTAGAGGGGTTGAGGCGAACCTGATGCACCACACCATGGAAAATGCGATTGGGGAAGGCATCAACGCGGAATGTGGCTTTTTGGTCAACTTTGATGGCACCTACATCAGCCTCTGCATAGCTGGTATCAATCTGCATTTTGCTTAAATCCTGTGCAATGGTGAACAGGGTTGGTGCCTGCAAGCTGGCTGCTACTGTCTGACCGGTGTCCACTACACGTGAAACTACGACACCTGACACCGGCGAACGGATAACAGTATTCGCACGATTGATGCGGTCTCTATCTGCCTGTGCCTGAGCCAGCGCAAGTTGTGCACGCGCGGATTTAAGTGCCTGTATAGCCTGATCCAATTCCTGATGGGTCACATATTCCTTGGCAAATAATTCACGCGTTCTGGCCTCGTTAGCTTTGGCCAAATCCAGCTGCGCTTCAGCATTGGCGACATTAGCCAGGCTTTGCTCCAATTGTGCCTGGGTCAGTGATGGGTCCAGTTCAAGCAATATTTGCCCGGCCGTGACATGATCATTGAAATCTACATACAATTTTTTTACGATACCGGAAACCTGACTGCCTACACTAACCAGTTTGACCGGATTCAGCGTGCCATTGGCGGAAACGGTTTGCGTCAGCGAGCCACGTTCAAGGTTAATTGTTACATAACGCTCGGCACTTTTAGCCTTGCTCGGCATCAGCCACCAGACCATGATAGCTGCCAGAATCAGTAGCGGTATGCCAAACATCAGAATTTTTTTATAAGGAAGATTCACGGTTTAATTCCTGTTTTCGAGTTGCGTAAGATCGAGTTGACCGATAGCCTGTGCCAGCGCAAAACGGCTGAAAAGAAAATTGTAGAGCGCGCTTACGCGTTGCTGGTGTGCAGTGGCCAGTGTACTTTGTGCAGTCAGTGTATCAAGTATGTTACCGACGCCCGCCTTGTAACGGCCGAGTATCATCTTTTCTGATTGTTCAGCCGCGGCGACCAGATCGTCTGCCGAACGCAGGGCCTGGCTGTTGCTTAGCAGCCCCTGATAGGCTTTCCATACATCCAGCGCAATCTGGTTTGCCAGGCTGTCGCGCTCGGCTATCTTGCCTTGCAGTTGCGCTTGTGCTGCACGGATTTGGTAGTTTGTTTTGAAGCCGCTGAATAGAGGTACACTCAACGTAATGCCAATACTGCTATTGCGACTGTCAGCTGAGTTTGTTGCATCCGTCAACCCAGTCATTGCACCCACACTGATTACAGGCCTGCCCGTAGCACGGGTAGAATCCAGCTGTGCTTCAGCCGCTTTAATCTGCGATTCCGCAGCAGTCAGATCAGGCCGATTGTGGCGTGCGTCCGCAATGAGTTTGCCTATATCCTGCTCGATTGCCGGGTCCGGCGTCACTTCAGTTACCGACAGTACAATGTAATTCTGTGTTGCATCAAATCCCATGATATTGGCCAGCGATCCCTGCGCGTTACGTTCTGCACCTTGCGCATTGATGCGATTAAAGGTGGCTTGCGACAAGGTGGTTTGTGCCTGCAATTTATCCACCGGCGTAGCCACACCCGCCTGATAGCGTGCCTGTGCGGCAGCAAGACTTTCGCGTGCAGAGGCTTCTGCCGCCGCATAGGACGATACGCTGGCACGTGCGGACAACAAGGCATAATAGGCTTGAACCGCAGTCAGATAGTTGTTTTGAAGACTTGCATCGCGCGTTGCATTGACCGCTATCAGAAGTTGTTTGGCATTTTCCAGTGTCGCCGAGCGTCCGCCAAAGTCATATAACAGGTAGTTGGCAGCGAGGCTGGCATTTTTGCTGGTGTAGCTGTCCTGTGTCTGGTTTGCGATCACAGGGAAATTTTGCGAGACGCTGCCCTGTGCCGACAAAGTAGGAAGATATGCTGCGGTACTGACCCCAATTTGAGCAGCCTGGCTCCTTGCCGCAGACCACAGTGCAGCAGTCTGCGGATTATTGCACAGGGCCAGATCGACGACATCTGCAAGACTGAGCGGGCTATTAATTTTTCCCTTGTCGCAATGAATGCTGTCACCGGCAATATCAAGATTTCCCCGCACAATGTCGGCTTCGGTATTGAAGGGATCGCTGGCCAAGGCAGTAACCGGCGAAAGTATTAGCGCAAATGCGAGCCAGGAAAAAATCGCGACGTAGCCAAGTGGTAAAGCAAGTTTTTGTTGTTGCATTTTTGCCATGTAAATTCAGTGCTGACTTAAAGTTTATTTATCCGCTATTCTTCGAGGCTGCATTCTATAGGCCATACAGTGCATTAGCTATAGGTTTTGTAACAGCATTGTTGCATCAGCGTATCGAAATGCATGCGGCGCATGAGCAGGGATATGAGCAACTACTTCATGATTTAATTTTAGTCCACATTCGAACCTGGGAAGGAAATTCGGTTCCCCAAAATAAATATTTAAGTTTGAAAAATTAAGTTAATGCGGCTTGTACCAGCTTTGTTACACACAGGATATTTTCCCGATACCGAAAGAGCGAATCATGTAGCTTCCAAATTGCGCTGTGAGGCTGCTGATATGAACATTTTGTACGTAGTTAGACGATACGGATCAGTAGGCGGGATGGAGCGATATGTGTGGGAAACGACGCGTGAATTGTCAGCTCACGGGCATCATGTCGAAGTACTGTGTGCACGGTGCCATAGTGAAAAACCTCAGGGCATTATCGTACATGAATTGGGTGAAATCGCTGCACGACCACGCTGGCTGGCATTATTAAGATTCAGCCTGCACGTTTCCAGATGGCTGACAAAAAACCCTCGTCCCGGTTTTATTATCCACAGCAATGAACGCTTGTCAGTGCATGACATTACCACTTTTCATTGCCAACCGTTTGCTACGGTTTGGGAAAAGCCATGGTGGAAACGCATTTCTTTGCGTGTGGCGATGCAGTTATATCTGGAGTGGCGTGAATTATCGGTGGCCAGGATGATCGTGCCGAACTCGGCAATTATCCGTGAACAACTGCAGCATTACTATCCCCAGTTTGCAGCCAAAATTACCTTTGCGATTGAGCCGGGTGTGGTTACGCTTCCAC
>JBBQYH010000050.1:0-13341 GCA_038208855.1 Burkholderiales bacterium
TGGTAGAAGCCAGTCATATACTGTTTCAGGTCACATCCGCGGTGCCACTGGATGCACTGCGTGCCAAAGCTGAAGAAGTTTTGCAAATGGTGTTGGCAGATCCGTCGCAGTTCAAAGAGTTGGCACGCACATATTCGAACTGTACTTCTGCCGAAGTCGGCGGTAGCTTGGGGCAGCTGAGCAAAGGACAAACTGTGCCGGAATTTGAAAAAGTTCTTTTTAGTCTGAAATCTGCTGAAATTTATCCCAAACTACTCGAAAGCCGTTTTGGTCTGCATATCGTGTTGGTTAACCACCGGGTTGAAGGCAATATTTTACCGTTTGATGCGGTTCGAGAGCAGTTGGCTTTATTTTTGACAGAACAAGTTCGTGTCCGGGCACTGAAACAATATCTGAAACTTCTGGTAGGGCAAGCGAATATTCAGGGTGTTGAACTGGAAGGTGCCGGTTCACCGTTGCTGCAGTAATGAGTTTGAATGATCGTATCCCTGAACAAAGCAAAGGTACAGTGAGTTGAACCAAATAATCCGGTTTGGCCGAGATCTGTAAAAGGAAACCAAGTTTGAATTGTTTATTTATACTTGGCTGCACTAAGTGTGCATTGGGATTTACAGTAAGTTTTTGCGCAATTTGACTTGCGTTCAGTTGCTTGTTTTTATTTAATATTTTGGTGCCCCGAAGACGAATCGAACGTCCGACCTATCCCTTAGGAGGGGATCGCTCTATCCACTGAGCTACCGAGGCAAGGCGCGCATTTTAACGCAGTTCAGCTTGCATCCCAATACGTATGTGTAAATAGTCCGCCTGCTCGCAGCAAATCAATGTGCAACGGTCACACATAAAAATGCCGGCATCGCGCTCATGTTGAAACTCCACCATAATCCCAGCAGCCCGATACCGGTTAGCAGAGCGGCGCCGCTGCGGCGGAGGTAGGTGGGGATGCGGCTGCTGTGCATCCAGTTGGCGATGGTTTGCGCAAACAGCAGATGTGGCAGTGCGCTTAGGCCGAATAGCAGCAGCAGAATGGCGCCGGATATTGCGTGGCCCGAGAGCAGGGCAAATGGCAACACGCCAAACACCAGGCCGCAGGGCAACAAGCCCCAGGCCATGCCGACCAGAAAGGGAAAACGTTGCGTTTGGTTGAGGATGGCTAAGCGTGGGGACAGGTGGATGTAGGTGGTGACTTTGGCGATCAGTTTATCCAGCGGCGCAAAATGCGGGGTGTAACCAAACAGGCGCAGCCCCAGCCAGATCAGCGCAAGGTTGCCGATGACGTACATCAGCGTGTGCACCGGCAGCACAGGGTGGAAGCGCATGCCCAGTGCGCCAAAAGCGCCGGCCACGGCGCCCATCAGCACATAGGTAAATATTCTGCCGCTGTGCAAAAAAACCGGCACACGCCATTGTGCGGCGCGGGTTAGAGGCAGCGCCACAGTGATGGGAATGATCGGTATGGTTTTGCGCGCCGGGTTGCCGGCTGAGCTGAGCATGCTGGAGATGCCGCCGCACATGCCGATGCAGTGCACGCCGCCCAATAGACCTGCGGATAATGCTGCCAGAAGTAATGGGGGGGTAAGCATGATCGATTAGATCAGCTTGGAATATTTCGCGGCAGTGGCTTGCTGCAGGTATTTGTCAAACACCATGCCGACGGCACGCACAAACATTCTGCCTTTGGGTGTGACATTAATGGCGTTGGCATCAACGTTGATCAAACCCGCTTCCTGATAGGGTTGCAGACTGTTTAGCTCTTCTTTAAAATATTCAATAAAATCAATATGATACTCTTTATTGATGGCGGCGAAATTGATGCTTTCGCTGCACATGAAGTTCATGATGATCTGGCGACGCAGGACGTCATCCATGCTCAGTTCAAATCCTTTCTTGATAGGGAATACGTCCGCATCCAGGCTTGCATAATATTCATCCAGGGTGGTTAGCGACTGGCTGTAGGAGTGGCCCACCTTGCCTATGGAAGAAACGCCCAGGCCTATCAGGTCGCACTCGGCATGGGTGGTGTAGCCCTGAAAATTTCTGTGCAGGGTTTTGTTGGCTTGTGCCCTGGTGAGCTCGTCATCAGGTTTGGCAAAGTGATCCAGCCCTATATAAATGTAGCCTGCATCCAGCAATCTGCGCAGCGATAGTAAAAATATCTGCAGGCGTTCTTCAGCACTGGGCAGATCGGCTTCATTTATGCGGCGCTGAGGTTTGAAGCGTTCTGGCAGGTGTGCATAGTTATACAGGGCAATACGATCGGGCGCGAGGCGGATTACGGTATCCAGTGTACGGCTAAAGCTTTCTTTATTTTGTTTGGGCAGGCCGTAGATCAGATCGTAATTGACGGATAAAAATCCGGCAGCTCTGCTTGCTATGGTGGCGTTTTCCACCATTTCCACTGGTTGTATGCGATTGACCGCTTGTTGTACTGCGAGGTCAAAATCCTGCACGCCCAGGCTGGTGCGGTTAAAACCCATGTCGGCCAGCATGGACAGCATATGGTCGTTTACGGTACGCGGATCAATCTCGATGGACAGTTCGGCATCCGGCGCAAAGTCGAAGTGAGTGCGCAACATCGCCATCAGTTCGTGCAGTTCTTCGTCGCTCAAAAATGTGGGGGTGCCACCGCCCAGATGCAGCTGCATCACCTTGCGTGCTCCTTGCAAACGTTCTGCAACCATGCCCATTTCTTTGTCGAGATAGCGCAGGTATTGGGCTGAGCGGCCGTGATCCTTGGTGATGATTTTGTTGCAACCGCAGTAATAGCAGATCGATGCGCAAAACGGCAGGTGCACGTAAAGCGACAGCGGTGCGGAGGTCGGTTGAGACAGATAATTGATATAGCTGTGCGCATCAAATTGCTCTTTGAAGCGGTCGGCCGTGGGGTAGGAGGTATAGCGCGGGCCGAGGGAATCAAAGCGGCGTATGAGCTCTTCCGATATTTCCATTTTGGCTAGGGTGGTTGTCATGTTTGAAGATGCTGAGCAAAAGCCGTTTCAATCGCTGAAAATATTTTCACTGGCTTTAAGGTTATTTGAATTTGCACATCAATATTGCAGTCAAGGCACTGGAGATGACGCCCAGAAACCAGAAGACAAAAAACCCCACACTGTAAATGAATATACTGCTCACTTCCATGTTGTTGCCCAGCACAACCAGTGTTTCCGGATCTATCAGGCTGAAGATAAGGCCTACCGCTATGCCGGCCATCAGGAAAGACGGCCATAGTATGGTCATGACCAATCTGCCTTTGTTGAAGATGGTTTCGTCCAGTTTGATGTTGTTCATCACTTGTATCCTGATATTTGTGCGGTCAAATTGAGTGGTGTAGTCAAAGGATTTGGCCATTCTGCCGTCATACGCCAATCGGCCGCCTCTATTTTCACATACCACATTGTTGTATTTGCTATTTGCGGCGGGCTTAGCGTAGGGCTTATGCCTTCATATACGCCCTGCTTTACCTGTGACAGGGTGATTTTTTGTACGGCTTCAAATTCCGAAGCATGCGTATAGGTGGAGATGGTCATCTGTGTTGAGTCAGGAAGCGCCGCATTGCTTGCGAGCTGCAGGGTGATCTTGCGCGTGGCCGGGTCCAGTTTTGCATTGCCCTGCATATGGTATTTGGCCGCCTTGGCATCCTGCTGCAAGGCCTGATTGATATTTATGCCCTGCTTGTAATAGTCTCTGCTGACTACATTGTCTGCGCCGTGCCACGCTATGTAAAAAGTTGTCAGACCGGCGATGACAACAATGAGCGGGCCGCCAATGACCAGCAGCATCCAGGGTTCTTTGTACCAATGGTCATGCGAGGTTTTTTGGGGGATGTAAAAATCATTCATGGTTAATCCTAACGGGGAATTAAAAATGCGGCTTTTTCCGATACGGATATCTTTGCATCATCGCGATCACGCACGGTAATCATGATTTTGTTCGCACCTGCTTTTGCAGTGTCTTGCGGTACCCGTATTCTGGCCGGTATGACTTTGGTGATTGCGGGCGTCATCTCGAAATCACTGTCTGAAATGAGGCTAATGCCCGGGATGCCGCTGACTTCGATCACGTAATGGCGCGCACGTTCATCGGTGTTCATGATTTGCAGACGGTATACGTTATCGATGGCGCCGCTTTCGGTAACGCGCGGCAAGCCTCTGTCCCTGATGACATCCACTTTAAGCGGGGATTTTAAGGCGATGGATAATGCCGCAAGCAGTATGATCATGGCAATAATTCCGCTGTATACCAGTATGCGCGGGCGCAACATGCGCTGTAATATGCCTTTGCTGTCCAGCTTCTGCGTTAACGCATGCTCGGTTGTGTAGCGGATCAAGCCTTTTGGATAGTCCATTTTATCCATCACCTGATTGCAGGCATCCACGCACAGCGCGCAACCTATGCATTCGTATTGCAGGCCTTTGCGTATGTCTATCCCGGTAGGGCAGACCTGCACGCAGATGTTGCAATCAACACAGGTGCCCAGGCCCAGTTCTTTGTAATCGGATTTTTTGCTGCGCGCGCCGCGTGGCTCTCCGCGTTCTGTGTCATAGGTAACGGTCAGGGTGTCTTTGTCGAACATGGCGCTTTGGAAGCGCGCATAGGGGCACATGTATTTGCACACCTGTTCGCGCATCCAGCCGGCATTGCCATAGGTGGCGAGGCCATAAAATAATATCCAGAACAGCTGCCACGGGCCCAAGGCAAAATCAAAAACCTCCTGCGCGAGGGTGCGTATTGGGGTGAAGTAACCGACAAAAGTAAAGCCGGTCCACAGCGCAAGAGCGATCCAGACAAGATGTTTGGCAGCCTTGAGTTCAAATTTGTGTGCAGAGATTGAGGTGCCGTCGAGCTTGATACGCGCATTGCGGTCGCCCTCGATGACGCGTTCTATCCACATGAACATTTCGGTGTAGACCGATTGCGGGCAGGCATAGCCGCAAAAAACACGGCCGGCAACGGCGGTGACCAAGAATAGCAATAGTGCGGAAATAATCAACAGGAGCGCAAGGTATATAAAGTCCTGCGGCCAGAACACCACGCCGAAGATGTAAAACTTGCGCGCAGCCAGATCAAACAGAACCGCTTGCCTGTCGTTCCAGGTCAACCAGGCCGTGCCGTAAAACAGTATCTGGGTAAACCACACCATGAACCAGCGCAAATTGGCGTAGTAGCCGGAAATTGCGCGAGGGTATATTTTCTTTTGGCTTTCAAACAAGGCCTGTTCAATTTCGTGAACCGGCGCTGCGTTGTCGGTATTGTTTTTCATCTACAGCTACGATTTGTCCGAGTTATGGTTGGAATCTTTGTCATTCTTATGCCCTGAATCTTTGTCTTTGTTATGGTCTGGCTCTATCTGACGGTTGGATAGGCTCCATACATAGGCGGCCAACAGGTGCAGCTTGTCTTCGTCAATCACGCCGCTATAGGCTGGCATCTGGTTTTTGCGGCCCTTGTTGATGGCTTCTACGATTGCATTGATGTTGCCGCCATACAGCCAGGTTTTGTCTGTCAAATTGGGTGCGCCCATCATTTGCATGCCTTTTCCATCAGCACCATGGCACGCTGCACAAACAACAAACTTGGCTTTGCCCAGTTGCGCTTTGGCTGCATCGTGAGTTGAACCTGACAAGCTCAGCACATAGTTTGCAACATTGAGCACATCATCTGCAGTGCCCACGGCATCTGCCATGGGGGGCATAAAACCGTTACGGCCATCGTGCAGGGTCGCCATGATTGTTTGCGGATCGCCGCCATATAACCAGTCGTTATCGGTGAGGTTAGGGTAACCTTTTACACCCTGCGCATCGGAGCCGTGGCATTGTGCGCAGGTGTTGAGGAATAGCCGCTCGCCAATTTCATGCGCTTGCTGATCTTTGGCTACAGTCGGGATGTCCATCGCCATAAATTTCTGGAAGAGTGGGCCGTATTGTTCATCACCGGCTTTCAATTCGGCCTTGTATTCGCCTATTTCAGACCAGCCCAAGATCCCTTTGATATTGCCAAACCCGCCATATAGGGCCAGGTAGACAATACCAAATACTATGGTTCCATAAAAAAGTTTCATCCACCATCCGGGGAGGGGGTTGTTGTTCTCTTGCAGATCGCCATCCCAGATATGCCCAGTGGTTTCGACCGGAAGCGGTTTGCCATCGGCGCCCACTTTGACTTTGATCTTGGACTGAGCCCAGAGCAAAACACCGCATCCCAAAATACTTATCGCTACAACAACTGCGATCAATATGCCCAGCCAGCCATTTGTAAAGTCTGCCATGTTTATTTCCCCGTCTTGTCGGAATCAATTTCCAGTAGCGATTTGCCGATCGCTTCGAATTTATCTTTGTTATGTGCGGCGTAAGCCCAATAAACAATGCCCAAAAAAATGACCATACTTGTTATCGTGACGAACATGCTTAAAATAGTGAAGTCCATAATTGTCTCCGCTGTTTAGTTTTTACTCTTGATTGCCGTGCCAAGTACCTGCAGATAGGCAATCAATGCGTCTTCTTCATTTTTGCCTTTGACTTCATCTGCAGCATCAGCCAGTTCGGCATCGGAATAGGGGGCACCCAAGGTACGCAACACGCGCATTTTGGGTTCGATGTCCTTGGGATTCAGCATGGTGCGTGCCAGCCATGGATAGGCGGGCATATTGGATTCAGGCACAAGGTCACGCGGATTTTCAAGATGTGCTCTGTGCCATTCGTCACTGTAGCGGCCGCCCACACGGGCCAGATCCGGACCGGTACGCTTGCTGCCAAACTGGAAGGGACGGTCATAAACTGCTTCGCCCGCTACCGAGTAGTGACCATAACGTTCGGTTTCCGCACGGAAGGGACGTATCATCTGCGAGTGACAGCCATAACAACCTTCGCGTATGTAAATGTCGCGTCCAGTCAACTGCATCGCTGTATAGGGTTTCAACCCGGCAACAGGCTGGGTCGTGGATTTTTGGAAGAACAGGGGAATGATTTCAACAATTCCGCCTACGCTGGCAACCAGCAAAGTCAATATCAGCAGCAAGCCAACGTTTTTTTCTATCAGTTCATGGCTAAATTTACGCATTTATTTCTCCTAATAGCATCTGATGGTTTAAGCGTGGGCGACTGCAGGCGATAGTGCGGGAATTTTCGCGTCTTCTATTTTGCCGGCAGCAATTGTTTTGGCCACGTTATATGCCATTACCAGCATGCCGCCCAGATAGAGGGTTCCACCTCCCAGACGTATCATGTAGTAGGGGTAGGTTGCCTTGACCGATTCTATAAAGGTATAGGTCAATGTGCCGTCCTCGTTTACCGCACGCCACATCAAGCCTTGCATTACGCCTGCAATCCACATGGATGAGATGTAGAGAACTACGCCTATAGTCGCGACCCAGAAATGCACTTCGATCAGTTTTTTGCTGTACATCTCAGTGCGGCCAAACAGGCGCGGTATCAGGTAATACATGCTACCTATGGTGATAAAGCCTACCCAACCGAGTGCGCCGGAGTGTACGTGCGCGATATTCCAGTCCGTGTAGTGCGACAGCGCATTTACGGTTTTGATCGACATCATGGGGCCTTCAAATGTAGACATGCCGTAGAAGGATAGTGAAACAATCAGGAAGCGCAGGATAGGATCCGAACGCAAGGTGCTCCATGCACCCGACAGTGTCATGATACCGTTGATCATGCCGCCCCATGAAGGCGCCAGCAGTATCAGGGAGAACACCATACCTACAGATTGTGCCCAGTCAGGCAGGCTGGAATACAGAAGGTGATGCGGACCCGCCCACATATAGGTAAACACCAGCGCCCAGAAGTGAACGATGGAAAGGCGGTAAGAATAGACTGGCCGATTTATTTGCTTGGGAATGAAGTAGTACATCATTCCCAAGAAGCCCGCAGTCAGGAAAAAGCCTACGGCATTGTGTCCATACCACCACTGCACCATTGCGTCCTGTACACCTGCATAAGCCGAGTATGATTTCGTCAGCGATACCGGCAAGACGGCGGCATTGACCACGTGCAGCATGGCGACGGCCAATATGAATGCACCGAAAAACCAGTTTGCCACATATATATGGTCAACCTTGCGTTTGGCCAGTGTGCCAAAGAATACGACTGCATAGGAAACCCATACTATGGCGAGCAACAGTGCGATGGGCCACTCCAACTCGGCATATTCCTTGCCGCGAGTAATGCCCAAGGGCAGTGTAATGACAGCCAGCACGATGACTGCCTGGTAACCCCAGAAGGTGAAAGCGGCCAGTTTGTCGCAGAACAGGCGCACATTAGAGGTGCGCTGAACGACATAATAAGATGAGCCTATCAGCGCGCTACCACCGAAAGCAAAAATTACTGCGTTCGTATGTAGTGGTCGCAACCTGCCATAACTTAACCATGCCAAGCCAAAATCCAACTCGGGCCAGATTAGTTGCGCGGCTATAATTACACCGACCAACATGCCTATGACCCCCCAAACTATCGTCATAATTGAAAATTGACGAACAACGCGGTAATTGTAAGTATTTTCCAAGGATTCACTCATTATATTTAGCCCATTTTTATAAATATTATTGAATCATTATAGACCTATCGATAAATACCATATTGATCTATGTCAATAATAAGCTTATGTTTACAACTTGTCTGATTTAATTATTCGAAATAAATGTAATAAGGACAGATATTTCAAGAATTTGCAGTAAAAAATATGGGATTTATGAAAATATACGATATTAAGACTAATTTGCTTGATCACGCTCGTTGCCACACCTGTGGAATACGCGAGGGTGCTTTGTGTTCAGACATGGCTGATGATGAATTCAGTCGATTTAGCTTGTCAGTCGAGGATATTCGATATCCCGCCGGTTCTTTTCTGTTCAGGCAGGAGTCTGATGGGCTGCATATATTCAGTATCCGACAGGGCATGGTAAAGCTTACGCGTCTGAGGCCAAACGGTGATCAGCGCATCATGCGTATATTGCGTCCCGGTGATGTGGGCGGGTTAGAGGCAGTTATCGCAAATAATTATGAATATGATGCCGTTGCGCTTGAGGCTGTGCTCGCATGCCGTATTCCAGTCCACGTGATACAGCAGATGGATGTCGAGTCACCTCAATTGCATAAAAAGTTATTGGAGAAATGGCACAGCACTCTGCATGAAGCTGATGAATGGATGGCAGAGTTAACTGCCGGCACGGCACGTTCGCGTTTGGCCAGATTGTTGCTGAAAATGCGCAATCCGATTCAACCCGAATTTTCGACTCTTTTTTCGCGTGAGGATATAGGATCCATGCTTTGCATGAAGATGGAAACTGCAAGCCGAACGATTAGCGCCTTTCAGCGGGAAGGCAAAATTTTTCCCCTGGATGCAGGTGGGCGCTATTACCGGATTGATTCTATTGCCTTGCAGGCAGAGTCTAGGAATGAAGAGTAGTTCTGTGTAAACGTGTAAACGTGTAAACGCATTTTGCAAGGATATGATTGCGCTAATCTGCTAAGAGTTCTCTGGAAATATCATCGGCATTATTCAGTTTTGTCGTTTGCACACACGTTTGCAGGAGTGTCAGAATCTTCCAGTATTCTATTGCCCACTTCATCAAGCTCATCAAATTGCCGGTTGTTGAGTGCCCACCAAAATATCAGCCCCAAGACAAATACAAATAAAATACTGAGCGGAACCAGCAGGTAAAGAATATCCATAGTTTTTTAGAGTGTGGTTGGCAGCATAGTCAATTGACTCTTGCCAGGGTTTTATTGGATTTTGTCGGCGTGTTATTTAATTCAAGTTTGTATTTGTTCACTATGGAAAAAATACGTAATGAATTAATTACCACGATTATCGAGCTAAGTGACATGCCGATAGCCGCATGCCACGGTGCCAGAATGCCCATAACGGCAGCAGGTATGGCGATTGCATTATATATGACAGCCCAAACCAGATTTTGACGGATCAAGGTGAGTGATCTTGCGGTAATTTTAACCGCATATATCAAGTCCCTTAGATCATTTGAGATAAGTACCATATCGCTTCTAGCCTGCGCTATGGGCGCACCTTGTCCCATTGCGATAGAGATGTTGGCAATGGAGAGTACGGGGCCGTCATTCATGCCGTCGCCAACCATTGCAACATTTGCACCGTCTAGCTGTAGCTGCTTTACGGCATTGTATTTCGCTTCGGGGCTGAGATCCCCTAGTGCCTTGGTTATGCCCAGTTGCGCCGCTACATCCTGAACCACTTCATGGCGGTCGCCTGATAATAGTAGAACTTGTATATTGTTTTGCTGCAGGTATTTAACTAATATTTTCGCGTCATCGCGCAGGCTATCTTGCAATGCAAATATCGCTATACAACCATCTGGGTCAGCCATATAAGTAACTGTTTTGTCTGAAAATTCGACGGGTAACTCAACGGGGGATGGTATCAATTCATTGATAAAATCAATATTCCCGAGACGATAATGTGAAGTTTGGTTCTTTACTTCAATGCCGCGTCCGGGTAGTTCATTGATTTCACCATGGAGATAGCCTGCATTTGCGCGTGATTGGGCGGAAAGCGCAGAAAACAAGGCGCGGGAAACCGGATGGTTGGATGTCGCTGTAATATTTGCAGCTATTTGACGAACTGCAGTTTCATTGAGCGCGGCATCATCACGCAGGAAGCGCATTGCTAGCAGCTTTAACCGGCCCTGCGTAAGCGTGCCGGTTTTGTCAAATACGAAATGGGTAACCCTTGCCAGCGACTCTACGGCTCTGCCTCTGGCAATCAATACGCCATTCTTGGCGAGTTGACCGATAGCTGCAGACATGACGCCGGGCGTGGCAAGCGATAGCGCGCATGGGCAGGTAATTACCATAACGGTGACCGCTATCCAGACCGCACGAGACGGATCAATTTGCCACCAGACTATGCCGGCAACAACTGCCAATATCAAAATAACAGTCAGGAAGAGACTGGCATAACGATCGGCAACTTGTATCAATGGCGGTTTTTCATTGGCTGCTGCTTCCATCATGCGAACCAGAGAGGATAACTGGGTATCATTGCCAACGCGGGTTGTGCGCATCAGCAGTGTTCTGTTCAGGTTTGTAGCGCCTCCGAGCAAGGATGAGCCTGTTGTCTTGGATACTGCTCTTGATTCGCCAGTCATCAGGGATTCATCGCACTCACTCATGCCTGAAACAACGACACCATCCACAGGTACTGGCGCGCCTGGCTGTATAAGGACGGTATCACCTATATTCAGCTCCGAAGCGTTGACGATCTCGGATTTTAAGTTTTCGGGATATTCTGTTAGCCGTTCCGCGGTTAATGGCAGCAGTTTGGTCAGTGTACGTAAGGCTGATGTGCTTTTTTGGTGAACGCGCGATTGAATTACTCTTGCCGCCAGTAACAAGAATACAAACATGATCAGGGAGTCGTAATACACCGGACCGCCGGTAAATGTTGCCCAAATGCTTGCGACGAAAGTTACTATAATTCCTATAGAAACAGGAATATCCATACCTACATGGCGATTGCGCATGTCGCGCAGCGCGGACTGAAAAAAAGGCAGGGCGGAAAAAACGACTACAGGTAATGCCAGTGCCAGGCTTGCCAGTTTAAGCAAGCGATCGATATCGGGTGTCAGGTCGCCATCTATTTGAGGTACAGGTACCAGATAGGCAGGTAAGGCATACATCATCACCTGCATCATCGCAAATCCGGCAACAAAAAGTCGCCATATGTTCATCTTGTGCTCGCGATTGATGAGCTCGCCATTTGAGCCAATGGGTAAGGCGCCATAACCCAGGCTTGATATAGACTCTATAATTTGTCCCAGAGATACCTTGTTAGGGTCCCAGCTAATGTCTGCGCGATGTGTGGCAATATTTATCTGAAACTTGGAGATACCCACAAGTTTTTGCAGGCGAAACTCTATGATCTGGTTGCAAGCCGAACAGTGCATGCCAGAGATGGACAATTTATCGTGATTAAACTGGGTATTAGTAATATCAGTAGGCATTATTTGATTAATCTAAACAAAGGCAAAGGATGTTCATGTGTTCTATTGCCTTGGGATTTGGATTTTATGAGCACGATATTCATCGTGCATTCCCAATTCTTCGACAGTATTCAATATTGCGGCGCATCCATGACAGCAGACAGGCCGCATGTCGCCGTCAAAGTTGATATATAGGGTCGCGCATTTTTTCGATTTCTCACCGCAGTGATAACAGGTAATTTTTTCATCACCAGTTGTCCAGGTGTTAAAAAAAGCTTTAATTGAGCTAGTCAATTGCTTGGGCATATATAAAGGCGCACAAATTTAAAGAGGGATATCAGCCAAATCGAAGTTTCATTAAAAGAACGGAGCCAGCCAGACAAACAGTAATGCTGTTCGCAATAATTATAGGCCAGGAATTCAGCATAACTCCATAAGCCAGCCACGTCGCAACGCCAGCGGTGAAGATGACATACATACCCAAAGAAATGTCTTTAGTGTGACGAGTACGCCAAACCTGGATAACCTGGGGAATGAATGAAGTGGTGGTGAGTGTCGCAGCAATGCTGCCCAGCCAATCTGTTGTGTTCATGATATTTACTTATCTTCAGTTGCAGACATATTTAAGACTATGCTTATTTTACGCGCTTTAATGCATGGACTGAGCGCTTGATTCTAAGAGGCTATTTAGTAAGCAGATATGCATTCTGACAAGGCTTTACTAATTGCAAGCTGAATACTGATTGACGGATGTGCAATGCTTTGCTATAGTTCGTCCTTCGCTGACGCGGGGTGGAGCAGTCTGGCAGCTCGTCGGGCTCATAACCCGAAGGTCGTAGGTTCAAATCCTGCCCCCGCAACCCAACGAAAAAGAATTATTAAAATACAGATTGACGAGAAGAAATTGGTCTGTATAATGCGCACCTCTTTGCTGCTACGGCGGCGACAGCGAAAGCTGAAAAGATCTTTAAAATTCAAATAAAACAATCGATTAGTGTGGGTATGTGGACTGAGGAGTTAATGAGCGTGCTTAGGCATTGCTTATTAATCTCAAGACATAAAAGTAGTAACTCACACGAAGTCGAAATTAGTAAAATAAATTCGCTTTGAGTGAGATCAATTGATCCGCAAGGATTGATTAAAATTGCAGCATAGAGATTGAACTGAAGAGTTTGATCCTGGCTCAGATTGAACGCTGGCGGCATGCTTTACACATGCAAGTCGAACGGCAGCACGGGGCAACCTGGTGGCGAGTGGCGAACGGGTGAGTAATATATCGGAACATGTCCGGAAGTGGGGGATAACGTAGCGAAAGTTACGCTAATACCGCATATGCCCTGAGGGGGAAAGGAGGGGATCGCAAGACCTTTCGCTTTCGGAGT
>JBBQYH010000051.1:0-13294 GCA_038208855.1 Burkholderiales bacterium
GCGGCATCTGGTACTGCCGGGGGATTGCTTACAACCGGAGCAGTTGCAGGAGCTATTTTGCTGACATCCACCTTGTCCATCACGCCAGAACCTTGTTGCTCTTGATGGGAATATAAATAAGTAAGACCAAGGCTGGTGGCAAAAAAGATGGCCGCTGCCACTGCAGTGCTACGGCTCAGAAAATTGGCCGAACCACTGGATCCGAACAGGCTTCCTGCCGATCCCGAACCAAAAGCTGCGCCCATATCGGCGCCCTTGCCATGCTGCAACAGCACGAGAACGATCAGTGTCACTGCACTGATCACATGTATAACCCAAACGAATGTTTCCACCAATTACTCCAATAAAACCAATTAGTTACCTGCTCGGCAAATCGCCACAAAATCTTCCGCAACCAGAGATGCACCGCCTATCAAGCCGCCATCTATATCTGCCATGCCAAACAGCTCTTTTGCATTAGCCGCTTTCACGCTACCGCCATAGAGTATACACAAGCCTTGCGCTATCTGAGCATCCAGTTTCGCAACCCGTTGACGGATAAATGCATGCACTGCCTGAGCCTGCTCCGGCGAGGCTGTTTTTCCGGTTCCTATCGCCCATACGGGCTCGTAGGCAACCACTGCTTTTTGCAGGGCTTTCACACCGGAACGGCTGATGATTGCATCCAATTGGCGCGCAACCACCTCTTCCGTAACATCCGCATCGCGTTCCTGCAAGGTTTCGCCCACACACAGTATGGGCTTGAGACCGGCTTTTAACGCCGCATCGAACTTCAGCGCTACCAGTTCATCGCTTTCATGATAAATGCCGCGTCTTTCGGAATGGCCGATTATGACGTATTTGCAAGCAAAGTCCTGCAACATGCCGGCCGCCACTTCACCTGTATAGGCGCCTTCGTCATGATTACTCAGATTTTGAGCACCCCAGGCTACATTGCTTCCCTGCAACAAATTTTGCGCCTGAAACAAATAAGGAAAAGGTACGCAAACAGCACAATCAACATCGCGAAAATCGCCAACTCCCGCCAAAACACCGCCGAGCAGTGCCTTGTTGGCATCCAATCGACCATACATTTTCCAATTGCCGACGACTAATTTACGACGCATCTGTTCTTATCCCTGGCTGTCACGAAAGTCGGCCATCCTACCGCTGAAACCTCATTCGGTCAATCTTGCAATGCTTCAAAATCACCACGCGCTGGATTGTAATACAACCGTAACAAGGGCTTACTATCATGCTCGCATCGAATCACAATACGGAGAGCAGCATGTTTGCAGAAATAAAAATTCAAGAGTCCGTGCCGGATAACATGCCAAATCCCGCATCGAAATTCCATATAGAAAGCCATCACAACAGCAATTTATCCACTCTCCGTGAGATTATCCTTCAGAGAAAATTAAGCGCAGTGTTTCAACCTGTTCTGAATCTGAATACCGGCGAATTCTACGGATATGAAGGTCTCGTTCGCGGACCAAGCGACAGCAAACTGCATTCCCCGTTCAATTTGTTCAAGGCAGCCGCACAACAAAATCTGATGCTTGAAATCGAGATGCTCAGCCGGCAAATTGTGCTGCAAAGTTTTGTTCAACTCAATCTACCCGGCGAACTATTCCTGAATGTCAGCCCCGAAACCTTGCTCCATCCCAGCTTTAAAAATGGCTGCACTCTTGATTTCATTAACAAGCTGGGACTTTCCCCGGATAGGGTTGTCATAGAAATTACCGAGAATCAGCCCACTTATGATTTTGTCGGCATGAAAGCCGCTTTGCTGCATTACCGTAGCATGGGATTTAAAATCGCTATTGATGATCTGGGCGAAGGTTTCTCCAGCCTGCGCTTGTGGTCCGAGCTACGCCCCGAGTTCATCAAAATCGACATGCATTTTGTGCAGGGTGTGGATACCGATCCTGTCAAATTGCAATTTTTAAAATCCATCCAGCAAATTGCCGAAAGTTGTGGCACTCACGTCATAGCCGAAGGCATAGAATCACATTCGGAGCTTGCAACCGTATGCGGCCTGGGCATCATGCTGGGACAGGGTTACACTATCTCACGACCATTGCCATCTCCCCCGCTACTTGCTTCAACAGAAACAATCAGCATCATCAACTCCAAGAAAAATACACCGCCATTAAATAACATCATTTACTCACCGGTAAAAATGATCGCACAAAATTTGTTGAACCACATTGAGCCTGCATTTCCAGAAACTGAAAATGAACAAATTCTTCAACGGTTTTCTGCCAACCCGTTGCTGCGCGCCATTCCAGTTATTAAAAATGGAATGCCAGTCGGCTTGATCAACAGATCAAACTTCATCGACCACTTTGTCAAACCTTTTCAACGTGAATTGCTAGGTAAAAAACCTTGCAGTTTATCCATGCACAACAACCCACTGCTTGTGGAAAAGAACATGCCTATCGAGGAACTTGGTCACTTTATTGCCGATGCTGACGAACAACATTTCAACAACGGTTTTATAATAACCGACCAGGGACGCTACATTGGCCTGGCATCAGGGCAGGATTTATTGCGCGAACTGACGCAAATGCAAATTACAGCAGCCCGTTATGCCAATCCACTCACCTTGTTGCCAGGCAATGTCCCTATCAACGAGCAGATCGAGCACCTGTTACATGCAGGCACGCCCTTTGTTGCCTGTTATTGCGATCTGGACAACTTCAAACCCTATAATGATGCATACAGTTATCGTCATGGCGACGAAATGATACAACTGACCGGTCGCATTTTAAGCTGGGCGTGTGACCCCAAACTTGATTTTATCGGCCACATTGGCGGCGATGACTTTATCCTGTTAATGCGCAGTAAAGATTTTCAGGCACGCTGCAAACAAGCCCTGCGCGCATTTGAACAGGCCGCATCTCTATTATTCAAGCCTGAACATCTTGCCGATGGCGGGTACACCTCGGAAGATCGCCATAACGAACTTAAATTTCACCGACTGACCAGCCTGTCTATCGGCGCTGCATTTATCAGCCCAAAATGTTACTTTTCACACCACCAAGTTTCAGCCGCAGCCACTGCAGCAAAAAAAATGGCCAAGCGCACCCCTGGAAACAGCCTGTTTGTAGAGCAACGCAGCCCATCTTGTTCGGAAAAATCGTAACTTCAAGCTACATTCAAGTTTATGTAATAATAGTGTAACAATTATTTATTAATATGCATTCTGCTGGTTAACGGCGTGCAGCCTCTGGCAATTAAACTAACCTAATGGAGTAAACATGACCAAGTTGAATACCCTTTTGAAAAGCATAGGCCTGGCAACAGCGCTTATGACCGCTGGCTCAGCCTTCGCAACCGACATCACCGGTGCCGGCTCTACCTTTATGTATCCCGTCGCCGCCAAATGGGCAGAAGCCTACAAGGCCCAATCCGGCATCGGCATGAACTACCAGTCCATCGGCTCCGGTGGCGGCATCAAACAAATTACAGCTAAAACTGTAGATTTCGGCGCATCTGATATGCCACTGAAAATGGAAGATCTCGAAAAAAATGGTTTTGTACAATTCCCGGCAGTCATGGGTGGTGTAGTGCCGGTTGTGAATATCAACGGCGTTGAAGAAGGCAAGATGAAGCTGGACGGCAAGGTGTTGGCTGACATTTATCTGGGTAAAATCACCAAGTGGAATGATGCTGCCATTGCCTCGTTGAATCCTGGTGTGAACCTCCCTGACGAAACCATTACAGTGGTACATCGCTCTGATGGTTCCGGTACAACTTTCATCTTCACCAACTATCTGTCAAAAGTCAGCGAAGACTGGAAGACTTCCGTAGGTGAAGGTACTGCAGTTGCATGGAAAGTCGGCACTGGCGGCAAGGGCAATGAAGGCGTGGCTTCTTATGTACAACGCATCAAGGGCTCCATCGGTTATGTAGAATATGCGTATGCCCTGCAAAACAAGATGAATGCAACCCAGATGAAAAATCATGACAACTACATTGTCAAGGCAGATATTGAAACCTTCAAGGCAGCCGCATCCAACGCACATTGGGACAAGAAAAACGGTTTCTACGAAATCCTGACCAACGAGCCCGGCAAAACCAGCTGGCCAATCACTGGTGCCACCTTTATCCTGATGCACAAAGTACAGGACAAACCAGAAACAGGTGAAGCAGTTCTCAAGTTCATTGACTGGTCTTACAGAAATGGCGAGAAAATTGCCGAATCGATGGACTATGTACCTATGCCGGCCAAAGTTGCAGATATGATCCGCTCGGCATGGAAAGCAGAAATCAAAGACAACAACGGCAAGCAAGTGTGGAAATAAGTAACACGGAGAGCACGCAAAAGAAGCGCGTTTTCAAGATATAATACAAAGGGGCGCATGATGTGCCCCTTTAATTTTTTCCAAATAAACATCAAGATTCACAGAATCACATATAAATTATGCCGACGTTTTTACGCCATGCACGCCTCAAGTTTCAGAACTGGCCGGATATACTGTTCCGGATGATTACACGCATTTCCGCCTTTTCTGTGCTTGTACTGTTAGCTGCCATTATTGTTTCATTGATAATCGGCAGCTTGCCTGCAATTAAAGCGTTCGGCTTCCATTTTCTAAGCAGCCCCGCGTGGAATCCCGTAACGGAAGAATTCGGAGCGCTGGTTCCCATCGTGGGTACGCTGGTTACTGCTGGCATCGCGCTGCTGATTGCCGTGCCGGTCAGCTTTGGCATTGCGCTGTTCCTCACCGAACTTTCACCGCGCTGGCTGCGTCGCCCATTGGGTATTGCAGTGGAATTGCTGGCGGGCATCCCCAGCATTATCTACGGTATGTGGGGTCTTTTTGTGTTTGCGCCGCTGTTTGGCGATTACATCGAGCCCTGGATCAACAAACATATCGGCAGCTTGCCGATTATTGGCCCCTTCTTCTCGGGCCCGCCTATGGGTATAGGCATGCTTACCGCCGGCATCATTCTGGCCATTATGGTCATACCTTTTATTGCTTCCGTAATGCGCGATGTATTTGAGGTAGTCCCGGCCTTGCTTAAGGAATCTGCATACGGTTTGGGCGCGACAACTTGGGAAGTCATGTGGAATGTAGTGTTGCCCTACACCAAGATCGGCGTGGTCGGCGGCATCATGCTGGGTTTGGGGCGCGCCCTGGGAGAAACCATGGCGGTGACCTTTGTTATCGGCAATGCACACTCGCTGGAAACATCCTTATTGATGCCAGGCAATAGCATTTCATCTGCCTTGGCCAATGAGTTCAACGAAGCAGTCGGAGAACTTTATACCTCGGCGTTGATAGAACTCGGCCTGATTCTGTTCTTTATTACCTTTGTCGTTTTGACAATCGCACGCTACATGCTCTACAGGCTGGCAAAACGTGAAGGGAAGGTAGCCTGACATGCTCACTCTCTACGCGCGCCGCCGCCTGATCAACATATTCAGCCTGGGCATCTCGGTTCTTGCCATGGCCTTTGGCTTGTTCTGGCTGGGCTGGATCTTGTTTACCCTGCTGCAATACGGCATACCCGGCTTGTCGCTTGCCGTGTTTACACAAACCACACCACCGCCCGGTAGCGACGGCGGTCTGATCAATGCCATTGCCGGCTCGCTGATGATGACGGTATTGGGTACCATGATAGGCACCCCTATCGGCATCCTCGCCGGCACCTATCTGGCCGAATTCGGCCAGCGCGGTTGGCTGGCGCCGGTCACCCGCTTTATCAATGACGTGCTGTTGTCTGCCCCCTCCATCGTGATCGGCCTGTTTGTATACGAAATGTATGTAGTCAGGGTAAAACATTTCTCTGGCTGGGCCGGCGCTTTAGCACTCGCCATCCTTGTCATTCCGGTTGTCATTCGCACCACCGAGAACATGCTGCGCCTGATACCCAACACTTTGCGCGAAGCCGCGGCGGCACTCGGCGCACCACAATGGAAAATCATCAGCTCGGTTACGCTACGCGCCGCACGTGCCGGCATCCTGACCGGTGTCTTGCTGGCAATCGCGCGTATCAGCGGTGAAACAGCACCGCTGCTGTTCACCTCGCTGAACAACCAATTCTGGAACAGCAATATGGATAGGCCAATGGCCAATTTGCCGGTGGTGATATTCCAGTTTGCCATGAGCCCGTATGCTGACTGGCAACAACTGGCATGGGCCGGGGCACTGCTGATTACATTCAGCGTGCTGACATTGAATATCCTGGCGCGAGTACTTTTCCGCCAGCAATCTAGCGGTCATTAAGGACAGGTATATATGATTTCTGAACAAGCATCCCCACCAAAACTGTTAGTACGCGATCTTAATTTTTTCTACGGCAACGACCGAGCGCTGAAAGATATTAACCTGAGCATACCGGAAAAAATGGTCACGGCATTTATCGGTCCCTCCGGTTGCGGCAAATCCACTCTACTGCGCACTTTCAACCGCATGTATGAGCTTTACCCCAAGCAAAAGGCCACGGGTGAGATATTGATCGACGGTGAAAATCTGTTGTCAAAAAATCAGGATCTCAACACCCTGCGCGCCAAAATAGGCATGGTTTTCCAGAAGCCAACACCCTTCCCGATGTCCATTTATGACAACATCACCTTTGGTGTAAAGCTGTATGAAAATCTGAACCAGCACGACATGAGCGAGCGCGTTGAATGGGCGCTGAAGAAAGCCGCGCTGTGGAATGAAGTTAAAGACAAGCTCAAACAAAGCGGCACCGGGCTGTCAGGCGGTCAACAGCAACGCCTGTGCATTGCACGTGCGATTGCGGTAAAACCTGAAGTCCTGCTGCTGGACGAACCCACCTCCGCGCTTGACCCCATATCCACCGCACACATCGAACGACTGGTGGACGAACTGAAAAAAGAATTCACCATCGTCATCGTGACCCACAACATGCAGCAGGCGGCGCGCATCTCGGATTACACCGCCTATATGTACCTGGGCGAACTGATTGAGTTTGGCGATACCAGTGCCGTGTTTACCAACCCCAAGCGCAAAGAGACTGAAGATTACATCACTGGCCGCTTCGGCTAACAATACAGCGACAGCGATCGCTAAATTTAAAATAACCAATATAATCAATATGTTGCAATAATTCCACCAATACATATGAACTAGAGTTGTCGCAAGTTCAAGTATTATGCGAAGTTCCTGCACCGCAAGCAGGCTGGATACAAACCAGACCATTACGTTTTGCATATATTCCACAACCTTCACCTTTGCAGCATCTCAAGCGCAATTTTTTCACGTTGATTAACGGAAGAATTCAATTACCTTGCTTGCAAGGCTTCAACAATCGCGTAAAAAAAGCTAGAATCCTCAATTGCGAAACAATTTAACAAATTAAGGAAAATTCATTATGACCACCATGGCTGACCGCGACGGTTTTATCTGGTATGACGGAAAAATGGTGCCATGGCGCGATGCCACCACGCATGTCCTTACCCATACGTTGCACTACGGCATGGGCGTATTTGAAGGCGTGCGTGCCTACAAGACCACCCAGGGCACTGCAATCTTCCGCCTGCAGGAACATACCGACCGCCTGTTCAATTCGGCATTCATCTTCAAAATGAAGATGCCATGGGATAAAGAAGCTGTGATGAATGCGCACAAGGAAGTCGTGCGCGCCAACAAGCTTGAGTCCTGCTATATCCGCCCGATTGTGTTCTACGGTTCGGAGGCCATGGGCATTGCCGCCACTACGCTCAGCACCCACGTTGCCGTTGCTGCTTGGCCTTGGGGCGCTTATCTGGGCGAAGAGGGTATGAAGAAGGGAATACGTGTCAAAACTTCCAGCTTTACCCGCCATCATGTCAACATCAACATGTGCCGCGCTAAATCGGTAGGCAGCTATACCAACTCTATTCTCGCGCATCAGGAAGTAGCCACCGACGGTTACGACGAAGCCATGTTGCTGGATGTGGATGGTTATGTTGCCGAGGGTGCAGGTGAAAACCTGTTTATCGTGAAGAAGGGCAAGCTGTACACCCCGGACCTGACTTCCTGCCTGGAAGGCATCACGCGCGACACCATCCTGACTTTTGCCAAGGACCTGGGCATAGAGGTGATAGAAAAACGCATAACGCGCGATGAAGTTTATTGCGCCGAAGAAGCTTTCTTCACCGGTACTGCAGCGGAAGTAACCCCTATTCGCGAACTGGACACGCGTACAATCGGCATAGGCTCACGCGGCCCGGTCACCGAAAAACTGCAGGCATTATTCTTCGATGTCGTCAGCGGCAAAAATACAAAATATGCCCATTGGCTTACGCACGTATAAACTGTTCCCGGGGGAAGTGATTCAATGAGCACAAAACAAGCCACGCAGAACGTCATAGAAGTAAGCGCCAAGGACCTGCCTTTGTATTGCCCCACACCGGATATGGCACTGTGGAACACACATCCCAGAGTCGCCATTCCGGTAGAAATACTGGGTGAAGCACGCTGCCCTTATTGCAGCACCCTGTACATATTCAAGGGTGAGTTGCCCAAAGGGCAGCATTAACGTGGCTCTACCCGACAATAAAAACATCAACAAGATTCTTGTCATCGCACCCAGTTGGGTCGGCGATACCATGCTCATCCACCCCATGCTGGTGCGTCTCAAACAGCGCCACCCGGATAGTTTTATCGACGTGTTGGCGCCGGCATGGACAGAAGAACTGCTGCGGCAAATGCCCGAGGTAAGCAACACCATCACCAACCCGTTTGAGCATGGCTCACTGCAACTGGCAGCGCGCATCAGTCTGGGCATGCAATTGCGCAACCGGTATTTTGACCAGGCTATCGTTTTGCCCAATTCATACAAATCTGCAATGCTACCGTTTTTCGCAGGCATTCCCATCCGTACCGGCTTTGTGGGAGAGATGCGTTACGGCCTGTTGAACGATGCTCGCAAGCTGGACAAACATGCGCTGCCCCTGATGGTAGAACGCTTTGCGCAATTGGCAGAAGCACCCAATGACGCAATATCACGCCCCCTGCCCGAACCACGCTTGCAGGTCAGCAAAGAACAGCGCCAACAGGTACTGGATAAATTCGGACTGACGCTGGACAAACCTGTAGCAATATTTTGCCCCGGCGCGGAATTTGGTCCGGCCAAACGCTGGCCCATATCGTACTTCGCCGAGCTGGCCCAGCACCTGCAGCAGCAAGGCTATGTTGTATGGATTATCGGTTCGCGCAAGGACAAGGAAATCGGCGACAAGATCGTGGCACTGGGCAATTTGAAGACGCTCAATCTTTGCGGCTCAACAGAATTGGCTGATGCAGTGGCGCTCATTTCCTGCGCTGCACTTGTGGTCAGCAACGACTCCGGCCTGATGCATATTGCGGCGGCACTTGATCGGCCCATGCTGGCGCTATACGGCTCCAGCAGCCCGGGCTTTACGCCACCGCTTTCAAAGCATGCAGAGATTTTGAGAATAGATATACCGTGCAGCCCCTGCTTCAAGCGCGAATGTCCTTTGGGGCACTTCAAATGCATGAAGAACCTCACCCCGCAAATGGTAGCCCAACACATACCCGCACTTCCCCGCTAATCTCATTCGGCCCAGCCGACATAAAACATGAATAACAATCCGCCCAAAGAAATATTCAAGGCCTACGACATACGCGGCATCGTAGGTAAGTCGCTCACTGCGGATATCGTTGAAAGCATAGGCCACGCCATAGGCTCTGAAGCGGTTGCACGCGAGCAGCACACAATCGCGATAGGTCGTGATGGTCGCCTCTCAGGTGTAGAGTTTGCAGCAGCCCTTGCGCGCGGCATCCAGAAGAGCGGCATCAATGTTATTGACGTGGGCCGCGTCGCCACACCCATGGTGTATTTCGCCGCCTTCCAGCTCAATACCAACTGCGCGGTAATGATCACCGGCAGCCACAATCCGCCCGATTACAACGGCCTGAAAATGGTGCTGGCGGGCGAAACCCTGTCCGGCGACACCATCCAGTCGCTGCGCACCCGCATAGAGCAAGGCAACCTCAGCCTCGGCGCGGGCACATACTCGCAGCGCGATATCAATGCAGATTACATTGCGAAAATTGTGTCGCACATCAAACTTGCGCGTCCTATGAAAATCACAGTGGACTGCGGCAACGGTGTGGCCGGTGACTTCGCCGCCAATCTGTATCGCCAATTAGGCTGCGAAGTAACCGAGCTCTTCTGCGAAGTGGATGGCAACTTCCCCAACCACCATCCCGACCCCTCCGATCCGCACAACCTGCAAGACCTGATCAAAGCACTTGCGTGTAATGACTCAGAATTAGGTCTGGCATTCGATGGTGATGGCGACCGTCTGGGTGTGGTCACCAAGGAAGGCAACATCATCTATCCTGATCGCCAGTTGATGCTGTTCGCCGCCGATGTGTTGAGCCGTAACAAAGGCGCAGAAATTATTTTCGACGTCAAGTCCACGCGCAATCTGTTTGACTGGATACGCAAACACGGCGGCAAACCGACGCTGTGGAAAACCGGCCACTCGCTGGTGAAAGCCAAGATGAAGGAAACCGGCGCACTGCTCGCCGGTGAAATGAGCGGACATGTGTTCTTCAAGGAACGCTGGTATGGCTTTGATGATGGCCTTTATTCAGGCGCACGACTGCTGGAAATACTCAGCAAAGTTGCCGACCCAAGTGCTGCATTAAATGCATTGCCTGATGCCGTGAGTACGCCGGAATTGCACATCAAGTTGCAGGAAGGCGAAAACTTCGCGCTGATTGCTCAGATCGCAGCCAACCCCAACTTCAACAAACCCAAAGAGATCATTACCATCGACGGCCTGCGTGTGGAATACACCGATGGCTTCGGACTGATGCGCTCATCCAACACCACGCCTGTAATTGTTTTACGCTTTGAGGCGGATAATGAAGTCGCTTTGAAACGGATTCAGGATGATTTCAGGCATGTGTTGCTTAAGGCCAATCCGGAAATGCAATTACCATTTTGATAAAAAATATAATACAATCAACATGTTGAGATATTTTACTTTTGCTATTCAACACATACACTTAGTTAAAATAACCTAAGACACAGCAGATACTTATAGCTGCTAGGGATTGCAGCCATTAAGGGTTGCCTGTATTACACTCGCCTTTGCAGACGGTCTTTGACTCTGCCCGATAGCAAGTTACTTCACTCTTTGACCAACCCCATGATGTAATGAGCCAACACTCTGATATCCGCCTCATCCACAGAGTTGGATGGCGGCATTACGGCATCTCCCCAGACACCGGCCCCACCGTAGCGAATTTTATCGAACAAATAACTTTCCGCTTTCGGATCCGACTGATACCTGATCGAAATACTCATCCAGGAGGGACCCATGCTCTTTTTATCCAGTGAATGGCAGGCAGTACACATATGCTTTTTTGCCAAGGCATAACCGCCAGCATAAGCATTGGCACTCAGGAAAAAACAAGCTAGCAAAACAAACAGATATTTATTTCTCATAGATTTATTTTTCCAGAAATGAACAAATTCTGTCGTAACTCTAATCGCATATACTTGGGAATGCAATAAAGAATATTTGATGAGATGAAAGGCTGGAGGTTATCGTTTTCCAGGATTTGGAAATTTAACCTTGCCGGGATAGCACCCGTAAAGGTCACGCCGTAAGACACTCGCCCTAGCGGGTGGTCTTTAACTCTGCCCAGCGGCTACCCCGGCGAACTGTGAGTATCCTTCAAAAGTTGCAAACCCCTCCCAACCTCCCCTTCACAGGGGAGGAGCGAAGCAGCTCTCCGACTACAGCTTCGCTTTAACCCAAGCATTGACCCCAGCCAAGGCCTTAGCCAAATTCTCCGGCTGCGTACCACCCGCCTGCGCCATATCTGCGCGGCCACCGCCCTTGCCGCCCACTTGCAAGGCAACAAAGTTCACCAGTTCACCAGCCTTAACCTTGGCAGTGACATCCGCAGTCACACCTGCAATCAAAGTCACTTTGCCATCACTCACTGCCGACAACACAATCGCCGCTGAGTGTAGTTTGTCTTTCAGCTTGTCCAGCGTCTCACGCAAGGTTTTGCTGTCCGCATCTTCCAGTTCCGCGGCCAATACTTTCACACCATTGATATCGATTGCCTGTTTCACCAGCTCATCACCCTGCGACGAAGCCATTTTGGATTTCAAGGCTGACAGTTCTTTTTCCAATGCCTTGACTGAATCTTGCACCAAGGCAATACGTTGTGTCAGTTCTTGTGGTTGTGCTTTCAACATCGCAGCGGCTTCATTCACGCGCGCATCGAGTTGCTGCACCCAGCTCACCGCGCCTTCGCCGGTGATGGCTTCAACACGGCGGATACCTGCTGCAACACCGCTCTCGACCAGTATCTTGAACAGGCCGATGTCGCCGGTTCGTTTTACGTGCGTACCACCGCACAGTTCGGTGGAGAACTCCTTCATGCCGATCACGCGCACCACGTCGCCGTATTTTTCGCCGAACAGGGCCATTGCACCTGACTTGATTGCATCGTCGTACGACATCACATTCGAGTTGACTTCGGCATTGGCGAGAATGGCGCGGTTCACGCGGTTTTCCACTTCACAGATTTGTTCGGTGGTCATCGGTGCATTGTGGGTAAAGTCGAAACGGGTTTTCGTCGCATCCACCAGCGAACCCTTTTGCCCTACGTGCTCGCCCAGCACATCGCGCAGCGCTTTGTGCATCAGGTGTGTCACCGAATGGTTGCGCATGGTGGCGTTGCGTGCAGCTTCATCAACCGTAGCATCCAGCATATCGCCCAGTTTGATTTCTCCGATCACCACTTGACCATGATGACCGAACACATCCGCTTGTATCTTCTGCGTATCTTCCACGCTGAAGACATGATTGCATTTCTGGAACAGCACACCGATGTCGCCGACCTGACCGCCGGATTCAGCATAGAACGGCGTATTGTCCAGCACCACCACGCCGGTTTCATCGACACGCAGTTTTTGCACGGCTACGCCATCGCGATACAGTGCAACAACCTTGCCCGGCGCAGTGAAATGATCGTAACCCTGGAATTGAGTCTTGACACCGTCGTATTCCAGCCCGGCGGCCATCTTGAATTTTCCTGCTGATCTTGCCTGGTCGCGCTGGCGTGCCATGGCGGTATCAAAGGCGGCTTCGTCCACGGTAAATTTGCGCTCGCGGCATACGTCTGCTGTCAGGTCGAGCGGGAAACCGAAAGTGTCGTGCAGTTTGAAAGCCAGCTCGCCATTCAACTGTGTCTTGCCGGATTTCTGCAGCGCTGCCAATTCGGTGTCGAGAATTTCCATGCCGTTTTCGATGGTCTCGAAGAAGCGTTCCTCTTCGATGCGCAACACCTCAGTAACA
>JBBQYH010000052.1:0-12985 GCA_038208855.1 Burkholderiales bacterium
TGAGTATGCGGCTGGCCACTGCATTGTTGTCAGGTTTGTAGCCTCTGCTACCGGAACCGCGAGTAATGATGATTTTTGCCACACCTTCCGCACAAGAAAATGTCAATTGCGCCAATTCATCCTGTAGCGTTTGCATCGTTGGACATGCAATGCCCAGGGAAACGCAATCGTGTTGCAGCTTGTTGTAATGTTGTGACCAGTTTAGGGGGGTGCCATGCCGTACCAGCATGGTGCGGAACACACCGTCGCCATACAGCAGGCCACGGTCATTAGCATTCAGGGAGTTATCAAGTAAGCCGTTGATTATCATGGCATACTTGCAATGTAAAATCAAACCTTGCGGAACACCAGGGTACCGTTGGTACCACCAAAACCAAAGTTGTTGTTGACCGCAACATCAATTTTCATATTGCGCGCCGTGTTGGGGCAATAATCCAGATCGCATTCCGGGTCCTGCTCGATGATATTGATTGTCGGCGGTGCAATCTGATGATGTATAGCCAGTGCACAGAACAGCGACTCAATACCGCCGGCTCCTCCCAACAGGTGACCGGTCATGGATTTGGTTGAACTGACGGTCACTTTCTTGGCATGATCACCCAGCGCCAGTTTAAGCGCCTCGGTTTCGTTCTTGTCACCCAGCGGGGTTGAAGTACCATGGGCATTCACATAATCCACCTGATCTGGATTCAATCCTGCATTTTTCAATGCATTCAACATGCTACGTTTAGGTCCATCGGTACTAGGCGAGGTAATATGGTATGCATCGCCGCTCATGCCGTAGCCAGCCAGCTCAGCGTAGATCGTTGCGCCGCGTGCCTTGGCATGCTCATATTCTTCCAGTACTAGCACACCGGCACCTTCGCCCATGATGAAGCCATCGCGATCTTTGTCCCACGGACGGCTCGCGGTCGTCGGATCATCATTGCGGGTAGAAAGTGCTTTGGCAGATGAAAAGCCGCCTATGGCCAAAGAACAGATTGTTGCCTCAGAGCCGCCGGCCACCATTACATCTGCATCGCCGTATTCAATAATGCGCGCTGATTCACCAATACAATGTGTACCGGTAGTACAGGCAGATACCATCGCCAGATTCGGGCCCTTTAATCCATACATAATGGATAAATTGCCGGAAATCATATTGATGATTGAGCCGGGTATAAAGAATGGAGAGATTTTTCTGGGGCCACCGCCCAGAAAATCATTATGTGTATCTTCGATCATCGGTAATCCACCGATGCCGGAACCAATATTGACACCGATACGCTCGGCGTTTTGTTCTGTTACCTCGATACCGGAATCTTTGAAGGCTTCCATACCGGCAACCAGACCGAAATGGATGAATCTGTCCATACGACGAGCTTCTTTGGGCGACAAATACTGTGTTGCATCAAAATCCTTTACTTCACCCGCAATCTGACAGGCGAACAGGCTGGGATCAAAATGGGTAATCCTGCCAATACCGGATTTACCGTTCACAATACTTTGCCAAGCCTGGGCAACACCCGTGCCTACCGGTGAAACGATACCCAAGCCTGTTATAACTACTCTTCGTTTAGTCAAACTCAACTCCGCTTACAAGGAAAGACAATCAAACAGATCAATTACTTGGGATGCGCTGTAACGTAGTCAATTGCTTGTTGTACAGAAGTGATTTTCTCAGCATCTTCATCGGGTATTTCGCAACCGAACTCTTCTTCCAGTGCCATTACCAACTCAACTGTATCCAGTGAGTCTGCGCCCAAATCGTTTACGAAAGAGGATTCGTTTTTAACTTCTGCTTCGTTTACGCCCAATTGTTCGGCTACGATTTTTTTTACGCGCTGTTCTATGTCTGACATCTTTATTCTCCCTACTTTAAGTTAAGTTCCAAAAAACTTCGCCATTCTACCAAATTTGGCTCAAATTCCAAACTGATAAACGCGACAATTATTCCATGTGCATACCGCCATTAACGTGCAATGTTACACCTGTGATATATGCAGCACCCGGACCGGCAAGAAATGCGACCGTTGCAGCTATGTCAGCAACCGTACCCAAACGCTTCAACGGCACTTGTTCGACCAGTTTGTCACGCTGCTCCTGCGACAACTCTTCGGTCATATCTGTGGCTATAAAGCCGGGTGCCACACAATTTACCGTTATATTTCGACTGCCTATCTCGCGTGCCAGCGATTTACTGAAGCCTATCATACCGGCTTTTGAAGCAGCATAATTCGACTGACCTGCATTACCCATGCTACCGACCACAGATGAAATATTTATGATACGGCCTTGACGCGCTTTCATCATGCCGCGCATCACGCCTTTACTCAATTTGAATACAGAAGTTAGATTGGTGGAAATAATGTCATTCCACTCTTCATCACTCATGCGCGCCAGCAAGTTGTCTTTAGTGATGCCAGCGTTGTTGACCAATATGCTGATTGCACCATATTGTTTGGCCATGGTTTCAAGCACGCTATCTATTTGCGCACTGTCATTCACATTCAATGCCATGCCACTGCCTTTGATTTCGGCCGCATCCAGATACGCAGAGATGGCTTGTGCGCCTTTTTCCGTGGTTGCGGTGCCCACCACGGTTGCTCCCAGCTTGCCCAATTCCAGTGCGATGGCCTGGCCTATGCCGCGGCTTGCGCCGGTTACCAATGCAACTTGTCCCTGTAAACTCATATTTATCCCTTCTTCATGCTAACGGCCATACCAACTAGACCGCTTCCCCCACCCTAACCCTCCCCCGGTGGGAGAGGGGACAAACGAGAGAAGCGTTAAACCTTCCCCCTCCCCAACCCTCCCCCGGAGGGAGAGGGAGCAAACGAGAGAAGCACTAAACCTTTAATGCAGCCAATGCTGCCTGCAAAGCACCGCCATCATTCAGCGTCAGCGCCTGCTGGTTGGTATCGATACGTTTATTCAGTCCCACTAAAACCTTGCCCGGCGCGCACTCCACATTGTGGGTGATACCCTGCTTGCCAAAATACTGCACGGTTTCCACCCAGCGTACTGGCGAATACAACTGGCGTACAAGAGCATCCTTGATAGAAGCGGCATCACTATAACTTTCCACATCTGCATTGTGCACGACAGGTACAGCAGGCGTTTGCATGGCAACATTATTCAAGTATGCGTGCAATTTTTCTGCGGCACCTTTTAACAAACTGCAATGCGATGGCACGCTCATAGGCAGCATCAAGGCGCGCTTGGCACCTTTGGCCTTGGCCAATTCCATGCCGCGTTCTACGGCTGCACGGTTACCGGCGATAACGATTTGCCCGGGGGAATTGTAGTTGACTGCTTCCAGTACTTCGCTTTGCGCGGCTTCCTTGCAGACTTCACGCACCACTTCATCATCCAGGCCGAGTATCGCAGCGATACCGCCCACGCCTTCGGGTACAGCCTGCTGCATGCACTCGGCGCGGTAGCGCACCAACGGCAAGGCATCGGCAAACTTGAGCGCACCTGATGCAACCAGCGCGGTGTATTCTCCCAGACTGTGACCAGCCATCATCACTGGCGCAGGTGGATTGAGGCTTTGCCAGGCACGATACACCGCCACACCGGCAGTAAGCATGACGGGTTGGGTGTTTACAGTCGCGTTCAAATCGGCATCTGAACCTTCAGCCACCAATTGCCAAAGGTCTTGCTTCAGCACTTCAGATGCTTCAACAAAGGTGTCACGAACAACGGAAAAATCTGCGTAAGCATTCATCATGCCGCGCGATTGAGAACCCTGACCGGGGAAAACCAAAGCGTATTTAGTCATAGTTAGTTGATTCAGATATTAACAAGAGCAGAACGTAATGAAAAGTTACCAGCGTATCAGTGCAGCGCCCCAGGTGAAACCGCCACCGACGGCTTCCATCAGTATATGTTGGCCGGGTTTGATGCGTCCATCCCGCACTGCGGTATCGAGAGCCAATGGGATGGAGGCTGCTGAAGTGTTGCCATGTGTGGCAACCGTCTGCACGACATTGTCCATACTCAAGCCCAGCTTCTTCGCAGTAGACTCGATAATGCGAATATTGGCCTGATGCGGCACCATCCAGTCTATCTGCGAGCCATTCATGTGGTTAGCGGCCAGCACTTCTTCAGCTACCTCACTCAGAGATTTGACTGCGAATTTGAATACGCTCTGCCCATCCATTTTAATGAACGGCTCATCATGGATTTTTCCATCCCTGATTTGGCCGGGCGCGCTCAGCATGCAGCGCTGGCTTCCATCCGCATGCAGTTTGGCACCCAGCAAACCCGGCGTTTCGCTGCGTTGCAGCACGACCGCACCTGCACCGTCACCGAACAACACGCAGGTAGTGCGGTCTTGCCAGTTTAAAATTCTTGAAAGTACTTCGGTGCCTATCACCAGCGCATTGTGTGCCTGGCCATCGCGTATATACAGATCGGCAGTGTTCAATGCATAGATAAAACCGCTGCATACGGCCTGCACATCAAATGCGATGGCGTTTTTATTGCCCAGCTTATCTTGCAATACGCAAGCGGTACTGGGGAAAATATGATCAGGAGTGGTGGTTGCAACGATAATCAGATCGATATCGGCCGCTGTCAAACCAGCGGCTTCAAGAGCACGCTTGCAGGCGTGCAGGGCAAGATCGCTGGACATTTCATTTTCGGCTGCCACATGGCGCTCTGAAATGCCGCTACGGCTGAATATCCACTCATGGGTCGTATCGACCAATTTTTCCAGATCGTAATTGGTAACCACCTTGGCCGGCAGGTAGCTGCCTGTACCAATAATTTTTGAATGGATCACTGGGGTGCCTCTTCTGTTTGTTGGTTTGCCAAATGGGCTTTTTCAACATACTCGCTGATGCGATGCAGCATGCCGCCACGCGCTTCTTCTGCTGCGCGCTCCAGCGCGCACAGGAACGCAAATTTGTCTGCCGAGCCGTGACTTTTCAACACGATGCCCTTAAGACCCAACAGACTGGCTCCATTATAACGCCTGCTGTCCACACGGCGTTTGAATGCATTTAGCACGGGCAACGCTATCAAGCCGGCGATCATGGTAAAAATATTCTTCTTGAATTCGGCATTCAGAAAGCTGCGCACCATATGTGCCAAGCCTTCGCTGGTTTTAAGCGCTACATTACCCACAAAGCCGTCACATACGACAATATCTGTAGTGCCTTTATAGATATCATCACCTTCAATATTGCCGTAAAAATTCAAATCGCTATTTCGCAACAATTCTCCCGCATTTTTGACGATTTCGTTTCCCTTGATCTCTTCACTACCAATATTCAGCAAGCCGACAGTTGGGTTGTCCTTATGCTCAAGTACGGTAACCAGCGCGCTGCCCATCAACGCAAATTGCAGCAAATGTTCCGCAGAGCAATCCGTATTTGCGCCCAAATCCAGCATGCAGACCTGTCCTTTTATTGTGGGCAGAAATGAGGCGATGGCCGGCCTGTCTATGCCGGGCAATGTTTTCAGCACGTAACGCGCGGTTGCCATCAGCGCACCCGTGTTACCCGCACTGACACACGCGCCTGCTTCGCCATTTTTGACCAGATTGATCGCCACACGCATGGAAGAGTCTTTCTTACCACGCAATGCCAGTTGCGGAGATTCGTCCATGCCAACCACTTCAGTAGCAACATGTATGCGCAACTGTGAACTGGGCAGCTTGAATGAGCCCAATTCGGCTTCTATCGCATCGGCAAGGCCGACCAATACTATCGTGTCGTTGGGATTATTACGCAGATAAGCAAGCGCGGCAGGGACTGTAACCTTGGGACCATGGTCACCACCCATTGCATCAATGGCTATTGTGATATCCAAAAGTACATCCTTTTATGGCATAAATCATAAGCAAACGAAAACAACAAAGCCCCCTATGCACCGCAGGACGGATAGGGAACCATGTCGTATCTTTAAAAAGAATTAGTCAGCCTTGGTTTTGACAACTTTTTTGCCGCGATAATAACCGCTCGGGCTGATGTGATGACGCAGATGCATTTCGCCTGTTGAAGGCTCAACAGCCAGTGATGGCGCTGTCAGAAAGTCATGCGCACGGTGCATACCACGCTTAGATGGAGATTTTTTATTCTGCTGAACTGCCATGATAACTCCTTAAAACCAATATTAAATTACTTCTTCAAACCGGCCAGTACCGCAAATGGGCTCTCTGACCGAATTATACCTTCTGCTGCAATCTGGCATATGCCGGATTCATGTTTAGGCGCTATAGGCAAGCTAAGCAACAGCTCTTCTTCCAGCAAGCTCAACACATCAAGTCGCTTGTCGGCGGGAATATTATCCACCTCATCGTCTTCAATGTCCGACTCATTCGTCTCGCCTTCTGCTACCAGGCGCAATTTTGAAACCAGTTGAACCGGATAATGCAACGGTTTCAAACAGCGTTGGCAACGCAAGTTGCATGCACCATTTAGCGTCAACACCAACAACGGCTTGCCGTCCTTGCCTTCCAGGCCGCGCAAAACAAAAGCGATTTTACTTTCCTGATCGGTCAGCAATTCCGCCATTCTTGGCAACTCTGCCATCGGCACCTCACCGCTTGTTTCCATGCCCTTTCGGGCAAAGTCCAAGCTGTCTATGATGGGCCGTGTAAACATAAGCCGCGCATCATATAGATTACCCCTTGCCATGTCAAAGATTCTGTCGCAACAAAAGTGGCTATATCACTGAGGAAATTCAACAACTTTGGCCAGCGGCATATGCAGATGCCCACGCCCACTGAAAATTGTAACCGCCCAGCTGGCCGGTTACATCGACAACTTCGCCAATAAAATAAAGCCCTTGCACGTCATTGGCCTGCATGGTTTTGGACGACAGAGCATGGGTATCCACGCCGCCACAGGTTACTTCAGCCTTGGCATAACCCAGCGTGCCGGTTGGCGTAATCTGCCAATCGTGCAGTGTTCTGGCCAACTGGGTTAATTCTTTCGCTGCATACTGATGCACTGGTTTATTTTCGGCCAGATGCTCAGGCAACAGCTTTTTAGCTGTCAACTGCATTAACCAGACTTCGATAAAGCGTTTGGGCAGATATTGTGCAAGAAAATTATTCAGCAGACTGTGGTTGCCATATTGTTCTGCAAAAACGGCTTGCATATCCAGTACCGGCAGTAAATTGATATGTAACGGTTTGCCCTGCTCCCAATAGGAAGAAATCTGCAAAATAGCCGGGCCGCTTAGTCCCCTGTGCGTTATCAGCAGATTTTCACGAAATGCCTGCTTGCCAAAGCTGACGACTGCATCCACCGAAATTCCCGACAAGCCGGCATAGCAGCCCCATTCTTCGGGATGAAAACTCAGCGGCACCAGCCCGGGTTTAAGCTTGGTCACGGGGATATTGAATTGCTGCGCGACTTTATAACCGAAGGGGGTTGCGCCTATTTTGGGTATGGATAAGCCGCCAGTTGCGACCACCAGTGATTGCGCAAGAAATTTGCCGCAACTTGTAGCGACGGCAAAGCCCTTGCCTTGTGCAATTGCTTCTATGCTGCAGGGCAGGATCAATTTGACGCCCGTCGTCTCGCATTCATTTTTCAACAAATTGATGATCGCTGCAGACCCCTCATCGCAAAACAATTGGCCCAGTTTCTTTTCATGGTAAGCAACGCCGTGCTCACTCAGCCAATCTATAAAATGTTGCGGTGTATAACGCGCAAGCGCCGAACGACAAAAATGCGGATTAGTGGAAATATAGTTCTCCGGCTTGGCATGCAGATTGGTGAAATTACAACGCCCGCCGCCGGAAATACGGATTTTCTCAGCCAGTTTGGCTGAATGATCCAGCAGACAAACAGAGCGTCCGCGCTTCGCTGCCTGTATCGCACACATCATGCCCGCCGCACCGGCGCCTATTACCAGCACATCAAAATTATTGTTCATGGGCACTGCTTGGTGGTCAATACACTTACCGCAACGCGACTCCTCATGCGCCAAGTTCCAGCTGTTTCCACAAACATGAACCTTTGCTGGCCTTGTCTATGTCGGCAACCTGCTGCACATGCAGTGCCAACTCTTCCTCTGAGGCCTTTACAACGCGTACATTCAGCTTTGGTTTGTCGGCCAGGGAAGATTCAAGTTGCTCGTCATGGTGGTCTATTTCATCGCCCAGCAAACTTTCCTGACCGCGTGTCATGGCCAGATAGACCTCAGCCAGCAACTCCGTATCCAGCAAGGCACCATGCAATACGCGATGTGAATTATCAACAAAATATCGATCGCACAACGCGTTCAAATTGTTTTTCTTGCCCGGATGCAGATCCTTGGCGACTTTTAATGTGTCTATCACCTGATTTTCCAGGCGGGGTAAACCTGCCCTGGCCAATTCGGCATTCAAGAAGCCCATGTCGAAAGGCGCGTTATGTATGATCAACTCCGCGCCACTGATGAACTCCAGAAATGCAGGGGCGATTTCGGCAAACTTGGCCTCGTCTTGCAAACGATCCAGCGTCAAGCCATGCACCGCGGCTGCACCTTCATCAATTTCACGCTCGGGATTAACATAACGATGAAACATGCGCTCCGTTACTTTGCGGTCGCTCAACTCTATCGCTGCAATCTCGACAAGGCGATGTCCCAGATTTGGGTTAAGACCCGTGGTTTCAGTATCCAATACGATCTGTCTCATAATATTCCTGCCTAGATAATTGCCTGGCTGTTAACAAACTCTTCTATACCGCGATTGGCGAGCTGATCGGCGCGCTCGTTTTCCACATGGCCTGCATGGCCCTTGACCCACAACCATTCGATCTGGTGCAGACTGGTTGCTGCGTCCAGTCTGCGCCACAAATCTTCATTTTTTACCGCCTGCTTGGCTGCAGTCTTCCAACCGCGCAGCTTCCAGCCGTGTATCCATTCGCTGATACCCTGCTGCACATATTTAGAATCGGTATGCAATCTGACCTGGCATGGCCGTTTTAGCGCCTCCAGCGCCGCAATGGCGCCCATCAACTCCATGCGATTATTGGTGGTATGTGCTTCGCCACCGCACAATTCACGTTCCTTGCCCTGCATACGCAATAAAGCACCCCAACCACCCACGCCGGGATTGCCCTTGCAAGCGCCATCGGTGAATATTTCAACTATATCTTTACCCATTGTTTTTATTGATTTTTTTAAAATTTATCAGGTCTGGTCATGACCCTGTTTGTTAAGTTTAGCGGATACAGGCAGCAGCTTTCTCACCAATCTTCCATTCCACTTTGGTTTGATCAAGCGCATGCCGGGTACCCGTTTTTTTGCCTGTAAAAAATATACACCACCCACGGCTGACCACCAATGCTTGGTCCTTGGATCCAGGAATTGTGCATTTTTTATCCACGAGGAACCATTTAATGGCGGTGCATAACAGGCAAAATGTGCGAGTTCGGTTTCAAAACCAAGCAAGGCCAACCAGTCTTTAGAGCGATGTATGGAAATGAAATTGCCGCACCAGGGATAATATTTCTTTTTCCCCAGCATGCGTCGCAAACCCCACAGACTCATGGGATTAAACCCGCTGATTATTACACTTCCTTCGGGCCGCAATACACGCTCGACTTCACGCAGTATCTCATGTGGATGCGGGCTGAACTCCAGCGTATGCGGCAACAATACCAAATCAATGCTGCCCGTTTCAAATGGCAATTCTACTGTCTCCAGCCATAACTTTACGCCGGGCTCATTACCGGCCAAGATATGCAGGGGTATGCGGCTACGTTGCAGCAAATGGTGCTGCGGCAAACCCAGTTGCACTGCATTAAAACCAAAAATATCGGATACGGAATGATCGAAAAAAGCCTGCTCGCACTTCATGACGTAATGTCCCTGAGGTGTAACAAACCAATCGCTTAAAGTTCTGGCAGTAGACATATTGAACCGTTACACTTCAATTAACTCAAACATTGTTGCATGACATACTTGCCTTTGCCATGTTCATAAACAAATAATCGTCGGTATCAAATAACTGAAATGACAATATTCCCCATTCCTGCTTTTGAAGACAACTACATCTGGATCGTGCACAACGGCAAATTTGCCTTAGTGGTTGATCCCGGAGATGCTGTTCCGGTAATTGATTACCTTGAAAAACATCAACTCAAGCTGCTTGCCATCGTCATTACCCACCACCACCGCGATCATACCGGCGGCATCCAGGATCTGGTCGAATTATATAACACCCCCGTATATGGCCCACGCCTCGAAAAAATCCCCTGCCTTACCCATGCGCTGGGGGAAGGTGATGTGGTTGAATTTGATCAATTAAATTTCCGCATGAAGGTGATTGATGTTCCCGGCCACACACTTGGGCACATTGCCTATCTATGGCAAGGAGGCATGTTTTGCGGCGATACACTGTTTACCTGCGGTTGCGGCAAATTATTTGAGGGCACAGCGGCACAGTTGCATCACTCACTGCAAAAACTTGCCGAGCAGCCTGACAGTACCCTGGTTTATTGTACCCATGAGTACACCGAATTGAACCTGCCCTTTGCGCTGAATTGCGATCCCGGCAACAGCATACTCATACAGCGCGCAGCAGACACCCATGCCCTGCGCGCGCAGAACAAACCCACACTGCCTTCCACGCTAGGCATGGAGAAAGCCACCAACCCCTTTCTACGCTGCACGGAAACTGAAATCATCAGTCAGATTGAGCAGCATTACGGCATCAAACTCCCCGCAAATGACGAACTTGCAACTTTTACGGCGATGCGCAAATGGCGAGACCAGGTATGATATAGGCGGATTATCTTGCAGAGTAAAGCATTCTGGTTTATCCTGCGCGCCCTTCGGAGAGGTGGATGAGTGGTTTAAGTCGCACGCCTGGAAAGCGTGTTTGGGATAATATCCCAACGGGGGTTCGAATCCCCCCTTCTCCGCCAAAATATCAATAAAAAAGCGCCTTGCAAGGCGCTTTTTTATTCTACCCGCCATACTACCCGCCATTAATCAAAGTGCTTTTAATTTGTCAATGCGCCAAGGATGGGCCATTTGCATAATAAATTACGCCAGTAACGCAACCAATCGATTCCAAAGTAATTCATTCATGAAAATGAAGTCATCTCTACCGTTTGATTGTAAATATGATTATTTTAAGATCAATGTACTTCCAGAATTGGTAGTGCTTAATTTGAATGAAGAGATAACACCAAATTTATCAATTTTAAAACAAATCGAATCTGAAGTAGTATCTACATAGTTTGTAATACTTCTATTCAAGCATAGCCAAGCCGTTGTGGCTGTATCAGCCTCAAGTGACCAAGTTGCACTTGCGGGTTCAGGTAGAATTTTGCTGGCGTTATAATAAACACTCCCCGAATAAAATCCGCCACTAGAGCCAACTTTAGCTGTGGCAGGCAATACAGTGTAGACCTTAGTTTGAAACCAATCATTTGTAGCACTGGTATAGCTACCATAAAGAATTAATGGTGACAAAGTAAAATAATTTTCACTACTAACAACTGATGCTGTTAATCCATTTTTTTTCACTTGAGTATTAGAAACATACACCTTCAGCGGATTAGCAGATAATTGGGAAACGATTTTGTCAGCAGCTGGACTGATAGAATATGTTACTTGATAGGTATTTCCACTACTGTCAGAACCAGATGCACTGAACACATTTGAAGTGCTGGACAATGAAACAAACGTAGCCTCAATCGGAAAGCTGTCGGTGCTAGTTACAATGGATGGTGTACTTTGACCACCGTTCCCACCTCCACACCCCCCAAGAAAAAAAACAAGTGATACAAAAAACGATATATTACTGAAACAAAGTCTTCTCATTTTACACCTCAAGGATTGACTGCATTATTTGATAATGCAGTTAGGTACCATACGTAATAAACCTCATGCCCATATTATCATGGTGTATATACATTGCCATCTGCCCCCTTGAAGTACTCTTTAGCTGCTGTTTGCAGATTTTTATAACCCTCTTTACCACCATATAGCGCCCGGACATGTTCAAGTCTGTTATCAACTTTCTCTAACAGGCAACTTTGTTTGGAATCTCGGATATCTAAAGCAAAAACCATCAGACGGTTTAACATTGCCCATCGATGCTCTTGCCCACATTCTGGACAAGGGTCAATAACATTACCTGGCGTTATGTTTTTTTCATCAAGATAAGCTAACAACCGATCAAGGTCTGCCAGCAAAGGACACATATTATTTACTGACGTTACCTTGCTTTTCCAATGCTCTGAAATTGCAATTACCATATTGTAATCAATTACTTTCATGTTTTACCTCACCTCTAATTGTCATTCCGATATTAAACTTGGCTTCAATAAATCATAGAGATTTTCAAATCGTTCGTTTAGCTTTGCTCGCTATTTATATTTTTTCCGGCATTGTTGATGAAACCAGCAACTTAAATTTTCTAGATGTTATTAATTTTAATGGCGCTGTATCAGTCGAACAATTAGCGTCGCATATCGGACTATAGGTTGGCCACACTTTTTGCTCTAAATGCAACTTAATTTTTTTACCTGAATTCATTAGGAGTGTGAAACAGCTAATCCTCGGCATATTCATAGCTCGCCAGTTAAAGTAGAACTTACAGACTAGATACTATGAGACAAATTTACAAATGAAAAAATAGGGGACAAGGCCAATAAATAACCCTATCAAACAAGAATCACACATTAGACAGGCGCCAGTTAAAAGTTAGCGGAGGTGTCTTTCAAAGGGAACAAATTCTGCCTGTGATTTCTTGTTCTACCTCCAAACTTGGGTGGTATATTCGCTGCTCCTCGACTTTACCTTCTACCCAATCATCGGCCAATTTTTTCTGCTCTTCCAATAAAATGGAGGCTCTCTCTGGCCACACGGTATGCCCTAAAAAATGGGAAACAAGGATTTCTCTAACGAACTGTCCAAGAGGGATGACTGGTTTTACCCCGATTCCACGGATACTTAGTTAAGAGTGGGTTGATGAATATTACCACTGTTTAATTGCCGCTGTTTTCTCTGGTTGTAAAACCTCTCGATGTAATCAAATATATCT
>JBBQYH010000053.1:0-12694 GCA_038208855.1 Burkholderiales bacterium
TATGGGGAGAACTGGGCTCCAATGGTCAGCACGCCTTCTTCCAGTTGATACACCAGGGCACAAGACTCATTCCGGCTGATTACATAGCCATGGTTGAAAACAAACATCCCATAGGCGAACATCAGGCTATCCTTTTGTCAAACTTTTTTGCACAGACTGAAGCACTGATGCGCGGCAAAAATGAGCAGGAAGTTCATACTGAGTTGAAATCACAATCACTTGATGATGAACAAATAAAAAAACTGCTTCCACACAAGGTTTTTCCCGGCAACAAACCCAGCAGCTCGATATTTCTGCACAAACTGGATCCCAAAACACTGGGCTCACTCATCGCATTCTACGAACACAAAGTCTTTGTTCAGGGCATAGTATGGAATGTCAATTCCTTTGATCAATGGGGCGTGGAATTGGGTAAACAACTGGCTAAAATTATCCAGCCCGAGCTGGTAGGAACTGAAATAGCAAAACGTCATGACTCGTCTACCAACAACCTGATTAATTACTACAAAGGCCAAAGGAAAAATTTTATGAAGATTACTGAAGTATGACCCGCAGCCGTTTCAACCACAGCCGAATGCATGCTTAACAGGACAAGCCACATTGCAGCACCAACTAGCATAACCAGTGCCAGCATGTTTCCAAGCAAGCACTGTGTGCCCTCAAATTTAAGGAGTTCATTACCGAATAAATTCATGCATGGACTTTTGATACGTCACTTACCAGATTATTTTTACAAGCATATCAAAACAACGCAAGCAATAAATGATCTATTGTTCTTGTAGCCAGTCTCATCCTCACCTACAATGTTTTAAATTATCAAAATCTCGGTTTCAGTACATTGTCAAAACGCTACATCAATCGCGGCGCACATGTCTGGCTTTCATTTCGCCACTGGAAGCGGCAACTTTTGTTCTGGTCAGGTGCAATCTGTATCGGCGCGGCCGCCGCATATTTCGCTCGCTGGAGCGAAAAAGCCAACCTGATGTTTCACCAACTCATCGAAATTTCACCCTATCTACCCTTGATCGTTGCACCAACCGGCCTCGCATTGGTGGCATATATAACACGACGTTTTTTTTCCGGCGCACAGGGTAGCGGTATACCGCAGACCATAGCAGCACTCAAAATGCAGGACAACAGTTCGCGCGAATCCTTGTTATCCTTGCGTATAGCCATAGCAAAAATTCCGCTGACACTTATCGCCCTGCTATCCGGCGCATCTGTTGGCCGTGAAGGTCCCACGGTGCAGATCGGCGCAGCCATCATGCACACCCTTGGCAAGCTCGCACGCTTCTCCCGCGTGGAAATGGAACGGGGTCTTATCCTGGCTGGTGGCGCAGCAGGCGTGGCTGCGGCCTTCAACACGCCGCTAGCCGGTGTTGTATTCGCCATTGAGGAAATGAGCCGTTCTTTCGAGGAAAAAACCAACGGTATCGTTCTAACAGCGGTGATACTAGCCGGTATTACATCCATCGCCATGCTGGGCAACTACACCTATTTTGGCCACACCTCATCTTCCCTTGATCTTGATAATGGCTGGATAGCCGTACTGACATGTGGTTTCCTGGGCGGAATTCTGGGCGGGATATTCAGCCGCATACTCATCACTTCAGCACGCGGCTTACCGGGCCGCATAGGCTTACTGATCAAGCAACGGCCCATCGTATTCGCGGCAAGCTGCGGTTTTGTCCTGGCACTGATAGGCTTGCTTTCCGGAAGCACCACCTATGGCACCGGCTACCAGGAGGCAAGACAGATCATCTCGGGCGAAGTATCGTTACCTGGCACATATGGCATCCTTAAAATGCTAGCGACGATCGTTTCATACATAAGCGGCATACCGGGTGGCATTTTCGCGCCATCATTGGCTATTGGTGCCGGCTTGGGCTCCAATCTGGCCGGATTCATGCCCTATGCGCCTACCGGAGCCATTGTGCTGCTGGGTATGGTTGCATATTTCTCAGGCGTGGTGCAAGCACCCATTACAGCCTTCGTGATTGTGATGGAAATGACAGACAATCACGACATGGTAATACCGCTAATGGCGGCTTCCATCATCGCCTCAATCACCTCGCGCATGATATGTCACACTCCGCTGTACAAGGCCTTGGCGGACAATTTCCTGAAACGTGAAACAGCATTACTCCCTCCCGTGCCGCAACAGCAGGAAGATCAAGACAAGACCTCAAAACAAACCTGAGTTTGCAATGCTTGATAACAATAAGTCGCTTTACATCACGAATACATCCTGCAAAAGCTCGATATAGGGGGTAATTGAAGCTTTTTTCCCTTCTTTGATGTCCAAGCAATCATGTTTAAATCATCATAAGAATTGAACAGTTTAAAAATTCCTGGATACGTTGTACTGAATTTTTCAGTACAACGTATCCAGGAACAAACACAAATCAATAAGTAATTACCAATGAGGACGCCATGAAACAAACCAGTTTATTTACTTTAATACTCGTTATATCAGCGCTACTCTCCGCCTGCGGTGGCAGCACTGGAAGTGCAGCCACCGCAGCTCCCACCAAATGGACTGGCAGCAAACAGCTGGGGGTAAGCGGAGCCAACACGGCATCCGAGGGCATCGCTATTGATACCAACGGCAATGTGTATGTGGCCGGCTCTACAAACGGCGCACTGGATGGAAATGCGCTATCTGGTACACAGGACTTGTTTCTCAGCATGTACAACTCCGTTGGTACCAAGGTACGCACAAAACAACTAGGCGTATCCGGAAAATCTACATCAGCTAACAGTGTTGTAGTAGATTTGAGCGGTAATGTATATGTAGTTGGCTCAACAACTGGCAATCTAGATGGGAATACACTCACAGGCACACAGGATTTTTTTCTAACAATTTACGATCCAGCCGGAAACAAAGTTCGAACAAGGCAACTCGGCGTTACAGGACATTCAACTATAGCTACTGGTGTTGCGGTAGATTTAAGTGGTAATGTTTATGTAGCAGGGTATACAAACGGCGGATTAGATGGAAATACGCTTACAGGTACACAAGATTTTTTCCTTACCATGTATGATAAAAATGGTACAAAAATTCGTACCAAGCAACTTGGTGTAGCCACATTTAGTACAGCTGCGAACAGCGTTACTGTTGATTCACTCGGTAACGTTTATGTTGCTGGTTACACTTATGGTGGACTGGATGGAAATACGCTTACAGGTAACCAAGATTTTTTCCTAACCATGTACGATGCATCTGGAGTTAAACAGCGTAGCCAGCAACTCGGCGTAACTGCCTTAAGCACGGTAGCCACTGGTGTTGCAGTGGATAAAGACCAAAAAGTTTATGTAACTGGATATACTTTGGGAGGATTGGATGGTAATACTATAAGCGGCTCACACGATCTTTTCCTTACTGTTTATGACGCAGCCGGCATAAAAATACGCACAAAGCAGCTAGGCGTAGCATCTGCAATTACCGAGGCCACAAGCGTAGCTGTGGATGCTAATGGGAAAACATATGTAGCTGGTTATACTTATGGTGGTCTAGACGGTAATAGCCTCATGGGTACACACGATTTCTTTGTAACCACATATGATTCTACAGGTACCAAAGTACGTACAAAACAACTCGGCGTATCTGGTAAATATACCGCTGCCAATGGCGTTGGCGTGGATGCAAGTGGCAATGTATTTGTGGCAGGATATACCGAGGGAGGATTGGACAGCAACACGCTAAAGGGCATTCAGGATTTTTTCATCACCAAATTTGATTCCCTGGGTGTAAAACAATAAGGCAAAGGGAAACGCACTTTAAGTAATTTTGTTTGGCCTCAATCCCGCAAAAATCATTTCATTCTGGCTGCAAAATGCTCCTTGAACTTCGCCAGTTTCGGTGCCACCACAAACTGGCAATAACCCTGTTCTGGATGATTGGCATAGTAGTGCTGGTGATAACCTTCGGCCGGATAAAAAGTTGTGGCAGCCACCAGTTCTGTCACCAGCGGTGCAGGAAAAATATGCTGCTTTCTTAATTCAAGCATCAGTTCGGCCGCTTCTGCGCGCTGGTCTTCATTGTGATAGTAAATTGCAGAGCGGTATTGCGTGCCCTGGTCATTGCCCTGTCGGTCCAATGTGGTCGGGTCGTGTATGGTAAAGAATACCGAAAGCAGTTCTGCGTAGGTCACTAGTCCGGGATCAAACGTGATTTTCACCGCTTCGGCATGCCCACTATTTCCGCTACAAACTTCCTCGTAAGTAGGGTTGGGTTTTTCACCGGCGATATAACCGGATACCACTTTTTCCACGCCGCGCATCTGTTCATATACCGCCTCGAGACACCAGAAACAGCCGCCTGCCAAGGTTGCAATTTGTTTGTCGCTCATGATATTTTCCCCTCCTATGACACCGGAAGCAGCACCGGGTTAAACGCCTTGGACATCAGCATGACTCGATCTCCCTGCTTCAGACTATGTGCTTCATCAGCCGTGGCGATCACGCGCACGACCTGGTTGCCCACCAGCAGGATAACCGCAAACACCACATCAGCCGTTTCAATGGCGAGCACTTCGCCGGCAAAACTGAATTTACCTGTTGCCTGCCCCGCCTTGAATACTTCCGCAGGTGAGCCCTGCTTTGCTATGCGGCCCTGCTCGATGACCATCACCCGTTGCGAAAGTTTATATACCTCGCTCACATCATGGCTCACCATCACCGTGGTCAAGCCGAAGTGCCGCTGCAGGCGCAACACCTCGTCTTGCAGGCGTACACTGGTGTCATGATCCAGTGCAGAAAACGGTTCGTCCAGCAGCAACAAATGCGGTTCAGCCGCAAGAGCGCGCGCCAGTGCAACGCGCTGTTTCTGCCCGCCTGAAAGCGTAGCAGGTTTGCGTTGCTGCAAATCGCCCAGTCCCATCAACTCAAGCAGTTCGTCGATACGCTTGCGCTCACCATCAGGACGCAAGGCAAACTCCAGATTGCCGCGCACCGTCATATTGGGAAACAGCGCATAGTCCTGAAACATGTAACCTGCATGACGATGGCGCGCGGGCAATACAAATCCTTTTTTGCTGTCGAACCAGTTGTCTCCGTTCACAACAATACTGCCGCTTTCAGGTGTTTCCAGCCCTGCCAGACAGCGCAGCAACGTGGTCTTGCCCACGCCGGATTGGCCGAAGAGCGAGATGAATTCTCCCTGCCCGATTGTAAATTGCAGATCGAGCACAAACTCGCCCTGTGCTGAAAACAGTTTTTTCCGGATATCGATTTCTATCATCTCAACCCACCTTCATCAGCATCTTGCGGTTGAGCATATAAACCGTTAACAGAATAACGAAGCACACGCTGAACAGCACCAGCGCATAAAAATTCGCCGCATCGTAATTGAGCGACTCCACCTCGTCGTAAATCGCAATGGCCGCCACCTTGGTCTCACCCGGCAAGTTGCCTCCTATCATCATCACCACGCCGAATTCGCCTATGGTGTGCGCAAACGACAACACCATACCGGCCAGCAAAGAGGGTTTTATATTGGGCAACAGCACATGCACAAAAGTTTGCCAGCGACTCTTGCCCAAGGTGCACGCAGCTTCAGACAAGGAGCGAGGCAAACTCTGGAAACCGGATTGCACCGGATGCACCAGAAATGGGAAACTGAAGATGACGGAAGCCAGCACCAGCCCTTCGAAACTGAATGCCAGTTTCAGCCCGACGTAAGTTTCAAAAAAATGCCCGAACCAGCTTTGCGGGCTGAAGGCCAGCAACAGATAAAAACCCAGCACAGAAGGCGGCAACACCAGCGGCATGCTCACCAGCGTTTCCAGTACCGGCTTGATGCGTACTTTTGTATGCGCCATCCAGTACGCAAAAGGTATACCGATTATGCACAGTATAAAAGTGGTAACTGCGGCGAGTTTGAAAGTTAAAAATAACGGTTGTAGATCATAATTCATGGCTTAGAACCGATTCCTGAATCGAGCATGCGATTAATGACAATTTAACACTATGTGTTACAGATGTCCTGAAGCAACATTAAACGGCCGGGCTAAAGTTTCCCGAGTTTTCACGCCAGATATCACAACATGTTATCGGCATTTTGACCGAGCGATTGCGACCATCATTCTTTGCCAGATAGAGCGCAGCATCCGCATCATCTATAAGTTTTTGAAAACTTTCTGTGCAGCTTGCACAACTTACCGTACAAACGGTTACACCAATACTGATGGTGATAGAAACTTTATTTTTTGCGCTTGGCATCTTTGAATTTTCTACTGCCAGGCGTAACTTTTCGGCCAGCACCATGGCACCCGCTTCGTCTGTAGCCGGCAAAACAATACAAAACTCTTCCCCGCCAAAACGCCCCAAAGTATCCTGCTTGCGCAGGTTTGAAGCAAGAATATGCGCCACATCAACAAGTACGGCATCACCGGTTGGATGTCCATATTCATCGTTTATGCGTTTGAAATGATCAACATCAAGCATCAGAACCGCCAACGGCAATTTATTGCGTTGGGAGATTGCGTACTCCTTCTCACCGCGTTCCATGAGTGCTCTCCGGTTGAATATTCCTGTAAGCGAATCGATCATGGCAATCTTGCGGATTACCTGGTCGGCCTGCTCCTTGATCATCAGGATGAAGCCCATTGAGCCCAACACACTGAGTGAAATCAAACCCATAAAAATCGCCAATTGCACAGGATTGGGAGCAAGCGTTGTTTCGGGTGTTGCAAATTTAACAATACCGAAAAATGCAACCAATGATCTCACCGCAAACAATGGCAGAACAACTGCAGTAGCACCGAACAACAGCCACCATGCACGTCCCGAGCGGGACTCCGTATCCCTGAGCATTACCTGCATGATCATTACCATCTGCGCAGCATAGATCATGCTGCCATAGATTATCCTGTCGCGCAGATCCGTATACGGCAGTACCGACATCAGCAGCATCGCCAGCAAGATGGGAAGCAGGCACTGCCAATGTGGCCAGCGCAAACCGCGATACTCATATAACGCAGCCAGCTTCATGGCCTGGGCAGTCACGACAAGCGCATTTGCGAGAGTAATGGAAAAAAAGAGGGGAATTTCACCGCGCGCACCGAGCAACAACCAGGCCAGTGCTTCCAGTGCCATGGCACCAGCCCACTTCTTGAGGCTGTCATGCTCGCGCCCCCATGACACTACGGTCATGCTCAACGCCATCATGGCGCACACAAGCACCATGGAAAAAAGCAGGGTTCGGTTATCTAAAAGCATGTAAATAAATTTCTCGGATAGTGCATTAACAGAAATGCAGCGGCTGCTAGCGCATCAACCCATCTATTTGATTGTATTGAATAAATTAAAATTTGCAGACTTGAAACCTTCAGTAAGCAAGTAGCCAGCAAATAACAATAGCAGATTTATGCATGCAAGATAGCAGGTTTTGATTTAAGTTCAATGACAAGCTAGTCCTTACCCATCAACTTATGCAATTTTTTTTCATCAGGTTGCATCACCACTCCTTTTTCAGTAATTAGTGCGGTCACCAGTTCCGCGGGTGTCACATCAAAGGCGGGGTTGCGGATGGTCACGCCCTCGGCTGCCCAACGTGAATCGCGAAAACCTTTTACCTCGTCGGCTGCACGCTCTTCAATGGGAATGTGATCACCGCTGGCAATATTCATGTCGATGGTGGAAAGCGGGCAAGCCACATAGAACGGAATATGGTGCCGCTGTGCCAGCACTGCCACCATATAAGTGCCTATCTTGTTGACCACATCACCGTTGGCCGCCACGCGATCCGTGCCAACGATGACTGCATCGACCTCGCCTAGTGCCATCAAGTGGCCCGCCATATTGTCGGTGATCAGCGTGACCGGAATATTTTCCTGCACCATCTCCCAGGCGGTAAGCCGCGCACCCTGCAGGAAAGGCCGCGTCTCGTCGGCAATCACGGAAATTTTCTTGCCTGCTTCCACAGCCGAACGTATCACCCCCAGCGCTGTACCCCAGCCTGCCGTCGCCAATGCACCTGCATTGCAATGTGTCAGCACGCGCGCGCCATCCTTCAATAATTTTTCACCATATGCGCCCATTGCGCGGTTGATGCGTATGTCATCGACCAGTATCTCATGCGCCTCGTCCAGCAGCCGTGCCGCAATCCCGGTTGGCGTTTGTGTCGCAACGCCCTGCCATACTTTTCTCATGCGCTCCAACGCCCAGAACAGATTCACCGCCGTCGGGCGGCTCTGCGCCAGCACTGCAATACCGTCTTCCATGCCACGATTGAAATCCACCATACCATCCCCTCTCCCTTGCAGGGAGAGGGCTAGGGAGAGGGTAGAAGCTGAAAGCCGCAACGCTTCCAGCGCCACCCCATAAGCCGCCGCCACGCCAATCGCCGGCGCACCGCGCACTACCATGCTGCGTATACCTTCCGCCACAGAGGCTGCAGAATCGTAGGCAAGATAATTAAAGGCGGCTGGCAGTACGCGCTGGTCTATCATCTCCAGCTTGTTGTTGGCCCAGCGCAGGGTTTCGACTTTCATTTAATAAATCCCAGTGCTGTTGAATCATTGAAAATCACCTAGGGCACTCAAAGATACCTGATAAAAATCGTAGCGAGCGGTTCGAGAGCAAGGCGCACGGCACGCAGAAACCGGAATGTACTAAAGTTTGCTGCTACTCAGCCCCGGATATCGAGTACCGCGCAACGCCGCTATCGAATCGCGCAGTAGATTTTTACAGGTTTCCATCAGTCGCCTTCAAACTCGCACAAAGCAAATACCTTTTGCCCGCGCTTTTCCAATCTTGCCCGCCCGCCAATATCTGGCAGGTCGATCATGAAGCAACACTCCACAATCTTGCCGCCCATTTTTTCAATCAGAATCACTGCCGCTTCCGCCGTGCCGCCGGTGGCAATAAGATCATCCACCAGCAACACCTTCGCGCCTTTGGCGATCGCGTCGACGTGGATCTCGATGCGGTCGGTGCCGTATTCCAGTTGATAATCCTGACCTATGGTTTCGGCGGGCAGCTTGCCCGTTTTGCGGATCGGTACAAAGCCCAGGCCCAGTGCATAGGCCAGCGGTGCACCAATGACAAAACCGCGCGATTCAACACCCGCGATCAGGTCGATTTTCACATCCTTGTAACGGCGCGCCAGCTCGTCGATAGTGGCGCGCAGGCCGACAGGATCTTTCAGCACCGTGGTGATGTCGCGAAACATGATGCCCTGCTTGGGATAATGCGGGACAGTTCTTACACGTGATTTGATAGGCATTTCAACTCCGCTTTTTATAATTGACAAACTTCTGCTTTACTTCGTGCATCTGTTGCGCAGTAAGTATGTGAGGTTCGCCGACTTGCAGGGTGCGCCAGTAAATTTCGCACAGGAATTCGACTTCGTTTGCAATAAACAGTGCTTCGTCCAGATCTTTACCCAGCGCAATCATGCCGTGGTTTCCCAGTAAACAAGCCATGCGACCTTGCAGTGCCTCCAGGGCATGGTCTGACAATTCCTGTTCACCAAATACGCTGTACGGAGTGCAGCGTATATCGCTGCCGCCTGCCATGGCCACCATGTAATGCACCGCCGGTATATTGCGGCGCAGACAAGCCATGGTGGTGGCGTAGGGAGAATGCATGTGCAACACAGCACCGATTTCGCTGCGCGCGGCGAGGATATCACGATGGAAAAACCATTCGCTGGAAGGCTTGCCGCCCTTGAGCACTTTGCCGTCTGCGGCGAGCAGCACCAGGTCTTGTTCACGTATCTCTTCCAGCGGCAAGGCGGAGGGAGTGATAAGTATGTTGTCACCGCAACGCACCGAGGCATTGCCTGCGGTGCCGCGATTGAGTCCCAGCTCGACCATACGGCGCGAGGTTTGCAGCAGGGCTGATCGCAATTGTTGTTCGTTCATTGATGTCCCTTGGCTTCTACCCTCTCCCTAACCCTCTCCCTGCATGGGAGAGGGAATACGCCCTTTCCCCTTTGCAGGGGGAAGGTTGGGATGGGGGTAAATCTATTTACATTCACTTAAGCACACGCCCGGCCACCGCGCTCAATTTTTTTATCAGCGCCGCATCACGCCCTTCCGGCGAGGTGATCAACGCATGCTGCAAGGCACTGCGGCAATGACAGGAAGTGGCATGTGGGTCGTTCCAAAGTTTTGGTGCAACCAGCTTTACCAGATTGCGCGCCTTGTCGGCATTCAGTACCAGCAGCTTGATGATTTGGTCCACCGTAACATCGTCGTGATCGGGATGCCAGCAATCGTAATCGGTCACCATTGCCACCGTGGCGTAGCATAGCTCGGCTTCGCGTGCGAGTTTGGCTTCGGGCATATTGGTCATGCCGATCACATCACAACCCCAGCTTCGATACAGTTCGGATTCGGCCAGCGTGGAAAATTGCGGGCCTTCCATCACCAGATAGGTGCCGCCGCGCAGCGCTACGATATCCGCTTCTTTTGCAGCCGATTCGAGATGGTCCCCTAGCCTTCTGCATACCGGATACGCCATGGAAACATGCGCCACCATACCCGTACCAAAAAAAGATTTTTCGCGGGCAAAGGTGCGGTCGACAAACTGGTCGACAATCACGAACATGCCCGGCTTCAAATGTTCTCTCAGCGAACCCACAGCACTGACGGAAATGACATCGCTAACACCTGCGCGTTTCAACACATCGATGTTGGCGCGGAAATTTATTTCCGATGGCGGTATTTTGTGACCACGTCCGTGGCGCGGCAGAAACACCAGCTCAATGCCATCCAGCTCGCCAAACAACAACTCATCCGATGGTATGCCAAAGGTCGACTCCACGCGCCGCCAGTATTTGTTAGACAGCCCCTCGATGTCATACACCCCGCTGCCGCCTATGATGCCGATTTTTCTTTGCATACGAGCCAGATCCCTATTGACTATTCACTGCCATCAGCGTCATCTCATTTGCTTTTATTAGCGCTTCGATCTGGTCGCCGGGCATAATCTGCAGCCGCTGGATAGAACGCGTGGTGATGATGCTGCTGATACTGTGGCCGCGATAATCCAGCACGACCTCGCTGAGAATAATACCGCTACGCACTTGCATTACTGTTGTTTGCATGCGATTGCGCAAGCTGATCATGCCGGACAGATTCTTCGCCAGCGAAACTTCCGTTTCCTTGAACAGCACATCAACCATATTACCCACCTTAAGATACGGCGCATCTTCAGGTGTCTCCAGCAGGGTGGCGGTAAAGGTATCGCCGTTTACATCCACATCAACCAGCGATACATGGTCGTTGAATTCAACAGCAGAAATACGCCCGCGCAATTTGTTCATGGCATGATATAGCCGAATTTTTCGAGAATGTTGCGCGCCTGGGCTGAAGCCATGAAGTCCATGAACTGTTTCGCTGCCGCCGCATTGGTTTCATTGCCGTGTTTCAGTATCACCATACCCTGTTCAATCGGCTGATAACTTTCGCGCGGCACCTCTACCCATTTTCCATGTCCCTGCATTTGCGGGGCCAGCACCACGGATTTTGCGGTAAAACCGATTTCAACCGATTGACTGTCGATATATTGATTTACCTGGCCTATGCTCTCGCCGAATATCAGCTTACTTTCAATTTCTTTGTTCAACTTGAAGTGTTCCAGGGCATGCATAGCCTCGCGTCCATATGGAGCAAGTTTAGGGTTGGCGATGGCCACTTTATTCACTGCCGGACTTTTCAATACATTCACACCCTGTTGTAAATCCAGGTTTTGAAGGGTCCACAACACAAGCACACCCCTTGCATATACTTTCGGTGCAGACATCGCCAGCCCGTCTTTATACAGTGCCTCGGGAAAGTCCATATCCGCCGACAGGAAAACATCGTAGGGGGCCCCGCTTTTAATCTGCGCGTTTATTTTTCCGGATGAGGCAAATACGCCCATGACCTCAACACCACTGGATTGCTTGAATGCCGTTTTCAATTCATCAAAAACGAATTTGACATTGGCCGCCACTGCCACGGTCAATGTTTCTGCAGCAGCCACATTGATGGTGGCTGAAAGAGTCGCAATCGCAAGCAATATTTTAATATATTTCATATCTTAGTCTTAAATAATTATTTAATAGAAACAAATGGTTATGTTTTTTGTTGCCAGTTCTCTGGCTATACACAACGCCTATACGCGTTTGCTGCGCTGATGGTACTGCCATACCACCCAGATACGCCAGCCTATCCGCACCAGTAAATATCCGCACAAAGCCAACGCACTTGCCAACAGGGGCAAACCAATAGCAAAGGGTTTGCCCAAAGAATCTACCCATTCAATCATAACCGTAATCCAGTTGTTCCAATTCATATCCGGCACGACAAAATGCGCTACTGTAATCGCTTGGTCATCGCCCGTGACCCACACACCAAGCTGATAAGCCAGCCAGTACAACGGCACTATGGTAAATGGATTGGTGTATAGCGTGGTAAATATCGCCACCGGCAGGTTGACGCGAAACAACACAGCCAGCAATGCTGCGCCCAGCATCTGAAATGGTCCCGGAATCAATCCGCAAAACATTCCCACTGCCACGCCGCCGGATACCGAGCGTCGATGCAAATGCCACAAATTCGGATGTTGCAACCACGCTCCAAAGGGCTTTATCCAGCGGCTTTGGCGGATGGAGTCATGGCTGGGCAGGAATTTTTTGAAATATTTTTTCGGCACGATCCTGATTATTCTGTCAATATTGATTAGCAGCGGAATTGTAACT
>JBBQYH010000054.1:0-12471 GCA_038208855.1 Burkholderiales bacterium
CCCCTCGCTTCGCTCTCCCCCTAGCCCCCCCTTTGACAAAGTGGGGAAACCACCAGATGGTAAATTGAGAAGGTTCCTCCCTTTAATAAAGGGAGGTTAGGAGGGATTTAAAAGTGTTGCAATTTAATAAAATTAAATAAAATCAAATACTTAGTGTTTTACGACGCCGAACGCCAAAACTTCTTCAGACCCCTAAACGGCAAGCGCCGTGAGCTGGTCGTGGCCTGCTTGCGCTCTCTGTATGAACGACTTCATGGCAGCGGTGCAGATTATTCACACAACCTCACCCGTGACGGCATGCGCGACATTCTGTTGCCTGTAGTACAGCGTATGTCCAATGAACTCAGTACTGATGCCAACAGCGCCGATGACGAACTTGCACTTATTTCTTCAGATAATGTGCTGGAACTCAGCAGCGCAGTTTTTCGTGGTTTGTTAAAAGACGGCTGGCTGGAAATGTATGGCGACCGCGCTGGGTTGGTCACCGCCTATCGCTTTTCCCGCGCCGGCAAATTGTTTGCCGAAGCGCTGTGGGTGTTCGACCGTCCGCGTACCCGCAGCCGCCAGCGCAATGTGCGCAGTTGTCGCAATTCACTGGAAGCCACCTTCAAAAATAGCGATGCCTACGACCTGGTAGACGCCTATGACTATGCTGAAAAAGTCATTAGCGATCTCTCGGAAGGTGTTGATTATTTTCAAGAATTGGTGCGTCATTTAATGGTGGAAGCGTCACAGACACCGTGGGATGAATTCATGGATTTCCTCGATCGTTTCGAAAAGGAATTCAAAAAACAACTCACTGCCGATAGCGTTGAACGTCACCGTCAGGCCATACGCGAAACGCTGGGCAAGCTCAGAAGCATCCCCGAAGACCATGCAAAACTGCTGAATCGCCAACTGGATGAAGTCGCCCGCTGGGCGGTGCAGGAAAGAAGTGGCCATTCTACCTACGACTGGATGCTGGACCGCATCGAAGAAATGGTAGAAGCCGCCTGCACCAACAAACAGCCCGAGCTGATCAAAGCCATGAACACCTACATGCGCCAGGCCACCAACATTGTGCAGCAGGCCATGATGCTACGCGGCGGCCAAACCCGCCACGCTTATAGCCGGGCGATTACCCGGGTTGCCAAGCTTGAAGGCCAAGCGCAAAACCGCTTTCTGGACACACTGGGCGAGGCCATTGCCTCGGCTGAAATCCGCCTGCTTGACCCCGCCAGCCTCAAACTGCGCAGCGCCTCGCAACGCCGCAAGGCCCTAACCGTAACCGCCCAGCCCAAAGTAAGCCGCGAAGCCAGACTGTCCGCCGCCATGCAACGCGCCGAAGCGGCCGGTTTTGCCATGTCCAACGAGGATGTGTTTACCGCACTGCGCGCTGAGTTGAAGCTGCGCGGCCGACCTTTTCAGCTTTCCACCATGCCCATAAAAACAGCTCGAGACGTGCTGCAAGCCATGCAAGCCGTTGAAGCAGTGAGAGGTTCTCGCGAGGGCAGCCTGATTGCGCGCAAATTACCCAACAAACTGGTGACGGAGTTTTATACGGGGAGTGATTATCAGATAGAACAGAATTCCGAGACTTGAATTGAATCTATGCTATTGGAAACAAATAAATCTGTCCCCTTTGTTTTGTAGTGTCCCCTTTGTTTTGTAGCCTTGATTTATTAGCTAAATAATTGATTATATTATCATTATTTGCTAGGTACTTATAGGTATAAAGAATCGATAGGGTCAGACTCGATTGATCTATCAACATATTGATTATATAAACTTATATTGCTTTTACAATAAGAGAGATAACTGGATTCTTGATTTGAAGTTCATGTAAGTTTATAGTGAAAATACTTAAATAAGTACTTAAAGGAGTATGCAAATGAATACCATGCCTGCCCAGGAAATCAAACGACGCGGAATTGCCGCTGTAGATGAAGCCATTACAAAAGGTGATGTACATCTGATCAGAAACAACGAACCGCAATATGTGGTGGTATCGGAAGCGCGTTATCAGGATTTGATTGTGGCGGAACAAGAAGCCTATTACGCGCGCGTGCGGGCTGCGCTGGAAGATGTCAAAGCAGGCAATGTACAAAAATTCACATCGGCTGATGATCTGCTTAAGGCTTTTGATGCGGATGAGAAGGTGTAATGTATACGATTGTTACACCGCAGCAATTTCTGCGGCAGGCACGCAAATTTTTTCAAAAACATCCGGATTTAAAGCCGCGCTTTGCCAAAGTAATCAATGAATTGCAACAAGACCCTTTTCAGCCTCAGCTGGGCTTGCACGCCCTGAGTGGCAAACTTAGTGGTTGTTATGCCATCAGACTGACTTACAGTTATAGGATTACGCTTACATTGATGGTATCTGAAAGTGAAATTACGCTACTTGATATTGGAAACCAAGGTTAAGTCTATTCATAAAATGAAAATAGTGGACATGATTTTTGCCTTGATTATGGTAAAAAAATCAAACTTGGCTAACTTAGCCAGATGAGCTAAACTGCCGCATCGGGTTGTTTGATTTAAGGAGTAAGCCATGCAATGTAATATGCTTGAAGCAAAAAACAAACTCTCCAAGCTGGTGCAAGCCGCGCTGGCGGGAGAGGATGTGGTCATCGCCAATAATGGAGTGCCCGTTGTCAGGCTGGTTAAAGTCGGCGCGCAAGATTTTGTGCGCAAACCCGGCGCGTGGGCTGGGCTGCCCAAGGCAAAAGCGGATTGGGACTCAGCTGAAACCAACGCGACCATTGCCGAAGAGTTGGCATCAGGCAATTTGCCTTGAAGCGTTACTTGCTCGACACCCACCTGATTTATTGGTGGATGACGGCGGATGCTCGTCTGGGCAAGGCGACGCAGCGCATCATCGCCAAATCCGAGATTGTGGTGAGCACCGCCAGCATATGGGAAATGGCACTCAAGAATGCCAAGGGTAAATTACCTTTACCACTTGGCTCTCTTACCGAACAACTTGAAGCGCAAGGTTTTTTGCTGTTGCCCATCCTGCCGCGCCATATCGAAGAGGTGCGTAGCCAAACTTGCGCACATGCCGACCCCTTCGACAGGCTACTTATCGCACAGGCACACGATGAAAAGCTGACATTACTGACGCGAGATGCGGCGATACTAGGGCTGGGGCTGGATGGTGTGGCCCAAGGGTGAGGAAGAAATCAATTGGCTTCGATTTTTGATGACAGCACATGCACTGTGCCCATTCTGTCCTCTATTATCACGGTGGTTTGAATTACGGTTTTTAGGCTATTAACACTGCCATTTTAGGGCTCAATATTTATGTGTATAATAATCTTGTTTTATACACATAAGTTAGGGAGCCGGGATGCGTACCAATATCGTTATTGATGATGAATTGATGCTTCAGGCTTCCAATCTGACTGGTTTACATACCAAGCGGGAAATAGTCGAGGCGGGCTTGCGTTTACTGGTACAACTCAAAAAACAGGAAGAAATTCGCTCCGCACGTGGCAAGTTGAAATGGGACGGTGATCTGGAAGCCTCGCGCACTGACAAATGATCTTGGTTGATTCATCTGTGTGGATAGACTATTTCAACGGTTTTGCTTGCGCTCAAACAGACCGTCTGGATAATTTGCTGGGCCAGGAAAATATTTTAATGGGCGATATCATTTTGACCGAAGTGTTACAAGGCTTTAGCAGCGACTCCGACTTCAAACGAGCACAAAATTTATTAGCCTTGCTTCCGTTTAGGGAAATGCTGGGGCAAGAAGTGGCCTTGCAAGCAGCCAGCAATTATCGGGAATTGCGCAAACAGGGCGTTACGGTACGAAAAACGCTGGATGTGATGATAGGCACATTTTGTATCGTTAACCACTTACCCTTGTTGCATCGGGATCGAGATTTTGAACCGATGGAAAATTTGTTGGGATTAGTAGTAATTAAGTAATCATGCAAATATTTAAGGAAAAGCTGATTAAGTCCCTTTTGCGGATTGCCTGCTTACCCCACTTGTCGTTCCCGCGAAGGCTGGAACCCAGTAATATCAACAAGCTGGATCCCGGCCTACGCGGGGATGACGACTTAATCAGTTCTTCCATTCAAATAATGGAACTAGCCCTAGCGAAGTTTCGAAGTAAAGCATATTTGATTTCAGCAATAATTACCAAATAGAACATAATTATGAATCTGACTAATATCATCCCATGAATTTAACAAGCTCAATAGAAGACCAGCTAGAGAAACAAAACCTCAAACTCGACCGTTTCAAGGAAATCACCAGCCGTTTGTTTGCCTGGGGCATTATCGTGCGCGAGGAAGATGGCGTGGAACAACGTTTTTACGACGATGCACGCCGCATTGAGGCTTTGCTGGCGGATTACTTTGCTTTGGCGGGTTTTCGTTTAGTGCATGATTTAAAAAATGAATTTTTCCGCCTGTATGCGCCCGGTGCGCAGATTCCAGGCATGGCGGATGATGATTTTGATGCGCAGCCTTCCTTGCGCAGCAAGCTGTCGGCCGATTTTGTGGCGGCTGCGCTGACTTTGCGCTTCTTGTTTCAGCAGGGTTTGGCCGAAGGTGGTGGGCGGTTGACCGATGCGGGCGAGGTATTGATACGTTTTGAAGAGCTGGCTGCTACCCAGCAAACCCAGCTTAAACGCCTATTGCCGGAGTTGGCAGGAGATAGAGATAAATTAATCAAAGAGTTAAAGCGCCATCGGCTGATTCATATTGGTGCCAACTTTTCGTTTGAGGACGAAGATGCCTATATCGCCATCCGCCCCACTATCCTTGGCATTATCAGTGAAGACGCTTTGGCGGCCGCACTTGAAGCCGAAGGTGTGGCAGAAACTCCGGCGAATGAAGCAGAGCAGGGCGATGAAGCAGAGACATCTGATTCAGTACAAGCAACATGAGCCTCCGTAAACGGGCATATACACTTTCCTCTAAGGCTTCGTCGCACATAGTGCGGGCATCAACGGCGTACCCCTTGCGGGTAAAATGGGGGACTGAGGGGGATTTGATTTTGGTTTTTTGATCCGGAGTTTAAATCCCCCCTAGCCCCCCTTTTGCAAAGTGGGGAATCAGATCGTTTGTGAAAGTGAAAGTGCACAAGAAGATGAAAATCCAGGAAACAGAAATAATAGAGGTGACTGAGTGAAGCTGGAAAAACTAATTCTGGTCAATTGGGGCGCGTTGCGTTCTGACGAATATCCCATGGGAAACATGACCTTGCTGACCGGCTCTACCGGCTCGGGCAAATCCACCATGTTGGATGCGCTGCAAACGGTAATGACCGCAGCCTATCAAAACATCTTCAACTACAACCCCGGGCAGGATGAAAGCTCGCAAAATTCCCGCAGCGGTAAATCCAAACGTACCTTGTGGTCTTATGTTACCGGCGCGGAAGACAACCTGTTTGCTCGTCCCGATGGCGCACATGGCTATATCGCGGCAGTATTCAAACCCAGCGAGGGCGAGGATGAAGGCGAAGAATTTACCGCGATTATTGCCGCCGCCGCACGGGTGGATGGTTCCGGTGGGCGACGTCAAGCTGTGCCGGAAAAACTGGTGTTATTGCTGGTTGATGGCGTAAGTTTGCATTTGGGTGATTTGATGCAGCGCAATCTGGATGACAGCCTTGAGGTTATACCAGTAGAAAAAATTGAAAGTCACTTGAAAGCCAAGTATGGCGCGGTGACCAGTTTCCGCGATGCGAAGCGCGAATATCTGTGCCAACTCTATGGCCGCTTCCGCGGGCAAAAGTCGGTTTCGTTTATTGAAGCCGAGCTTGCGGCCAAGGCCTGGAGTCAGTCCATTGTGCATAGACCCATCGGCAGCGTGGATGAACTGGTGAAAACCCAGATTCTGGAACATGACCCGCAGCAACTGGTGCAGCGTATTTCGCAGATCAGTGACTTGATGCGTCAGGTGCATAACCTCCGAGTTGAAGGCGAACGCCTGAAAGACAATGTGGCACGACTGGAAAGAATCGGTTCGGCCTCGCTCAAGGTGACCGGCGCTTACGAACTTTCTGCACAATATCAATTGCTTGCTTCAAAATTGAGCTTGCAAGATTCCGAACTGCAAATCGATGCAGACCAGCTGGACTTGCAGCAAATGAAGCGCAAGATTGCGCAAGAAACGGCCCTGATTGACGGAATGCAACTGGATAAAAAGGCCCGTAGCGCAAGTCTGGTGCAAATTGCCGCGCGCCTGAGTGGTATACCGGCGGCAGACCAGAAACAACGTATAGATGAACGCCTGCAGGCAGCGCGGTTGGCGGCGAAAAATACTGTTGCTGCGTTAGTCGAGTCGTTGGGGGCGGCTGACAAACTTCAATCCACCGCCCGTACCATTACCGAGATGAAGTTTCCATTGACGCACAAGTTGTTAAGCGAGGCGGGTGGTGCTGTGGCGGAAACCCTGGCGCGCTCTGCACAGGCGCCCTTCACCGTTTTGCAGAAAAAATTTGCCCAGCTGGATATCAAATCTGATGATTTTCCGCGAACGGCGATGTCACTATTGCAGGAATTATCCAGTCTGGGCGACACCTTTGCTGACTTGCATGAAGTGATAGCCGGCACGCAAGACAGCTTTGTGGCAGCCGTACACTCGCAAATAGAGAAGGTAAAACAAGAGCTTGAAAGCACGCAAAACCGTGAAAAGGAACTTGCCGAGCGCAAAGCCAACCTGGCAACAGGCGGTGCCGATTATCCCAAGGATATTGCAGCGGCCTTGAAAGCATTTAAAACCCAATTACCCGAAGCCAATGCCCAGGTGTTGTGTGATTTGATCGAGCCGGTGCATCCGGATTGGCAGCCCGCCATTGAAGGTTATATGGGCGGCGCCCGTTTCAACTTTGTGGTGAATGAAAAATGGGAAGCCAAAGCGATAGACTTTGTGAAAACCCGCCATTTGCGTGCCAGCGTAGTACAGGGCAAGTTATGCCTGAAAAATGCCAAGCCGGAACGTGTGCCGGATGATTCCATTATCCATGAACTGAAAACCGAACATCCGGTTGCACAAGCTTATCTTGTTGATTTATATGGTAGTGTCGTCAAGGTGGAGAGCTCTGCACAGTTGGCTAAAACTTCCCGTGGCGTGATGAAAGATGGCAAGGGTTCGGGTTCGCGCACCATGTTTAGTGGAACAGTAGCCGCGCTGGTATTCGGCAAAGCCTCACAGAACAATGCGTTTGAACGCATAGCGTCCGACCATGCGCAGGCCGAAGCACAACTGCAGGAACTACAATCCCAGCTGACCATGTTGAAAGGGCTGTTGGGTCTGGCCGGGGCAGTAAAACAGCCGGATTTTGGCGATATTAGCGAACTGGACAGGGCTGCACGCGAGATAGAAGCGGCTTACGCTGATCTTTCTCGCCTGAATCTGGATGAAGTGACCCGTCTGGAAGAAGAAAAGCTGTCTTTGCAGATGCAGATCGAGGCCATGGACAAGGCTGTGCAACAGGCTAGCCAACGCATAGGTACTTTTGACGGCAGGCTTGCGTTGTTGTCGCAATCTCTGACGCAGCTGGATGAAAGTTTAGCAGCCAAACGCCAGCAGGTCAGCGACGATGTAGCCAGACTCAAGCATTTATGTGTGCTGAACGAATCCTTGTCCTACACCGCGCTTGAACAGCAAGTTGTTGATTGGACTGAAAAAGCTGAAATCAGCCCGCAACAGGCGCAGAACCGCATGCAACAACAACTGCTGTTGGCGGCTGAATCCAACAGCGAGGTACGTGAAGCGATAGCCGATTACAACCGCCATGCCAAGGCGGATGAACAGCTTAATCCCGGCCATAGCCTGGATCATCGCAGCGCAGATAGCGGCCCGATATATGGCGCACTGGTTGCTTTGGCCACCACGGTGCGCGCGCAATTGGACGTGCAACGGGAAATCGGCTTGGTCAAGAACCTGGATCAGCTACGTACTTCCGAAGTTTCTTTCCGCGACGTGTTCACCAAGCAGTTCTGCTACGAGATCCGCAATACCGTGGATGTGGGCGTGCGTACCCTGAAAACACTGAATACCGAATTGGAAAGGCTGAAATTTGGCACCGACAAATTCAGCATAGATTGGTCGGAATGGGTGCCGGAATTCAAATCCTATTATGATTTTTTCAGTGCGGCTTATGATTTATCAGAGGCGCAAGAGTCTGCCGACCTGTTTGGCACGACTGATTTGACACCGGCCAACCTGGCCGTGCGCGACCAATTGGTGGGATTATTGCTGTCCAATGATCAAAACCAGGCCATCAAAGAACTGCAACGCGTGGCCGATTATCGCAATTATCGCCGTTATGAGATCTGGAAAGAGTCCGACAGCGGTTCGCGCGTGCCCTTATCCGAATGGGGAACCGGTTCGGGTGGACAGCTGGAAACTCCGGCATATATCATTCGTGCGGCCGTGGTAACCAACCGATTAAAGCATTTTGACAAGGGCATGAACCTTAAATTGCTGGTCAATGACGAATCCTTTGCCAAAATGGATGAACGCCGCGCACATGACGTAATCAAATTCATCCGCGACAGTCTGGGCATGCAGTTGATTTGCGCAATGCCGACCAAACACGCTGGGGCAATTAAAAGCGAATTTACCAAGGAATGGAGCGTGACCCGAACCGAAGCCGAAGGCAACGGTGAAGTCGACTTTATATCCGAAGCAGACGAGCGCGATTTAAATACGGACAGTCTGCGCAAGTTATGGCAAGCCCAGCGCGAACAAATCCGCCAGCAAGCGCAGATGATGTTTGAAGCGGGTGAAGTAAGCTAAGTTTATCCTAGTCTGAGTTACTTTAATAATTGATTGCATTTGCATGAATTAATTGAATATTTCAGGTTTTGATCGACCTTGACGATGTTATATTACTTCGTATAATGTATATTATGTCAAATCAATGAATAAATTGGATGAGTTTGAATAAAGCAAACAATGATTACCTTACCTATTCAAATTCAAAACCCGCTCTACTTCCAAGCAAATATCCCCAAATCATGAAATTGAACTTCTTGGGCAATAAGCACACTAATACAGTACAATGAAATACGTTTTAAAATTCGAAACGATACCGGGGGCGACCTGGCTTCGACGTGGGTTATAAAGCAGTGTGGCGCATACCGAGGACCCGCAACCTCGCAAATCAGCTGGAAAAAAAATAGTCGCAAACGACGAAAAGTACTCTTTAGCAGCTTAGTCTGTTAGACCTCACACCCTGCTGTCCATGGAGGGGCTCAAGACCGTAAGGTCGCGATGAGTGAGGTCATTTACATGGAATCGTGCTATGCAGGGTTACTTTGCACAGCACTAAACTTAAGGTAACTCGTAAGTAAGAAGACTGTCGGTTGGCGTCTTACTTATAAAATTAAAGAACCTGACTAAGTATGTAGAACTGCCTGTAGAGTGCTTGCGGACGCGGGTTCAATTCCCGCCGCCTCCACCAACACAAGAAAAAAGCTCACTGATTTTGGTGGGCTTTTTTCTTGTGTATTGAGTTGCGAGAACTGAATCCGCGTCCGGCACGGACGCCGGGGTAAACAAGGAATTCGAGCTGCATTGCTGTGAGCCTGCGAACGACAATGTGCATGCAGGCACACTGGCTGACGAGAATGGGAAACTCCCGCAGCCTCCACCAATAAAAGAAAAAGCCCATCACTATCGGTGGGTTTTTTCTTTTTCATTAGGATGTTAAAGAATCATTCGCAAATTAAGTGGCTGGCAGGAAATCGATAGGATAGATGATCGTCAGCTTGGGAACACCCTGCTTTGGTCCAAAGTTGAATTTCAATACTCTATCAACTACCTCTGCTGACAAGGTTGGTGATGCCAAATCCGTAGATTTAACGCTACAAGCCGATACCCTGCCATCAGGTTCTATGGTAATTCGCAGTACCATTTTGCCGCGCAAAGTTGGATCTGTCCTGAGCTCACGGTTGTAGATACGATACAAGGCTGCCTTGTATCGATCGAATACGATCTGAATTTCTTCATCTGTACGCGATGGGCCAACGCCACTGCTTAACGGTCTGTCGTCAGCCACACCAGCACCTGTTGCACTTTCTACCCTGGCAAACTTCACACCAGCGCCAGTGATGCTTTGTCCGCCCCCACCACTTCCTGAGCCAAGCCTGCTTAATGAAGCAGTATTTATACCACCACTACCCCCTGTAGCCTGTGATGTAATGATAGAGCGCGAAGACGCTGTACCGGGTGCATAAGCACCGCCATTACCCGCGCCTTGGGCTGCGTTACCGTTGTTAATACGTGCTTGAGCACCTAATTTTACCGGGGATGTATCTTCCATTAAATCCGCGAAATTATTTTTAAATGCAAGGACACCTTTAGTTTGCGCAACTTCTCGTGCCTTTTGAGTTTCAGCAGTTGTTGCTTTTACTTCTTTGGACGGGATATTTTTATCTTTGTTTTCACTCAATTTTTCCTGAGGTTTTTGCTCGATGGGTTTCAACTCTTCCTGGCGGCGTTTAATGATCTTTGCGATATTCTCGGGTATTACTGCTTCCTGATATTTTTCAGGTGGATGTCTGAATAATGGTAGTAATAGACTAAGAGTAAAGGAAAATAGAAATACAATGAGTAGAATTTTGCGGAAACGTTTTTCATCTTCGCCTTGTCTAGACCATGGCATAACCATAGGCATGAAAGGAATATCGCTAGGCTTGCGTTCTAGTGTATATTCATTTCTGATGCGTTCCTTCTCTTCTGATATATCAGCAAGATCTTGATTAAGATTGAATATTCCTGATTTTTCTTTTTGTATTTTATCCTGAATGCTAGAACGGGATTTTTCGATTGAAGAAATTTGCAGCTCAAATTCTGATACAACTTTTCTTACCCTACTTAACTGTACTTCCGGATCATAGCCTGTCGCTTCCCTACCCCAAAATAAATCCGATGCACCCAACTCGTTCAACTGATCTAGTGAAGAGCATATATCGGAGAGTAAATTATATTGTTGGCGTTGATTGGCATGACTGGCGATTTCATCATCCAGTACATGTAGCTCTATTTCAAGATCAGCAACTCTTTCATTGATCTTGGAAATTTGCCCATTTATAAACTGCTCACGTTTTTCGATATTTGTGCTCACAGATTCACGCTATTTTTGATTTTCTTTTTGATTAACTGCAAGCGATATCTTGTCGAAGCCTGCACTGCTGCTGGTTGACATCAGCTTTTTAAGTATTTTGAATGGAATTCCCTTGTCTGCAAGAATAGTAACTTCGGTACTTTCAGATATTCCTTTGTCACCTTGTTCTGCGGCCAGATTTTTTAATCTAAGCATTTCCTGGCGAACAGGTTCGATATAATCTTTTTGACTAGACAACACATCGGCAATAGTAATGATAGGTACGCCCTGAATTTGAACTTCAGTCTCACTCACTGCCATCACTACGGAACGTCTTGGTGCTGTTTCAACTATTGAGTCCGGTATTCTCACTGTTTTTGGGGTGTCGAGGGTTACACCTGTACCTTGATTGGCTATCAAATAAAGTACTAGAACAGTAAATATATCCATCAATGATGTAAGCATCATGCCGGTTGATTTCGGCTTTCGGCTGTTGCGAGACATACGTTTTTTTCGCCGTGAATCACTCATGGTGCATCACCAATTGAGACTTGGGGGAATAAAACAAATTTCTTGGGCTTCTCCTGACCAGGGGTATAAATTTCAGCAACTTTTACCGCATCCATAACTGCTATCAAGGATTCATATTCAATATTAGGTTCGACCAACACTGATATGTCATCTTTGTCTTTGTTCTCATTTTTAATTTGTAAAAGGCTAGCAGACAATTTGTGATAATCATATTTATTGTCTGTACTTTGTATTGTTTCGGTCACGCTTTTGCCGTTGGTAATTTGCAAAGAATTTTTTCTGATAATAACCTCAACGACTACTGGAGGTTTTAGGGGTGTAGCTCCGCCCCCAGCTTGCGCAGGTAATTTAAGTTCCTGCACAGTAACTTGGGAAAAAACTGCTGTAAGAATCAGAAATGCTATCAATACCACCATTACATTAAGTAAGGTGGTTATCTCCAGTTCCTTTTCTTCGTGCTCACGCTTTTTTGCCATCTTCAGCCGCCTGTTGTGGACGCATTTGCGCGAAGGAAATAAGGTTCAAGGTTTTAAGGGAGGCCATTTCCAGACTATCGATAATATTCCCGGCTTTGGTGGTTAAAAATAAGCTGATGACAAGCAATGGAATTGCGACAATTAAGCCAAATGCGGTACAGTTCATTGCTTCCGAAATGCTGGCGGACAGTAAATTCGCTTTTTCAGCTGCTGCTGCATTTGCAACTGCCTGGAACGCTGAAATCAGTCCAATAATTGTGCCGAGCAATCCCAGCAATGTTGAAAGGTTGGCAAACAATGCAATGTAGGCGGTGCGCTTTTCCAGTTGTGGAATAATCGCCATCATTTCTTCTTCCATCACAATTTCGATATCTTCTCTTCTACGAACTGTACCCTGGCGCTCAAGGCC
>JBBQYH010000055.1:0-12450 GCA_038208855.1 Burkholderiales bacterium
CATGGCGTATATTATACGCGGATTGGGCTACATAGAAAATATAGAAGACATTGAAAACATCACCGTCTCAACACGTAATTCTATTCCGATAAAAATAAAAGATGTAGCAAGTCTTCAAATGGGTGGAGATTTGCGATTGGGAATTTTTGATTACGATGGAACAGGCGAAGTTGTTGGCGGTATCGTAGTAATGCGCCAGGGCCACAATGCGCTGGATACTGTCGCGGCAGTCAAGCAGCGCCTGGATTCGTTGCGCAGCGGATTACCGCAAGGCGTAGAACTGGTGGTGACCTATGACCGCTCAAACCTCATCTTGCGTGCCACAAAAAATCTGCGCGACAAACTGATAGACGAAAGCATCGTGGTTGCACTGGTATGCCTGCTGTTTCTGTTTCATCTGCGTTCGGCCCTGGTGGCAGTGGTCAGCCTGCCCTTGGGCATACTTGCTGCCGTTTGGATAATGCAGGCACAAGGCATCAATGCAAATATCATGTCGCTGGGCGGCATCGCCATTGCCGTCGGTGCTATGGTGGATGCTGCGGTAGTCATGATAGAAAACATGCACAAACATCTGGAGCGCGCGACAAGCACGCCGGACTACTGGGAAATAACGCGTGCCGCATCGGTGGAAGTTGCCCCCGCACTTTTTTTCTCGTTGTTGGTGATCACAGTCTCCTTTCTGCCGGTGTTCGCACTCACGGGCCAGGAAGGCAAACTGTTTGCCCCGCTGGCGTTTACCAAGACCTATGCCATGGCGGCGGCCGCCGCGCTGGCGGTAACACTTACGCCGATACTGATGGGCTATTTTATCCGCGGCCATATACGCCGCGAAACAGAAAATCCTATCAACCGCTGGTTGCTGGCGGCTTACAAGCCGTTGATATTGCGTGCACTGGCCAAGCCCCGCAATATTCTGCTGATTGCGTTGCTGTGTTTGGTCAGCCTGTTGTGGCCATTATCACAGCTGGGCAGCGAATTCATGCCGCCTTTGAATGAGGGCGATTTGCTGTATATGCCCACAACAGTTCCCGGCATCTCCATCGATGAAGCGGCAAACCTGCTGCAAATATCTGACCGCCTGATCCGCAGCGTACCCGAGGTTGAAAGCGTATTCGGCAAGGCAGGACGCTCCGATAGTGCCACCGATCCCGCACCGCTTTCGATGCTGGAATCCACCATACTGCTCAAGCCTCGCGCGCAATGGGCTGCCGGTGTCACTATCGACGATATCATCCACCGCCTGGATTCCACCGTACAGCTGCCCGGCCTTACCAATGCATGGGGCTTTCCCATCCGCACACGCATAGACATGCTGTCCACCGGCATACGCAGCGTGCTTGGCATCAAGGTCACCGGCGACAATCTGGCCGGTATCAGCAAGACTGCCCAGCAAATTGAAGCTGCCCTCAAAAACGTGCCGGGCACGCGCGCGGTATTTGCCGAACGTGCCGCCAGCGGACGCTATATCGATATAGAGGTTGATCGCTTCCAGGCTGCACGCTATAGCCTTTCATCAGCCGATGTCAAACAACTGGTGGAAGGCGCCATAGGTGGCAGCATAGTAACCACAGTGTTCGATGGGCGCGAGCGTTTTTCCGTCAATCTGCGCTACCCGCGTGCCTTCCGCAACTCTTTGCAGGCTATTGCTTCGGCGCGCATCACCGCGCCCAATGGCGCACGTATTCCGTTGCAGCTTCTGGCCAAGCTGTCGATTGCAGACGGACCTGCCGAAATCAAAAGTGAAAACGGGCGTCTTATATGCTACGTGTTTGTCGACCTGGCCACAGCGGATATCGGCGGCTATGTGCAACGTGCGGATAGCGTACTTTCTGAAAAAGTGCAGCTTCCGCCCGGCTATGCGCTGAGCTGGTCCGGGCAGTTTGCAGAACTGGCACACGCAAAACAGCAACTGATGTGGGTCATACCAGCAACATTGTTGTTGGTTCTGCTTTTGCTGTATGCCTACTTCCGCCAATTCAGCAAACCCCTGCTTATCCTGAGCGCGCTGCCATTCGCCATGGTGGGTGGCTTCTGGCTGGTTTATTTACTCGGCTATCAACTATCGGTGGCCGTTGCAGTCGGCTTTATTGCACTGGCGGGTTTGGCTGTAGAGTTCGGCGTAGTCATGCTGTTGTATATAGACCAGACACTTTCTGCTTGTACAGAACCTATGACGACAGAGCGTATCCGCGCCGCGATCATTGAAGGTGCACTCAACCGAATTCGTCCCAAGATGATGACCGTTGCGGTCATCATCGCCGGTTTGCTGCCCATCATGTTCAGTCATGGCGATGGTGCAGACACCATGAAGCGTATCGCCGCCCCGCTTGTAGGCGGCATGCTCAGCGCACCGCTGATCTCGCTGTTTCTGCTGCCGGTTTTGTATATGCTATGGCTGGAAAGAAAACGATAATTGAACTGGCTTGATATGCGGACAAATTATTTCTGAAAACAATTACAGCGTGAATTGCCTGGCACAGTGACCACAAGGTTTTTGGCACTCTATCGTCTAAGCTGATGACCAGGCACAGCCAGACAGCTTGCATAATGTACGCCTATTTCTTGTTGAACTTGTTGATTGCATCTTTTAATACATTAATGCGATCAGCAGGTTTTTTTTCAGGTTCAGTCACCGCCATCTCTATTGCGGGTGCCGCTCCTGCAGGAGTTACTTTAGCCGCAGCAACAAGGTTGTTTAAAGGCTGAACAGCGACACTGTTGACCGTCACCTGCATGCTTTCTTCCAGCGTGGGACTGATTTTAATTTTTTTCTGCAGCTTGCTGACGCTCTGTATGATTTGCAGTTTCTGCTCATCCAGTATTTTGTTTCTTTCATCAGCTTTGATTTGCTGCAAAGCCATGTCAGCGCGGAGCTTTGCCAATTCAATTTTAAATGCACGCAGGTTGGCGTTCAACACCTCCATTTTGTCCACTATTTTATCGGCTTGAACATGGCCGGATTCATTCGCGTTGTAAGACATTACCGCCACTATCAAGGCTGCAGCGGCTGCAACGGGTGCAAAACCATCCAATACAAAATTAGAAACCAACCTCCCCTTTGTGCGCAAGGAGACAAGTATGCGCTGTTGTTTAGTAAATGTACTTTCACCTGCTTTATCCTCTATTGCTCCATGGTCCTGTTCCTGGTTCATAGCTTGTACAACTCCTTTTAAATCATTTAATAGCTCTGAAAGCGGCAGAAAAAACAAAAAATAATGCTTGCAAGTTTGGCAACAGACATCCAAATACCGAGCTTGATATCATTGCCATATTTAGATTTATCTATTTGATTATATTTAATAAATATAATTCACATAGCGCCGAGCCTGCCATGCAAAATATATGAATTCGTGTGAAAGCCGTATAACCCAACAGGGTGATTAAAGCATTTACCACTTACATTTGCTACACTCATGCACGTAGTTTGCATACTTAATAGATTCACCTTTCAAAAGTGAATCAGCGGGAGGGGATAATATGTCTCGACTTTTATGTGCATTAGCAATTTTATTAATGCCACTTCAAGTTTATGCCGCAGTTAATAATTCCTCTCCCGGCATTTACCATCTCGGTATTTTCCCGTACATGGCACCCAGACAAACCGTGGAATTTTACGGTCCCGTAGCAATCAGCATGGGGACCGTATTGAAGCATTCTGTCCGGCTTGAAAGCATGCCAAATTTTCCCGCTTTTAAACTCGCAATGTCCAAGCGGCAATTTGACATCGCCCTGATACAACCCTTTGACTATCCCGAAGTCGTTGAAAAACTGGGCTACTTGCCGGTAGCACAATTTGCGAAACCCCTACTTACACAGTTTTTTGTGCGCAATGACAGCCAATATAAAACCATAGCAGACTTGCGCGGCAGCATTGTTGCCATGCCGCCTGAACAGGCTGCCAACACCAGAATGGCTTTGCGTGCACTCTACGACAACAAACTGATCCCCGGAACCAATGTGATAGTGCGCTATTTCAAATCGCATGATTCATGCATACAGCAAGTCTGGGCTGGTAGTGCCAGCGCATGCGGCACTGCTCTACCACCGGTTTTGGTCTTCGAACAGCGTATGCAAGCCAAGCTGCGCACGATCTACGACACCCCGCCTATCCCGCATATCATGTTTGTGGCAAGTCCACACATTCCTGCGCGGCAACGCGCCAAGCTAAAGAAATTAATCACTGGCTGGAGTAACACTGTTGATGGACGCTCCATATTAAAAAACCTGGGGTTCCCCGGCTTTGTTGTCCCCAAACCGGCCGAATACGCCATGATGCGCAATTACGACCCGGCTGCCATTCTGAAGCAAACAGCAAACATTAAAAAGAAAGAAAAAAAGGAATTGATACTGGGCGTATTTCCCTTTCTTTCCACCAGGCTGCTGGCTGAAAATTTTGCACCCACCCTGCCTGCACTGGGCAAAGCCGTCGGCAGGCCTATTATTCTGCAAACAGCGAGCAATTTCGATAATTTTTCTACAAATATTTCAACCGCCAACTACGATATAGTCATAGTGCAACCATACGATTATGCAAAAGCTGTTAACAACGGTTATGTGCCGCTTGCAGCCATGAAAAACATGCTTGAGGGTACCTTCTTCGTACTGGAGAACAGCTCTTATAAACAAATAGCTGATTTAAAGGGACAGACAATTGCCATGCCGCCGAAAAACTCCGTGCAAAGTCATCTTGGCCGCAGTGCCCTGCTGCAAGCCGGCCTGAAACCTGGCAGCGACGTCTATATCGACTACCGCAACACTCACGATTCATGCCTTATGCAGGTTGAACACGGTGTTGCGGCAGCCTGCGTAACATCCGAACTCACGCTATCTATGTTACCCAAGGAACTGAGCCAGGGTCTGCATAATATAGGCAAAACAGAGAAACATCCCGGTGTGTTGTTTATGGCGCACAAGCGTCTGTCGCTAAATATCCGCAAGCAATTGGAACACGACATCATAGCGTGGAAGGATACGGATGAAGGACAAAAAATTCTGCAATCCATGGGACTGGGCGATTTCATCCGGGTTGAAACCAGGCTTTACCGGCATTTACACTAACCATGGTGAATAATATTCAATTTCGTCTATCAGGATTTTTTATGGGCGCGCACATATTCCGACTAATGTCCGTATTTGGTTTGGCATTGCTGTCTGTGCATGCGCAGGCTGCAAGCACAGATGCAAGTACTGATATCTATCGCCTCGGCATCTATCCCTATATGCCGCCGCGTCAGACAGTGGAGTTGTACGGGCCCGTAGCTGTCAGCATACAAAGCGAACTGAGTCATCCTGTCAAACTTGAAAGTCTGCCCAGTTTTCCGGAATTCATGCTTGGCCTGAAAAAATATCAATTCGACATTGCCTTGATACAACCATTTGATTACCCACTAGTGGTTGAAAAATTGGGTTACATACCGCTGGCACAGATAGCCGCACCTCTGGTTGCACAATTTTTTGTACGTGAAGACAGCCCGTATCAAAACATAGAAGATCTGCGCGGCACCAGGATAGCCATGCCGCCGGAACAGGCTGCCACCAGCCGCATGACACTGCGTGCCCTGTACGATAACCATCTCATACCCGGCACCGACGTTGAAGTACACCATTTCAACTCGCACGATTCCTGCATACAGCAGGTATGGGCAGGCACCGCCAGTGCCTGCGGTACTGCATCGCCACCTGTACTGGTTTATGAACATCGCATGCAGGCCAAGCTGCGTGCAATATTTGACACGCCACCCATTCCGCATGCCTTGATAGTGGCAAGTCCAAAACTACCGCTGCTGCAGCGCGCCAGATTGCAACACTTGATTACAGGCTGGAGCAAGACTGATAGCGGACGCAGCATACTCAAGAATCTGGGCTTCCCCGGCTTTGTCACACCCAAGCCGGCCGAGTACGCAGTGATGCGGCATTATGATGTGTCAGTTACTGTTAAAAATACTGACCACAGTGAGAATAAAGATCTGCTGCTCGGCGTATTCCCCTACCTCAATGCCAGACAAATCGCGCAGAATTTTGCACCCGCGTTGCTGGCCTTGAGCAAAGTTATAGGCAAGACCATTCATCTGCAAACTGCTAAAAACTACAGCACTTTCGACTTGTCGGTGATTGCCGGAAAATATGATATTGTGGTGGTGCAACCTTTTGACTATGCTCAGGCAATCAGGCATGGCTACCTGCCCCTGGCAGGAATCAAAAACCCGACTTGGGGAGAATTTTATGTCCTGGAAAACAGCCCTTATCAGCACATCGCCGACCTGAAAGCACATATCGTCGCCATGCCCGATAAAGTTTCCGCAATCACCCGTATAGGCCGTTATGCACTGATGCAGGCAGGACTCAATCCAGACAATGATATCACTGTCGACTATCGAAAAAGTCACGATTCCTGTTTGCAACAAGTTCAAAACAAAATTGCGGCAGCTTGCGTCACGTCTCCGCTTACACTGAATATGCTACAACAGAAACCGATGCTGAAATTTCGTTCCATTGGACGTACATTGTCCATACCCGGCCCGCTGTTCATGGCCCACAAACGTCTGTCAGCAAAGAGCCGTGCACAATTACTGGCGGAAATCAATTCCTGGAAAGACAATGCATCCGGTCGAAAAATACTGAATTCGATAGGTTTCGGAGAGCTCTCTACAGCCACTGTCCTAGACTATAAAAACATACCCAATATATAAACGCCATGTTCAGCCGTCTTTCCCTGCGCTATCGCATCGCTCTGGTCATTTTCCTGCTGGAGATGTGCATGCTGGCCAGCGTGCTCGGCGTAACACTTACCCAGTCGCGTAATACAGCTACTGATTTCAATGCAGCAGGTCAGAAAGCAAGCCTGGATTTGCTCGCAAATCTCAGTATCACCGCCCTGCTGACCAGCGAATATTCCGATTATCAGTTGTATATTCAGGATATTCAGAAACAACCTTCCTTGCAACGTATCGTGCTGGCAGATTACAAAAACCATGTAGTGGCCGGCAGCCATGTAACCGATGTCGGGCAACTGTTTGATGACATTGTACATATCACCCAACCGGGTTGGCAGGTGCAGCAGGTCAATACACCCGCAGGACCGCTGGGTATACTTGCCGTGCAATTTTCAGATGATGAGTTGAACTCTGCGTATAAAAAAACACGCAACATCGCTGTAATTATTGCCCTGACTGGCATGATAATCATTGCACTGGTAGGTCTGGCTACCGGCTTTGCATTGACACGACGCTTGACCAGCGTTAGCGATGCCGCACACAAATATTCACAGGGAGATCATTCAGTGCGCAGCCTGGTGAGTGGCAGCGATGAAATAGCGCTGCTTTCACATAGTGTGAACGCGATGGCCAATGCGATATCAGACAAGGAACAGCAACTTATTGAGCAGAAAGAATATATAGAGCTGTTGCTGGATTCAACCTCAGAAGCTATCTACGGCGTAGACGCTACGGGCATATGCACCTTTGTCAATCCCGCCTGTTTGAACATGCTGGGCTACAAATATGAAAGTGATCTGATCGGCAAGAGCATACACGAACTGATACATCACACCTATCCGGACGGAAGTCACTATCCCAAACAAGACTGCCGGGTACGCCTTGCCACCCAGCAGGGCCTATCCACCCACGTTGACAATGAATTTCATTGGCGCGCGGATGGCAGCAGCTTTCCGGTGGAATACTGGTCTCAGCCTTTGCATAAAAAAGGCCAATTGATAGGTACAGTGGTTACCTTTATCGACATTTCCGAACGCAAACGAGCGGAAGAACAAATCCAGAAACTGGCTTATTTTGATCCGCTGACAAAATTGCCCAATAGACGACTGCTGCTGGATAGACTAGGTCAGGCATTGCTATCCAACAATCGCACACAGGAATACGGTGCCCTGATGATACTTGACTTGGACAACTTCAAGATACTCAACGACACACAGGGGCACGATATAGGCGACCGCCTGCTAATAGAGGTAGCTCAACGACTACTGGGAAATGCCAGACTTGAAGATACTGTTTCACGTCTGGGAGGGGATGAGTTCGTGATCATAGTGGAACACCTTGGCACGGACCAGTCTACAGCAGCCAACAAGGCAAAAGGGATAGCCGAAAAAATCCACCACGAACTCAATCAACCCTATACTATTTCCGCTACCCTGCATGCACATCACAGCACACCCAGTATAGGCCTGACCCTGTTTCACGGACAGGACCTCGGCGTGGACGTGGTGCTCAAACAGGCCGACGTGGCACTATATCAAGCCAAGGGATCGGGACGAAACACCATTCGCTTCTTCAACCCCGAAATGCAGGCCTCTATAGACTCACGCTCGGCCATGGAAGCCGGCATGCGTGAAAGTCTGCAGCGGGGTGGATTTCAGCTTTATTACCAGCCGCAGGTTGATCATGCCGGCCGATTGATAGGCGCCGAAGCGCTGATGCGCTGGTTCAGAAATGATCTTGAACCTACGCCTCCGACCGTCTTCATCCCGCTAGCCGAGGACACCGGACTGATTATCCCTATGGGACATTGGGTCATGCAGACAGCTTGCGCTCAACTAAAAGAATGGGAGAAAAAACCGGAAACGTGTGAATTGCAAATTGCAATCAATGTTAGTGCACGCCAGTTTCACCAGACAGAATTCATAGATCAACTGCATGATTGCCTGAAAAATTCAGGGGCAAATCCGGCAATGTTAAAGCTTGAGCTGACAGAAAGCGTGGTGTTGACCGATATTGAGGACGTTGTCGATCGTATGCAGCAAATAAAGTCCTTGGGCGTAACATTTTCACTGGATGATTTCGGCACAGGTTTTTCCTCCTTGTCATACCTGAAACGTCTGCCGCTGGACCAGGTCAAGATCGACCAGTCTTTTGTACGTGACTTAACCAGCAATTTGAATGATGCCGCCATAATCCGAGCCATAATAGCCATGTGTCATTCGCTTGACATGCAAGTTATCGCCGAGGGGGTGGAAACGGAAGCCCAGCTGGCGTTTTTAAAAAACAATGGTTGTTTGAAATACCAGGGAAATTTGTTCGGCAAACCTATGCCGATAGAGGAATTCAATCGCATTCTGCAACTTTAACAACCGGCTGCCTGCATAGGACTAGTTGACCGGCAGCTCGACCGATATGTCTGCAATCATGTTTGACTTGGCGTTCCCCCTGAAACTCCCTACAGACGGTGCAGCATCCTGCGGAGTGCGTCCGGCTGCCACTGAAATATGATCCGCCGATGTAGTGACACCACGACTAGGATCGAATCCACGCCATCCGGCACCCGGCAAATAGACCTCAACCCAGGCATGCATATGGCTGTGATCTGACTCTTTTCCAAGGCAATAGCCGCTCACGAAGCGCGCGGCTATGCCAACGCTGCGGCAAACATCCATAAAGAGCACAGAAAAATCCCGGCAGGCACCCTCACCGTGCTGCAGTGTCTCTTCAGGTAACCATGGTTCACCATGTTCCCTAAGCATATACTTCAAACGCGTCGGAATCTGCTCTGCCAGCAGCATCAGAAAGGCAATCGTTTCACTTTTTGTTTTCTGCATAATTTCATTGGCAAACTCATCTACCTTTAGAGAAGGGTTTGCGCGTAGCAAATATGGTGCGAGTGCACTTTGCAACTGCGCTTCATAATTGAATGGCAATGTCAGGGCAGCCGTATCGGTAACAAGAAAATTGAATGGATCATCAGGATGCGTTTCAACCAACATTGCTATTTCAATCGACAAATTGTCATGCAACCCGTTAAACCAAATCGTCTCGGAAGTAGTGCCATCCAGATCTACACAATGACTGATGCCGGCAGGCGCTGGAATCACAACCAGACTGTATCTGCGTACCGTCTGATTTGCATCACAGCGTGGCCGCAACTTAAGTATCAATGGCTCAAGACCAACAGGTGCACTGTAGGTATATCGCGTTACATGAGTAATATCGTATAGCATTCAAGCTTGTTTGTTGCTATGCAACAATTTGGAAAAAGCGTCGTGGACCCATTCATTAGGCATTTTTTCTACCGCCAACCGCAGGCTTTCCTGCCACATCTCGGGCAAATGCTGCAGATCCTCGCGTTCAAAGCGGTGCTGGACAATTTCAAACGAGTTTTTTTTATACAACACCACATCAATGGGAAACTCAACGTCTACTGCGCTGATACGGGTAGAGTCGAATGCAAGATAAGCCAGCTTTAGTGCCATTTCCATAGGAGTCTCATAGCGTAGAACCCGGTCGAGTATAGGCTTGCCATAACTGGACTCGCCAATTAAAAAGTATGGCGTCCCTTTGCCAACCTCCACCCAGTTACCTTGTGGATAAAGCATGTACAACTTGTGTTCCTTGTCATTTTCAAGTTGACCGCCAATTATTGAGAACAGATTGAAATCCAGCCCGGCTTCCTTCAGTGCTTCCTTGTCTTCATTGGCCACCCGGCGCAATTGTTCTGCGAATGCATTTACTGCTTTGTACAGTTTGTCAAAGTGCGTATCCTGCTCTTCAATGATTTCTTCGAAGTAAGTCAGCGCTTTGTCACGCACAGAGCGCAAACCTGAAGTCATCAAAAACATGGAATGCTCTCCGTGCTGGTGTATCGTCACTTTTCGTGCTGTAGTACGTTCTGTGCCGGATGTCAGACGTGTATCGGATATGCCTACCAGTCCTTCCTCTATTTTAATAGCTGCGCAAAATGTCATGATATTGTTTGTACCTGAGCTTGTGTTTGATAGTTGGAGCTTGCATCTGTTAATGGGCGTTGTGCAAAAAATGTTTCGAAAACCGCATCATCAACCCTGTTCAAACGCGTTTGCAACGTGTCAAGAAATTCATGCAACCCAGACGAGATTATCTCATCAATCTGGGTGTAGTTCAGTTCGGCAAGCAGTTTCCCCAATTTTTGTTCGGCTTTATTGCTGAAGGCATCCAGTGCCGAGCCGCTTATTGCATGCAGCGACAACGCCGTCCGGTCAAGGCAAGACTGCACCGAACGTGGAAATTCCCGATTCAGAATCAAAAAATCGGCCACTTTGGAAGGGTCTATCTGTTTGGAATGCTTGCGGTACATCTCCAGCGCACTCGCAGATTTCAACAACGCCGCCCACTGAATATTATCAATGGCAAGTCCTACTACCTGGGTATCAGGCAAGAGTATGTAATATTTCACGTCCAGAATACGCGAGGTTTTATCCGCTCTCTCCAGCAATTCCCCCACTTGCAGAAAATGCCAAGCCTCACCATGAGACATGGTGGCTTCCGTAATTCCATCAAACAGATGACTCGCCATCTTTACAGCCGAGTAAAAGCCTTGCGGATTTTCAGCTACGGATTTGTCCTTGGCGGCATCCTTGACCAGCAGATAAAAACGGTTCGCCTGCTCCCACATTTCTGATGAAATAATCTCACGCACTGAACGCGCATTCTCCCGCGCAAAGCGCACACAACTCAAAATTGAATTCGGATTTTCACGGTCAAAGGTGAGATAGTGCATCACATTATCACGTGTTGGCGGCCCATAACGCTTGGCAAAAAGCTCGTGATCCCCAGTAATATTTACCAGTGGTGCCCACTGCTCTCCGAACTCCACCGGCATGTCAAGATTGAGATTAAGATTCACATCAATAAAGCGCGCGACATTTTCTGCACGCTCCAGATAGCGACTCATCCAGTAAATGGAATTTGCGACGCGGCTCAACATGTTCGATTACTCCTTTTTGTGTGCAACTGTTGCAGGCTCAATTGCTTAACACCCAAGTATCTTTACTGCCCCCACCCTGGGAAGAATTGACCACCAGAGACCCCTTTTTCAGGGCCACCCTGGTAAGCCCACCCGGCATCACATATATATCCTTGCCATAAAGAATATAAGGACGCAGGTCTATATGTCGCCCCTCGAAATGATCTCCAACCAGAATCGGCGCGCGCGACAATGAGAGCGTAGGTTGCGCTATATAGTTACGCGGATTATTTTTTATCAGCTCAGCGAATTCTGCCTGCTGCTCCTTGCTGGAGTGCGGTCCCACCAGCATGCCGTAGCCTCCGGATTCATTGGTTGCCTTCACCACCAGCTTGTCCAGATTCGCCAGCACGTATTCGCGCTCTTTCTTGTCTGCACAAATATGGGTGGGCACATTGGGAAGTATCATATCCTCACCCAGGTAATATTTGACGATCTGCGGCAGATAGGCATACACCGCCTTGTCGTCTGCAATGCCGGTACCGGGCGCATTGGCGAGTGCAACACGACCATTGCGGTATACATCCATCAAACCCGGTACACCCAGTACAGAATCGGCACGGAAGGTTGAAGGGTCGATGAAATCATCATCTATCCTGCGATATATCACATCCACACGCTGAAAGCCGTGCGTGGTACGCATATGCACAAAACCATCCATCACCACCAGGTCACTGCCCTCCACCAGCTCAACGCCCATTTGCTGGGCAAGGAAGGAATGTT
>JBBQYH010000056.1:0-12249 GCA_038208855.1 Burkholderiales bacterium
ATCGCTTGCCCATTGCGCGCCCAATATGGCACCAGACAGCATTATTATCAGTGGCAAAATGTACATCAACATTGCACTATGCAATAAAACTCCCTCCTGCAAGTTAATCTGCACCAAAGATCCAGGCTGCGCGTTACATTCATTTCGCATACTGAAGCGACGCGGCTTACTACGAAAAAGCTGCGACAGTTTGCTGCTGTTGCAACCATTTACCGAGTCGCAATTGCCGCAACCGCCACTCTGGATAGATTCAACAAGCGCATTCTTTCCATCCAGCTGTATAACTATAACCTGCGTTTCAATCATGATTATTTCTCTCCATCTTTTACGGATTCAGCCACCTGCATAACCGTGCGTGCTGGAACCTCGCCTACTACCGTCAACAAATCATCACCCTCTGTACGGATGTAAACATGAGTTATGCCTTTGTTATACAAGCCTTTTTTAATGTTGGTTTTATTGCCAATTTTTTCAATAAATACAGAAATGCCTGCCAATCCATCGGAATAAACCAAGTGTATTACAGGGGAATCACTTCCTCTGAGGCGACGACTTACCTCGGCTATTTTTTTAAACCCCGGTGGCAATGCTTGTACTTTCCAGCCACTATCCAATGGAACAGGGCGATGATACTGGCCGGATACTGCACTATCAGATGAATCTGTATTTTTTGAACTTGATGGTTGTTCAGCATGTATCCACTTTCTATCAATATTTCCGCCAATATTCAACTGGGTGAATGCATATTGTTCAATTGTACGGTTATGATCATCAAGAACAACCGCTTTGAGTAGCAAGCCTGTCTCGGTATTTGCCCACATTTTGTGCGAGTAGCGCATGTGGTCTCGGGGATGAAATATGATGCTATGGGCATGAAAACCGGCAACCCTATCCTCATCGCCATGACTGATCAGATAATTCTCTTGCAGCAAGTCCAATTGTTCGGGTAGCAGAGCAGGAAAAGTTCGGCTTGCCTGGCGCTTGGCTACCATTACCTTGCTGTCACCCAAATAACACCATACCTGGTCGTTTTTGCGAATTATTTCACTACGTTCACCATCCAGACCTTCCAGCCTTTCATACTCATCCCCGCCTTCCAGTACATGAGTGATGCGAGATGTTTCAACATAGTTTTCCGATTGATAAATAAACGTGCCGCTGTAATCGGTCTGACGGGTAGCAACTGTCATTTTTTTCAGCCAGTTCAAATCTTCCCGGGAAAAAGCACTGGCTGTGGCCGCAGTAGTTGCCGCAAACAGCAGCAGAAAAATTACAGCCCTGAATTTAATCATGACAGAAAACACTATCGACCCGCCCCAGTGTTTACAAGTGAAACTGTATGGATATAGGAGGATGCTCCGCGCACATCCGTACTGGGAGAATACTCATGATGCGCCAGTAGATAATCATCCATCCCTTCACCGCTCAAGGCATTGTTCAACGGTAATGAGTCTGGCATCTTTAACGCCAACCGTTGTGACTGCCGATCAAGCTGACCACCATCAACCTGCACCGAAACCCACGCCAAGAATGCCATCGCCATAATGGATGCCACTGCAGACATGGCAAAATAGCTCGCTTTGGAATTGCGTCGGGTTTGCGGTGCGAGGATAGTAGGCTCTGCGCGCAAGCGCTCTGTAAATTTATCGCCAAAATAAGGAGTGATATGATCAGGTTGTCTCAATACATCTCCAATCAAGTGAAAGGTCAGCCATTCCTGATGTGCTTGCACATCATTTTTAATCCTGTTCAGCAAGAATTCGGCTTCTTCATCGCTCATCTCGCCATCCATCAATGTTGAAATATTCTGATTCATGCTTACCACCTCTTGTCGTTACTGGTACCCAAAAGTGGACGCAAATTTGCAGCCACTGTTTCGCGCGCCCTGAATATCCTGGATCTTACTGTTCCAATCGGGCAATTCATAATTTCCGCAATTTCCTCATAGCTCAAACCCTCTATTTCACGCAGCGTCAAAGCAGTGCGCAAATCATCAGGCAATTTCTGCAGGGTAGAGTTCACAACGCCTGCCACTTCTTTGCTCATCAACTCCTGTTCGGGCGTATTCAAATCATGCAACAGATCGGAACTCTCAAAGTCTTCAGACTCTTCAGCATCATACTGGGTAGTTGTTGGTGCGCGTCTGCCCAGGGAGACCAGGTAATTTTTAGCCGTATTTATGCCAATTCTGTATAGCCAAGTATAAAACGCACTGTCCCCTCGAAAGGAAGGCAAGGCTCGGTATGCCTTGATAAATGCCTCTTGCGTAACATCCTCCACCTCGGCTGTATCGCGCACAAAACGTGATATCAGCCTGCCTAGCCTGCGCTGATACTTGCCTACCAGCAATTCAAAGGCGTGTTTGTCACCGCGTTGTGCACGTTCCACTAATTGTTGATCGACTTCCCTGTCGCCCATTTCCGCTTATCCTGGTTTGATTATTTGCAACATTAACCTGAAGCAAATTTTGCCAAGTATAACCGCTGGAGCACACCAAGTCAGTATTGACTCACTTTGATAAAAGACCTATGAATCCTGATTAAGTTCAGTTTTGCCGCAGTTTCATGGTATACGTTTTTATACCCGTTAATTTGCTATAGTTCCGATCGACACAACAAATATTGCAATCACATGTTGAAATTTGACTCCCTGATCATAGGCAGCGGTCTTGCCGGCCTGTCTTTGGCGCTAAAACTGGCCGACCACCAGCAAGTCGCAATCATCACCAAAAAAGCATTACTGGATGGAGCAAGTGCATGGGCTCAGGGTGGAATCGCTGCCGTATTGTCTCCCGATGATTCCTGGGATAATCATATTCAGGACACCCTGATAGCCGGTGCCGGTCTGTGCAGCCCGGAAACTACCCGTTATGTGGTTGAACATGGCAAAGCTGCAATAAATTGGCTAATTCAACAGGGTGTACCCTTCAGTCGCGGCGACGACAACAACTATCATTTGACCCGCGAAGGCGGACATAGTCACCGCCGTATCATTCATGCAGCGGATGCAACCGGCTTGGCTGTCCAGCAAACCATACAGGCCAAGGTAATGGCCCATACCAACATCACTGTGCTCGAACAGCACATCGCTATCGACCTGATAACCGGCAGCAAGCTGGAGCGCCATGACAACCGCTGTTACGGGGCATATGTGCTTGATATCATAAATGAAACTACAATTACCATTGCCGCGCACAATACCATCCTTGCTACAGGTGGAGCAGGCAAAGTGTATCTTTATACAACCAATCCAGATACGGCAACAGGTGATGGGATAGCCATGGGTTGGCGTGCCGGCTGCAGAGTGGAAAATATGGAATTCATCCAGTTTCATCCCACCTGTTTGTTCCACCCCCACGCAAAATCGTTTCTGATCAGCGAGGCAGTGCGTGGCGAAGGAGGAGTTTTAAAGCTGCCAGATGGCACCCCTTTTATGAGTAAGCATGATGCACGCGCCGAACTGGCTCCTCGCGATGTCGTTGCACGCGCGATCGACTTTGAAATGAAAACGCACGGACTTGATTGCGTCTATCTGGACATTTCGCATCAATCCCAGGAATTCCTGCAACAGCATTTTCCCAATATTTATTCACGCTGCCTGGAATTGGGTATAGATATTTCAAAAGAACCCATTCCTGTTGTTCCTGCTGCACACTACACCTGCGGGGGACTGCTGGTAGATCTGCAGGGACGCACCGATGTCAAACAACTGTATGCGATCGGTGAAACCGCCTGCACCGGTCTGCATGGAGCTAACCGGCTTGCCAGCAACTCCCTGCTTGAATGTCTGGTATTTTCTGAAGCAGCAGCCAACGACATACTAAACCAAGAGCGGGGTGAGTACATATCGTTGCCACCATGGGATGAAAGCCAGGTAACGGATGCGGATGAAGCCGTGGTTATTTCCCATAACTGGGCAGAGTTGCGACGCTTTATGTGGGATTATGTTGGCATAGTACGCACAACAAAGCGACTTCAGCGGGCACAACATCGCATCCAGTTGCTGCACGAGGAGATCAATGAGTATTATAATCACTTCCATGTCAGTGCAGACTTGCTTGAACTGAGGAATCTGGTTTTAAGTGCAGACCTTATAGTGCAGAGCGCTTTGTCGCGACACGAAAGCCGCGGGCTGCATTTTAGCAAGGACTACCCGGAAACGCTTACCCAGGGCATACCCAGCATCCTTGCATCGCCCAACTATCTTGCACACATTACACACTCTTAGCACTATAAAATTAGCCGGGAGTATCAAAACCACCCCACTTAACAAGTACGCGCATCTCGCGAAAGCGCTCAGTTTCAATGCTGTCAGGAAATATCATGACGGAAAGCTTCTTCCCTGTTAAGCAGGAAATCACCATTATTATGGTAATAAAAGGTGTCACCAGCGTTTCCGTTGAAATTTGCACCTGCATTTCCCGTCCATCCAGGGATATCAGAAACACATCCGCGCCTTCCATACGCATACCCACCACTGATGATGGCGACAATAGCCAGGCATAACGCCACAAGTAATAAAACAATGCGCATGCCAATAATAGTGAGAATATATATTTGAACACTACTGCCAACGGCAACTGAATTACGATGATGATGGCGAGGCCATAGACAGCAAACAGGAGAATTGCGAAAATGCGTGAACGATGAAACTTGAAAAAATGCGGCAATTTCTTATCAGCAGAAGAAAAATTGATGGCTTTATTTTTTAAAAACAAATAGCGCGAGCAAGCCCAGTACAAACAACACGATTACCCCTATCAACAGCACATTGCTGCCAGATTTACTTTCAACCTCAGCTTCCGCAACTATTCTATTTTGATGCGATGCCACTGCAACCGGCTTGGGTTTGGCAAACAATGGAGGTTCAATTTTGGGCTTTAAAACCGTTGGCACAGCTACTTTCGACAATGCCGGTGCCGCACGGTTGATTTCTTCCAGTGTCGGTATGGGCATTTTAAATGTTCTGGAAAACTCCTCGACCTCTTCCAAAGTACCTGTCAGCGCAGCCAGGCGCATGGTGGCCGCAGCCGAATCAAATGCCGCAGACAAGCCCAATGTGGATACCGGTTTGGACTCATCCTCACTGGTATCCACAAGTTTTCCATCAGGAATCATGTCTGCCCTGCTGTGAGCCGCAGCACTTGGCTTTGTTGGCTCGCGTGGTGTCGCCGGACGCGGTAAACGGTCACGGCAGGCATAAAGATCCGTGGCAAACTCTTTGGTATCCTGATAACGATGTTCCAATTTCTTTGCCAGCGCCTTGGCTACAATGAAATTCAGCATCTCGGGCACATTGGGACTCAGCGAGCTTGGGGGAGGAGGCACACTATTCAATGTTTGATACATGATGGCATTGACGTTCTCACCGGCAAACGGAGCTTGGCCTGTGAGCATCTCATACAACATGACACCCAATGAGAATATATCGGAACGCTGATCTGTCAGTTTGCCTACGACCTGTTCAGGCGACATATATTTTGGTGAACCCAGCACCATGCCCGTCTGGGTGCGCACGGCCGCAGAAGCCATGCGGGCTATGCCAAAATCAGTGATTTTCACATGTCCATCACGTACTATCATGATATTGGATGGCTTGACATCACGATGAACAATCCCGTGCTCATGTGCATAAGCCAGTCCTTGGGCAACCTGGGCGACGATATTGATAACCTGATCGACCGGCAAGCGCTGGCCGTCATTCAGCAAATCCCGCAATTCACGCCCCTGCAGAAATTCCATTGCAATATAGGCAATTTCACCGCTTTTGCCCACATCGTAAATAGTCACTATATTGGGATGACTCAAGCGGCCGGCGGCTTTGGCTTCCTGATAAAAACGGGATTCGTATTCATCCTTCTCTTCCAGTGCCAGGCTCAGATTGATAGTTTTGATCGCAACAACACGATCAATCAACGGATCTACAGCTTTATAGACCGTACCCATTGCGCCCTGACCGAGCTCACCAATTATATTGTAACGCCCAAGCTGGCTAATCATAGTTCCGGCCACTGTTGATGTTTATATCCAAAGATCATAGCTTATTTTGCAGACTTGCTCTTGACGCTTCTGAATACCGGTCCCCATATAGGATGGCCGGCTTCTGCAGTATCAAGATTGAAATTCGGGTCAATTTCAAGCGCCTTTTTAAAGTAATCCCTGCACATGGCTTCGCGGCCGGAAACACACTGAATAAAGGCCAGATATTTATATGCCTTGACCTTTTCCGGCGTACTGCTTAATCCATTATCCAATACGCCCTGCAACGCCATGACTGAAGCCTGATAATTGCCTTCTTCATAACTTAACACGCCATAGTTCAACTTCTTGTCCGCAGGCGAGGAAGGACTACGATTCTGCGTAGAATCGCATGCAAATGGATTCAATGAACCCGTGTGTTGACATCCGCCCAATATGCTGAAAACCAATGCGGCCAGAATTAAGTTATTTATGCGCAGCAATACCGCCATCCTTATAAACTCAATTTGAAAAGGTATGTTTAATAGTAATTTTTTCGCCAGCCGTAGCCTGTATCGTGTGCTTGTAAACAGGGAATTTGGTATTTCTGATTTCAATTTCATGCTTGCCCTGTGCAACCTGCAACTCCAGCAATGGCGGAGAAATGCCCTGCATTCTACCATCAAGATAAACTTCTCCCCATGGCAAAACCACCAGCTTCATTACCGCTACTGCACCGGTAGTTTGTTCCAGGGTGCGTACCCGTGCAATACTTGGCTTGCCGCTATTTTTTGCATGCTCTGCTGAGCTTGCTCCTTTCCCTTGTTTTGCGGCATCATCATCGACTATGCCCGAATTTTTTACAGTCAACGCACTCTCCGATGGTGAAGCTGTTTGTTCTGCATCGGGATAATATCTCACTACCACCTGCTTCTCAGGAGCAAGCGTCCCGTGATTCATGATTACAAGTCCGCCAACCACTAATATCAGGAACATCAAGGGGGCACTTATATACAATATTTTTTGTTTTTTCGATGCCCCCTGGAAATTGTCTACCATCAGTGAGGCCAAACGCGTAAATTCCGTTTGAAATGCAGCCATGGTCTGGGTTAACTTGTCTTTAGTCGACAAAACCTTGGATACCAGGGAAAATTCACCAGGGTAACCAATGGCATAAACCTCGTGCTCGCGCACATGCTTGTCGGTTCTCGATCCCTGATAATGGAACATGCCTGCATATTCCTGCGATATCCTTGATACCGCATCATAGTAGGAACGTGAAACCAGCAGCTGGCCCACGTCAGCAAAACCCATGACTCGTTGCGCCACATTTATGCCATCACCAACTATATTTGGCTGATTGTTGATATCCTTGACGAGTCGCACGGGTCCAAGATTGATACCCATCCTGACCATCAATGGCGTATCCATATATACGCCGGCAGTCAGCAGGCTATGGCGCATGCTCAACCCCACTTTAAGTGCATCTTCAATATCGCCCAAAAAGCTGATCGCGGCACCATCACCGGTATCCAGAATAATACGATCCGTGACTGGAATTTCACTCAGGGCCGTCGATAAAAAAACGTTAAAACCCTCCTTCAGGGAAATTTGCCCTGAAACGTTTTTTTGCGAATATTCCACAATATCCAGAAATAACACACTGCATATGATGGTTTTATTGTCCCGTTCTTCCATACTTCCCAAGTCTTTTGTAGTTGATTTTGACTACTCGTTTCTAGTTGATATTAACTACTCGGTACAGATTATAACTTTATTTAACAATGTTACCCAAGCCTACGGATTTTAATGATAGTTATCATTTCACACCAGCTTTAGTTTTGTGCCGGCCAGCGCCGGAAACTCCCCTGCCGGGGTGCTTTCCAGTCTTGCCAAATCCAGTCGAACTGTTTTTACCAACCTCATTGCGATGGCTATTTCGTGACGACTCACTTTCTACTTGCTTTGCCTTGCCATTAAAACTGCCTTTTTTGTTAACTACTTCATCTTGTTCAAGGGCTTGAGTTGTTAGTCCTACCCAGTCCAGTATCATGTCGACCTCTCCGCTGCCCAGCTCGGCCATCTTGCCGCGTTTGATGCTGGGTGGCAAATTGACGATGCCGAAACGTACCCGCATCAAGCGGCTGACAACCATACCCAGCGCTTCAAAAGTGCGCCGTACCACGCGATTACGCCCTTCTTTCATTACTATCCGGTACCAGTGATTGAAACCCTCGCCGCCTTCATCGGTTAATTTTTCAAACTTTACAGGGCCGTCCTCCAGCTCAATACCACTGTTTACCATTTGTTTCATCTGTTCAGATGTCATCTGTCCCTGCACGCGCACCGCATATTCACGCTCAACTTCAAAGCGCGGGTGCATCAATCGATTTGCCAGCTCGCCGGAAGTAGTGAAAATCAACAAGCCACTAGTATTGAAGTCGAGTCGCCCTATTGCTATCCACTTCATACCGCGTAATTTCGGCAGTTTTTCAAATACATTGGTGCGTTTTTCCGGATCGTCACGACTGACAATCTCACCTTCCTGCTTGTGATACAGCAATACCCGCGGCGGATCCTGCTCGGCCTGCGCTTTCACAAGTACCGTGCGGCTGTCTGCACGCAGTATATCGCCCTCGACTACACGCATGCCCAGGGTGGCAGGCACGCCATTAACCGTAACCCGCCCCGCAACTATCCATTCCTCCATAGCACGACGAGAGCCAACCCCGGCCTGAGCCAATACCTTTTGAATTTTCTCGCCCTGCACTGCGTCTTTTTCTTCGTCTTGCTTCATCCTGCCACCTCGCGTCGTTCAAGCACAGCCTGTGCCAGGGTGCCGCTATCCACATGTTCCAATTCACCACCTACCGGCAAGCCGCGCGCAATACGCGACACCAAGATACCCTGCGCCTGTAGCAGCGTCGCTATGTAATGCGCTGTTGCTTCACCTTCTACCGTAAAATTTGTGGCCAGAATAACCTCGCACGGATGTTCCAGCACACGCTTGACCAATCTGTCCAGATGCAATTCGCGCGCACCGATGCCGTCCAGTGGCGACAAGCGCCCCATCAGCACGAAATACATCCCCTGATAACATTGCGTCTGCTCCATCATCAGAAGATCCGCAGGCATTTCAACCACACACAAGAAATTTGCATCGCGTCGCGGTGAACGACACAACTCGCAGATTTCTTCTTCAGAAAAATTATTGCATTTGGCGCAATGATGCAAAGTTTCAACTGCATGGCTCAGTGCCTGCGCAAGCCTCAGGGCCGCAGGTTTATCCCTTTGCAGCAAATGATAAGCCATGCGTTGTGCAGATTTTGGACCCACACCGGGCAAAACTCGAAGTGCGGATATCAACGCTTCCAGACTGGAAGGTGTTTTCATTTATACCCCACCGAATCAGCCACAGAGAACATAGAGTGCACAGAGAAAAACATCCTCGACACTCCCTGTGGATGCTGTTTTCTCTGTGGCAAAGAATTTTCCTGATTCAAGGTCAGAATGGCAAACTCATGCCGGGCGGCAAATTCATGCCTGCACCAAAGCCGCTCATTTTGGCCTTGCTGGTTGCAGCAGCCTGCTTAACCGCATCATTCATTGCCGCGACTATCAAGTCTTCAAGCATTTCCTTATCGTCGCCCATCAGGCTGTCGTCGAGTATTACCCGGCGCACTTCATAAGCACAAGTCATGATCACTTTAATCATGCCTGAACCCGCCTGACCTTCCACTTCAACCTTGGCGAGTTCATCCTGGGCTTTTTTCATGTTGGTCTGCATCTGCTGGGCCTGTTTCATCAAGCCGCCTAATCCACCCTTCATCATCTTCTACATCCTCCGTACTACTATTGTATAAACTTTATGGAATTCTCTATGATCTGCGCATCGAGCTGCGCCTGTGCTTCAAGCACAAACGGATCTTGTAAAATTGCATCTGCCGCTACCTGTTGACGTTCCTGCTTCTCCTGTCTTTCAACCACGGCTGGCGTGGCAACTTCCCCGGGCGCACCAATTGCCAGATGCAAGCGAACCGGTTGAGCAAAATATTCACTTAAAGCCGATTGCAGCTTTTCTTGCGCCATCTTGTTATTCAAAAATTGTTTGTGTTGCGGCGCCAGGCTCAGGCTGATTTTGCCACTTACAAAACTGTCCAATACGCAATTCTTGGCCAACTCGCGCGCCATACCCTGTACATTAAGTTGCGTCAATAACACATTCCAGTCTAGCTCTGTACTGCCTGCAATAGGCGTCATTTTTGGCACCTCGGCCGCTTTGACAACTGCCGGTGCTGTTACAGGTTTTGCAGGCGCTGACACCTGTTTAAGTGGATGTGCAGTTTGAGCCGTGCTGGTTTCTACGGCTGCCGCAATAGCGGTTCCTGCAGGTGCAAATGCCAGCATGCGCAATAGTGTCATGGTAAATCCGGCATATTCATCCGGCGCCAGATTGATTTCGTTACGCCCGTGTATCGCAATCTGATAGAACAATTGAATCTCATCTGCACTGAATTGCTGCGCAAGCTGCAACAGACGCACGCGTTCAGGCTCATCATCGGGTATTGCCTCGGGAATAGTCTGTGCCAACGCGACGCGGTGCAGCAAGGATGCCAAATCCTGCAGCGCCGCATCAAAGGCCATGCTGCGCAAGGTCATGTCATCGGCAATGCGCAACAAGCCCGCACCATCTTGCGCACGCAAGGTTTGCAGCAGATCAAACAAATAGCTCTGGTCTATCGTGCCCAGCATAGTGCGCACCGTTACCTCTTCCACTTTTGCATCGGAATAGGCTATGGCTTGATCCATCAAACTCAGCGCATCGCGCATACTGCCCTGCGCTGCGCGTGCCACCAGATTCAGCGCAGCTGTCTCAAACGGAATAGTTTCCTGTTCCAGCACAAATTGCAGATGTTTGAGTATCAAAACCGGCGGCAATTGTTTCAAATTGAACTGCAGGCAGCGCGACAAGACCGTAACCGGAATTTTCTGCGGATCGGTGGTGGCCAGGATGAATTTGACGTGCGCAGGCGGCTCTTCCAGCGTTTTCAACATCGCGTTGAAGGCCGACTTCGACAACATATGCACTTCGTCGATGATATACACCTTGAAGCGCCCGCTGGTCGGTGCATACAAAGCACTCTCCAGCAGTTCGCGCATATTGTCCACCTGCGTATTCGACGCGGCATCAAGCTCAATCAAATCAATAAAGCGTCCGCTGTCGATTTCGGTGCACGCGCTACAGGTGCCGCAAGGTGTTGCGGTAATGCCCGTTTCACAATTCAGAGATTTTGCAAAAATACGCGCAATTGTCGTTTTCCCCACACCGCGCGTGCCAGTAAACAGATATGCATGATGCAGTCGATTTTGTGATAAAGCATTGCTCAAAGCCTGCACAACATGCTCCTGCCCCGCCAGTTGGGCGAAGTTTCTGGGACGCCATTTACGCGCTAAGACAGAGGAAGCAGACAAGGTTAATATCTCAATATAATCAACTAGTTAAAATATACAAGGCCATTGCGGCGCCAGCCTATTTTTAATAGCATGAATTCTAACACGTTTATTCGGCAGGTTTTGCCGCAAGGTCAAACAGAAAAGCTTGATGAAAGTGGCTTAAAGACAAAAAGCCTGGACACTGCACAATAAAAAGGGCGTTATCGCCCTCTCTAAAAAGGGAGGCGAGCCTTACCCCCGGCACTTGCAGAACATAGCTATGGCTGCTTCCTTCCGGACCTGACCAGGTTTGCTACACTACAATGCGGGGAGACCCGCCAAACTGTTACCAACCTACTGCGCGCCAGGATAGCTGCGTTGCTCTCCAGTCGCTCGCTACGGTTGGCGAAATTTTATATGTTCGCTAACTAACTACACTGCACGAATCGGTATCGAACCAATGCGCTTCTTCCATTCTGCCGGGCCGATTTCGTGTACCGAGCGTCCTTGTGTATCAACCGCCACCGTCACAGGCATGTCTTCCACATCAAATTCGTAAATCGCTTCCATGCCAAGATCGGCAAAAGCAACAATACGCGCACTGCGGATAGCTTTTGAAACCAGATAAGCCGCACCGCCCACGGCAATCAGGTAAACCGCGCCGTGTTTCTTGATTGCTTCAATCCCGGTTTTACCGCGTTCTGCCTTGCCCACCATGCCGATCAACCCGGTCTTGGCCAGCATTGTTTCGGTAAACTTGTCCATCCTCGTCGCGGTGGTTGGCCCTGCCCGACCAACCACATCAACGCGCCCCCGCTCAACTGGGCCGCAATAATAGTTGAATAGGTTGGTTCAATCG
>JBBQYH010000057.1:0-12196 GCA_038208855.1 Burkholderiales bacterium
TAGCCATTGCGAAGGCGGTATGCCCAGCCCCAACGTACCGGCAAGAATACGCAACATGAAACCGGTGGCAATAATAAACACGTCGAGTATCACCACATGTTTGAGCTTAAACGAGTAGGCGATGTTCATCACGGTATAAAGCAGCAGGATGACGGCTACCGATACAGATGCAAAATAACCCAGCACCAAACCACTCACACCTAGCACTACAGCAAGCCTGAGCGCACTGGCAATGCTCAACCTGCCGGAAGGCAGGGGACGGTTGCGTTTGCTCGGGTGCAGTTTGTCCTGTTCCAGATCCACGATGTCGTTGATGATGTAGATGGTGCTGGAGATCAGGCAAAAGGCAACAAAGGCCATGATCGCGTGCAGCACCAGGTTGGGGGAATGCCAGGCGTGGCCAAACAACAAGCCAGTCAGCACAAAGCCATTTTTAACCCATTGATGGGGGCGCATCAGGCGCAATAAAGCGATCATATTGCTGTTTACGGATTGTTTCATCGTCAACCTTTTTTTAAAACGATTGTTTCTGGATGCTCATAGGCATAGCATTTTTCTTTATCGTTGCATGATAAATTACGTTCAATACGGCTTCAGTTTCGGTCAGAACCTGTCTGTCATTAAAGCGCAAAACCTTTATGCCCGCTTTAAGCAATTGCAGATCACGTTGCTGATCCCTGGTCATATGATCTGCTTCATAATGCTGACTTCCATCCAGTTCTATGACCAATTTAGTTCTCGGGCTGTAAAAATCGACAATGAACGACAGCAAGGTTTTTTGTCGATAGAACTGTACGCCATTAATCTGTCTGTTTCTGATTCTTTGCCATAAACACTGCTCTGCGTCGGTCATATTTGAGCGTAAAGAGCGAGCAAATGGCTTCAGATTTTTGTTGTACGGTTGCATAACAAATCCCCCGCTCACTTCGTTCACCGCCCCCTTTGCTAAAGTGGGCTCAGTGTTCTGTTTAAAATTTTGCTATTCATTTTAACTTTTGCTATGCACATATTCGAAAATTTGCTCTGTATTTGTTTCCCACTTTGATAAAGTGGGCTCAATGTTCTGTTTCAAATTTCGTTATTCATTGATACTTTGGTTACACACGTATTTGAAAATTTACTCTGTATTTGTTCCCCACTTTAGTAAAGGTGGGCTAGGGGGGATTTGAGCAGCTTCAATCATGCATGTGTATATTCCATCAAAGTCCAAACAAATCCGCCGTTCATTTCGTTCACCGCGCCCTTTGTCAAAGTGGGCTCAGTGTTCTGTTTCAAATTTCGCTATTCATTGTAACTTTTGCTATGCACATATTTGAAAACTAACTCTGAATTTGTTCCCCACTTTAGTAAAGGGGGGCTAGGGGGGATTTGATGCTTTAGAATTAAATCTCTCATCATCCGTAAATTTTTTGTAAAAAGGAAAATCTGCCGCGGATAATAACGCTTTATCGCCGCGGCTGTCGCCGTAAGCGTACAGGGTATAGCCATCGCGCGGGCCGAGCAAGGTTTCCAGGCGGCGCATTTTCTCCGCGCCGTAACAGTTTTCTCCCTGTAGCCTGCCGCTGGTGTGTGTGTTGTCGAGCAGAGCCAAGCGTGTACCCAGAATATCATCGAAACCCGCATTAAGTGCCCAGGGTCGCAAATAGAGCTCCAGCGAGGCGCTGATCACTACGCAGCGGTGGCCTTGCTGCTTGTGCCAGTGAAAACGTTGCATCGCTACGGTACGTTGCAAGGCAGGTAATTTGTTTGCAGCAAATTGCACAGCATGCTGTTGCAGGACATCCATCTCCATGCCAGCCAGGAAGCTGCGCAGTACTTTTTCCTTGGCGCTATCGTTGCGCAGCAAGCCCACCGCATAGGCTGCCAATACTGGCGATAACATTATGATTTTATTTAATAATTTAACGGGCCCTGCGATATGCAGCAAGAACGGAAATAGCGAATCGCGACGGGTGAGAGTGCCGTCAAAATCGAAGGCAGCCACCACCGGTTTGTGCGGTTGTGGCTGCGTCACATTTTCATCCGTTTGAAAATAAATTCCGGTACATGTTTGATGATCAGCATGATGTAGCGCCAGAATCCGGGGAGGTAAACCACATCGGCCGATTTGTTCAGCGTACGCACTATCTGCTGGCCGATGGTTTTGGGCGAGGCCACCAGAAACAGGCCGGGCAGGCCGAAGGTCATCGCGGTATCAACAAAGCCGGGCTTGATTGTTATCACGCGCACGCCGCTGGGATACAGGCGGTTGCGCAAGCCTTGCAAAAACAAACTCAAGCCACCTTTGGCCGCGCCATAAACATAGTTGCTTTGCCTGCCTCTATCGCCTGCCACCGAGCTCAGGCCGATGATAAAGCCGCGCTTCAACGGTTCAAAATGGTTGGCGCACAGACTGAGGATGGAAACCGCACCGGTAAAGTTGCTGCTGATAATTTTTTCGGCCACGCTGAAGTCGCGCGCGGCCTGCTGATCTCCGAGCAGACCAAAGGCAAGCACCACACCGGACAGCTCTTGCATTTCCCTGACCACATTCTGAAAAAATCCGGGGTGACTGTCTGTTGCCGCAGCATCAAACAGCGCGCAAAAGACTTTTACGCCATAGCGTACACGCAGGTCGGCGGCAATGCGCTGCAGTTCGTCCATATCGCGCGAAGCCAGAAACAGATTATCACCGCGGGCGGCAAAAGCAGCCGCGGTGCCGCGCGCGATGGCGGAAGTGGCGCCCAGTATCAATACATTGCCACTCATTTTACGCTCCCGGTAATGTTCAGCCTGCGCGACAGGCTGGAACTGAAGCGGTGCGCCGGATCAATTTTGTTTTTTATTTTCAACCATTCCTCATAACGCGGGTACATGTTTTTAAATGACTCGTCAGACACACGCGCATCCTTGGCCAGATAAACTCTGCCGCCATGTTGCAGCACAATATTGTCCAGTTTATCCAGCAGGCTGAACAAGCCCTTGTTGCGTATGGGCAGATCTAACGCGAGTGTGTAGCCGGGCATGGGGAAGGACAACAGGCCCTTGCCCTGTGCGCCAAACCGTTTCAGCACAGCGAGGAAGGAAGAGCGGCGGCTGGCGGAAAGTTCCTTCAATAGCGCGGTCAAACCTTCAAGCGCGGTGGCTTCCGGCAGCACGCATTGGTATTGCACAAAACCGCGTTTGCCATACATGCGGTTCCAGTTGGCCAGTGCATCCAGCGGATAAAAATAGCTGTCGTAGTCGCTCAGGAAAGGGCGCTTTTTTCTAGCTTCCTTCCAGTAATAAATTTTATTGAACAGGCTGATGCTAAGCGGGTTCAATAGCCATGCGGGTAAATTGAAAGGCAGCGATCGGCTGCGTTTGTGTTTGCTGGTAAGCGGTGTGGAATTGTGTACATCGCTGGTGCCGGCATGATGCGCGAACATTGCAATGCCACGGCCCAGCTCATTGCCGCTGGCGAGGCAGTCTATCCACGCCACGCTATATTGGTCATCCAGGGCCGGGTCTTGCAGCATCTGGAAAAGTTGTTTGAGGTTTTTTGCTGCATGGTGCTGCACCATCATCTGCGCGGTCATGATGGGCAGCAGTTTGATGGTGACTTCGGCAATAATGCCTGTCAGCCCCATGCCGCCCACGGTGGCCCAGAATATATCCGCATGCTCAGTGGCAGAACAATTGATATGGCTGCCATCGGCGAGAATCAACACGAGGCTAAGCACGTGTTCAGCGAAGGCGCCTTCATGATGATGGTTTTTGCCGTGCACATCTGCGGCTACGCAGCCACCCAACGAAACAAACTTGGTGCCAGGAGTTACCGGCAAAAACCAGCCCTGCTTCACGATCACCGGCAGTATATCTGCCAGGGTTACACCCGCTTCTGCCTTCAAGATGCCTTGCTTGGCGTCCAGCTCGAGCATGCGGTCAAGACGTTCGGTGAGGATGACACGGCCATTTTCATTCAGCGATGCATCGCCATAGCTGCGGCCCTGGCCACGCGCAATCAGCGTCGTGGTGGTGGGGCGCAGATCGGCATAGCGTTCTGGGCGCTCCAGTTCACATGTTTGTAAGGGATAGCGTCCCCAGCCGGATATGGGTTTGGTTAATGTGGGCATTTGTTTTTAGCAGTCAACTGCACTCTATTGTTAATTCTCTGGAAAATATTTGCTGCAAAAATAGCACGGTGTATGCGGCAGGTAAGCCGGAATTTTGTAATATTTGTCTTTTATAGGCAGCAGCACACCTTCTTTGTATTTTTCATAATTGAAATCATAGCCCAGCACCAGATGGAAAGTTGCTTCGCGCAGCGTGAAGGTACGCGTTTCTACATGCGCGAAATAAGGTGTATAGCTGCTCATCTCGGGAGGTGACTTCGACAAAATCAAGATATTGCGCCCTTTTAATTCACGGAAGTCGGTGAGCATATCGTCCTGCCGTGCATGCAAGCCGCCTTCACCGAAGACGAAAAATTCCTTGCCGTAATAGTAGGAAATGGTGGCCGAAGGCGAGTAACCATCGGTGGCCAGCAGAAATTGCTGTGCTTCATAGGGTTTTATCTGTTCGACAATTTTTGCATGCTCGAACATGAACACCATGCCGCCATACAGTTTGTTGTGCTTCCAGGTATCCATAGGCAGGGCAGCAATGACGATGATTGCCAACACATGCAAGGCGCTGAAACCCAGCATGAATTTAAGCAAACTCTGCAGCGCGTTGCGCGGTAATAACTGGAATAGCAGCAAATATAGCGCGGGATAGAAGGCCAGTACCCAATGCAAACCTATTACCTTCTTCAGCGACAGCAGCAAGAACACCGCCATCGGCAGCAGAAAAACAAATAGAAATATCTGGAAATTATCGCGTTTAATGTTTTGCCAGAAATTTTCACGCTGCTTGTAAACCAGCCACAGTAGTGGTGGGGTCATCAAATATAACTGCGCGCCGAGAAACATTGCCACGGTGGCAAAGGAGTAATGTGTACCTTCATTGCGCGTATACAGATTGAACAGCACGTTGTCCCAGCAGTGCGTGTAGTTCCAGTAAATATTGACAAGGGCAAAGGGGAGGGAGGCTAAAAACAGCAAGGCAAAACCGCCGGTTTTCTGTTTGCTTTTGGCAGAAAATAGCAGATAGGCCAGATAGGACAGGCCGAGCAAGACGGCGAAATATTTGGACAGGAATGCCAGCCCGAAAAATATTCCCGCCAGCGCATACCAGCCCATTTTATTATTTTGCAACGCCTTATACAGCGAAGCCATGGAGAAGAAGGCAAACAAAATCAGCGGCGTATCGGTGGTGACCAGTACATTGAGCAGATTGAGCGGCGATAGCAGAAACAGTATCGCGATCAATGCCGCCTTGTCTGTATCCAGCGGCTTCAGCAAGCGATAAATGCCAATACTGATCAGCATGGGAGTCAATATGGAGGGTAAACGCAGAATGACTTCCGCACTGCCCAGATACAACATCAAATGCAAAAACCAGCCCACCATCGGCGGATGGTCGTAATAGCCAAAATCCAGATGCTGCGCCCACAGCACAAAATAACCTTCATCACCCGACATGGGGATGACGCTGGCGAGAATGAGCTTGAACGCCAGCGTGGCAAGCAGGACAATCTTAAAAGTTGAGGTTAGATTCATTATTCCTGGTTATTTATACGTCTTTAGCAGCGTCATGCTGTAGAGGTTGGAAAGACATTTATTTGAATGCCGGATTTGCACAATGAATGACACAGCTCGAATAATTTTTATCGCAGCTGGCAAGTCGCTCAAGTCGCCGCTCTTCTTTTGCACGCTTTTGTTCTTCTTGTGTAGCCAATAAATTATCCGTAGTGCTTTCCACTAAAAAACGTTGCCATTCGCGCTGACTTGCCTTATTCGCTTCCTTGATGCATTCAGATTTGTAATATGCACAGTCTGATTTGCAATTTTCCAGATCTGCCGCATGGCAGTATTGTAGGGTTGAACCAGCAATAAAAATTGCTGATATTATTTTGAAGAATTGAGTATATCTTCGGGCTAATTGAACATTTATCATGGTAGGTTTCCTTATACTATCGCGATTAATACTTGCTTCAGCGAAGCGATATACTATTTACCTGTCTTTCAAATACCTAAATTTCATTTGTAACGCCTGCACCAACTTGCATCGAAAATTTGTAGACTAGGTCTACAAGGGCTGCAACGCGACTTATCAGTCATTAGTTACAAAATTACAACCACGAACGTGTAAATACTTCATCCAGCGCATCAGAAATTTTGCCGCCTTCATCAACCAGCGTTGTGATTTTTTCACCCAGTTGATCGACGGCTACTGAGACAATTTCGAGTGGATGCAGAACAACTTCAATAGTTGCAATGCTGAAAGCCGGATTTAATCGCGTTCCAATCTGTACCGAGGTGTTTTTTAATTCACTCGTTTTAATGAGCGGAACGACTACTCTTCGACGATATTTGTCATACAAAGATGATTGAACAATCACAACAAAAGGAATGGCATGTTTATTCTTGCCGATATTCTTGTGTACATCAAATTGAGCCATTACAGAGTGGAATACTCATCTGCGAACGAGCCACTAAGCTCATTAAAACTATTCCATGACATGGAAATGGCATCAGCATTGTTTTGTGCATGTTCGCGTTCATGATGTTGCTTGGCTATGTAATCAGCGAGCAATGATTCAACAACCGCAGATAGATTGTCAGTCATGCTTTTTGCTTCAGTCAATAGATCTTCATTGATGGACAAATTAACCGGGCGTTTTCGTGTCATCGTTGTGGGATTATTGGTCATTTTAAGTCTCTTATGCGCATAGTATGCGCATAGGTATCTATTTGCAATATTTTAAAAACGATAAGCTTCAGAAACGAAACAAATATTTACTGTAACGTCATGCCGTTTAGCTGCCCGGAAAATCCCGGAAAGGCACTGGCCACGCCAGCGCCGAATTTCTTTGCCAAACGATCGGCGAAGCCTTCATGGGTAGTGAAATCTACAATGTTGTCGACCTTGACCACGTCGCGTGCCACGCTGCCCAGGCTGCCCATTTCATCGGCCAGACCCATTTCTATGCTTTTTTGCCCGGTCCAGAACAGTCCGCTGAAAATTTCGGGCGACTCATGCAGGCGTTTACCACGGCCTTCACGTACCACGCTGATGAATTGCTGGTGTATATCTTCCAGCATTTTTTTTGTGAATTCTTCGTGTTTGGCATTGCGCGGAGAGAAGGGATCCATAAAGCCCTTGTTGGTGCCGGCAGTCAGCAATCTGCGCTCGACACCCAGTTTTTGCATGGTGCCGGTAAAGCCGAAGCCATCCATCAATACGCCGATGGAGCCGACGATGCTCGCCTTGTTGACATAAATTTTATTCGCCGCAGCCGCTATGTAATAGCCGCCGGAAGCACAGATATCTTCAACGACGGCATATAAAGGAATAGCGGGATACAACGCACGCAAGCGCCGAATTTCATCGTTGACCAGGCCGGCTTGAACCGGGCTGCCACCGGGGCTGTTGATGCGCAAAACGACCGCTTTGGTGTTTTTATCCTCGAAGGCTGCTTGCAGACCAGCGATCAGATTATCTGCACTGGCGGTATTATTTGGCGCGATAACTCCTTCCAGTTCAACCAGCGCAGTATGTTTGCCGCTGCTGTGCGAGCCATCGCCATAGCCGAGTATCAAATACAGAATAATGAACAGATAGGTAAAAGTAAGCACCTTGAAAAAAATACCCCAGCGCCTGGAACGTCGTTGTTCCTGAATTGCCGACAGGGCAAGTTTTTCCAATACGCCACGTTCCCAATTGTTGATTTCATCCGACATTATTTATTCCTTAATAATCAAATGCATATAAATATTCAATTCAGGTTTTCAGCGAGGGCTGAATGGTGTTGAAGACCTGATCCACCGTGATGGCCTGCAGGCATACATTATCGCTGCAAGCCGTCTTGCGGTGGTTGGACGCGCTTACACAGGGAGAGCAGGCCAGCCCTGCATAGATCGGCGTTGAATTGCCCAGCGAGCCATACAAAGCGGGAGTTTCAGGGCCAAACAGGACAAAGGTTTTAAGCGGAGTCACAGATGAGAAATGTCCCGGTCCGGAATCGTTGGTTACCATTAATTGCGCCACGTGATACAGCGCTGGCAGCTCGGTGAATTTTACGCGACCGGCGAAGTTGACGCAGCGCTCGCTACCCACTTGTTTGCGCAATACTTCTGCCTCATCACGTTCTGCCGGTGCACCGGTGATGACCACCACTGCATTGCTGCTGTGCGCAATAATGCGGCGCATCAGTTCGGCATAGCGATCCTTCATCCAGCGACGTTGTGGCAACAGTTCACTTGCATTGGGGTTGATCAGCACTACTTGATGTTTTTGTGAATCGAATTGTGGATAATCTTCACGGATTCTGGTTCGCATCGAGGATTTCTGATCGTCGCTGATATTGACTTGGCGCAATTTTATTTCGTCATCACTTATCAATGTTTTCGAGTAGGGTATCTCGGGTTTGTCTGACAGCAGCGCATTGACCAGCGCGATGAAGCTGCGCACGATATGCTGGTGCGGGTTGTAAGATACTTTGTGCGTAAGCATCGCGCCGCGGTATAAACCTTCGTTATGGAAGGCGTGAAAGCCCACGCGGTTACGGGCGCCGGACAAACCGGTCAACAGCGCGGTGTAGCGTGAGAACAATTCCAGGTCGATCACCGAATCGATCTTGCGCTGGCGGCACCACCACAGAAAGCGCAGGGTGTCGATGGCCAGCGGAACAATGCCGGTTTCGCGTATGGTGAATATATTGTCGTCTTCGACGCTGTTCAACAGTTTCAAGCTGGGCTTGTTCTTGTCGAATATGACAAAGAACAGTTCGGCTCCACCCACTTTTTTCAATTTCTGCATGGCCGGGTCCACAATGATGGCACTGCCCATTTCAGAAAGTTCTATCAGCAAAACACGCTGGGGTCTAACGTTTCGGCTAAACAGATCGCTCAGTTTTACAATAAAGGTAGCCAGAAAACACAGCGGAACACCGGCGTAATAATCAACCTTGCGCATCAGATCAACATTCATTTTTTACTCACTCTTTGTGACGACTCATTAGAAATAAATACAGGCCCGGCAGCGAGGCGGCAATCAGTATCAAGCCATATAACACGGACATCGACAGCACCAGTGTTTTATCTGCACCTACCAGCATGAACAATCCTATCATGCCGCCCTCGCGCACACCCCAGCCGGCCAGAGAAATTGGTGCTATGGTCAGCAGCATGACCGGCGGCACCAGTACCAGAAAGGTGAGCAGGCCGTAATTCAAGCCCACGCCTATGCCGAGGAAATACACGGCCAGCATGGAAACAAAGTGTATCAATACGGAAATGACACTATGCAGAGCTATGGCCTTGGGGTCATGGTAGACACGGCGCAGATCGGCGGAAATTTCATGCAGATGGCGGGTAAATTTATAAGTGGCGAAACGGTCAATTTTGCCCAGCATGGCAAACACGATCACGGCAGTGATACCACCCAGCGCGATGACATTCAACAAATGAAAGATGGGAGCCGGCAACAAATCCGGGTAAGCAATATTTGCAATGAGGTTGAGCAACAAGATACCTATCAAACCAAGTATGCGGTCCAGCAGCACGCCATAAAAAGCCGGCTTTCTGCTTTTGAGCAATTTGGAGCATTCCAGCACACGGTAAGCGTCGCCGCCAATGCCACCGGGCAAAGCCTGGTTGAAAAAACTTCCTTTAAGGTAGCTTTTCAGAAAAAACATGGGGCCTTGCTTGAAGTTCAGCCGCTGCATGATCAGATACCAGCGATAAGATGCGATTGCCGCGCTCAATAGTTGCATCAGCAATGCCAGCAGCAGATATTTGGTTTGCATGCCACGCACGACGTTCAATACCGCTGCCAGGTCAATATTGCGTGCAATGACAAATAATATTGCAAGCGTGATAAGAATTTTGACGATGAGTTTAAGCATGCTGATTGTTGGCGCCGCTAGAGTTATATGGCGGACGCGGATAAGTTGATTTTTTTGGCACTTTATTGGGTATTTCGTTTGCTTTTGTTGTATTTATTTGCTGTTAAACAAAGGGCTGCTGATGCCAGACTAAGAGTACGCAACGATACGGGAGTTTGACCATATTGTCCATTAATGCAGGTACTGAAGCTTAACCAAATATGTCAATTTGGCATCGTAGCTGGCAAAAGCCGCAATCACACAAAACTCTTGATGATTTGAGTTATTATGAAACGTATAAAATTTTCGGGAGTAAGCATGACGGACAAACCAACAGTATTGCCAACCGAACAGGAAGCAGAAGAACTCAAAGTAGAACTGTTCCGGGGTTTGCTTCGCCATGAAAGGCAGTCCGTCGTTCGACAGATTTCCTATTACATCAGCGGCCCAATTCTGGAGTCGCATTACTACACCGATCTGTTTTATACCTTGCGCACAGCATCCGAGACCGACATTGTCTATTTGCATCTCAACACCTCGGGTGGAGATTTTGATACCGGCTTGCAGATTATCAATAACATGCAGGCATCGAACGCGAATGTCGTTACGGTTCTTGAGGCGCGCGCCTATTCAATGGGGGCGTTTATTTTCCTGTCTGGCGACGAATATATCGTGCACGACAATTGTCAGTTATTGTTCCATATTTACTCGGGCAGCTTTGCCGGTAGGGGAAATGAACAGCAAGCCGAAGTGCATGCGGTAAGTACCTGGTTCGAGAAATTCATGACGCGAACCTGCCAACCTTTTTTGACTCTTTCTGAAATTAAAGATGTATTGAAGGGATCTGATGTATGGATGGATTCTGATGAAATCCGTCAGCGCATGGAACGGTTGCGCAGGGCCCAAATGAAATTGCTGAATCAGGGCAAAAAGTCCACTAAAAACAGGAAATCCATGCAATAAGCCAATAATTCTGATTATGTTTGTTATTTCTATTATTAGCCCAATATCCGGAATATGGATTTGGGCTTTTTTTCAGGAGAGCATGTATGAAAAGCAGACCAGCCGGTAGTCGAACCTGTCTTTATGATACTGCACAGCTTGAAGCCGTGATTGATTACATGGCTACGCAGTCTGCCGGTTTGATTATCGGAAAACAGAAGGTATTGATAGTCGGCATACTGCGCCGAGGTGCCCCGCTTGCTGAAATGCTGCATCAAAAATTGCTCCAGAATTTCAAACTCAATAATTTGTCACTGATGAATCTGCAGATCAAACGTTATTCTGACGATTTAAAGCTAATTCATCCTGAAACCAAACTCACCGAAAATCCCGAACACGTAAACCTCGATTTAAGCGGTGTCACTGTGCTTGTGGTTGACGATGTGATGTATCGCGGACATTCCATGCTGCGTGCGGTTGAATATCTTGCGGGTAAAAATGCCGACGAGATCCGCACGGTCGTACTGGTTGATAGAGGCGCTACCAAGTTGCCGGTACGCTGCGATATTGCCGGCGTCAGGCTGGATATCGCGCCAGGTGACATCATTGAATGCAATGTTCCACCCTATGAGGCAGAGTTCAAAATAGAGTTGCTTCAGCCTGATAGCAAGGAGGCACAATATGTTTAATGATCGTCATGACGCAGCACTTAAATTGTCAGAGAGGCTAAAGCAATATCGCGGGAAAAATCCTCTGATACTCGCTATTCCACGCGGTGCAGTGCCGATGGCAAAGGTGATAGCGGATGAGCTGGAAGGTGATTTTGATGTGGTGCTGGTGCGCAAACTGCGTGCGCCTTACCAACCAGAATTGGCGATCGGTTCGATTGATGAAAGCGGCTGGGCCTATATCGCCCCGCATGCCGCATCAACTGGCGCAAGTCAGGAATATATCGAAGGTGAGAGACGCACACAGATGGAAACCATCCGCAAGCGTCGCAGTCAATATACCCCGATCCGCCCGCCGATAGACCCAAGCGGCCGCATTGTGATTGTGATCGACGATGGTTTGGCAACAGGCGCGACGATGATTTCAGCATTGCATGGCTTGCGTGCAAGAAATCCGGCCAGATTGATTTGTGCCGTGCCCGTCGCGCCGCCGGATACCTTGACAAAAGTGGCGGACATGGCGGATGAAGTGATTTGTCTTGAAGCGCCAACGGATTTTCAGGCGGTCGGGCAGTTTTACCGCAATTTTTCACAGGTCGAGGATGATGAGGTTGTCGATATTTTGCAGCACAGTTCC
>JBBQYH010000058.1:0-12032 GCA_038208855.1 Burkholderiales bacterium
GGCGCCGGCAGCAGTATCGGCCGCGGCGGTATGCTCACCAAAATACTGGCGGCCAAGCGTGCCGCACGCAGCGGCGCACACACTGCCATCGCGTCCGGCCATGAGCCCAATGTACTTCCGCGCCTGCTGCAGGGCGAAAGCATAGGTACCCTGCTCACCGCCAGACAAATGTCACTGGATGCGCGCAAGCAATGGCTGGCAGATCATCTGCAGGTCAGCGGTAAAATCATGCTGGATGCGGGTGCCGTGCGCGCCTTGCGCAATGATGGAAAAAGCTTGCTTGCCATAGGCGTGAGCGCGGTTTCGGGCGAGTTCCAGCGCGGGTCAGTTGTCGCCATCCTCGATGACAGTGGACATGACATTGCACGCGGCCTCATCAATTACAGTGCCAGCGAAGCACGCCGCATTGCACGCCATCCCAGCAACGAAATAGAGTCCATCCTGGGCTATGTAGACGAACCCGAGCTGATCCATCGAGACAACCTGGTGTTACTTTAAAACAGCAAGTCCAGGTTGCGGTGAAAACTCATATTCACGCAGTGCATGTTATGTCGGAGCCACAATCTCGTATTGTTGTAAACTATATCCGCAAAGTTCCCAGGCTGATTCGTCAGATACCAGGAATGAAGGTGGAACCGGTCTTGGCCTGGCCATTTCCAAGGTACTGGTTGACCGCATGGGTGGGGAAATTGGTTTTGATTCAACCGAAGGGCAAGGCTCTACATTTTATTTCTATCTGCCCATACATGAATCTTGAAAATCAAACCTTGGCAAAATATTCTTGAGTTAGATAGCTACAGGAGAAGCCTTTTATCATCGTAATTGGCATTCCGCTGCTTCGATTTCCCGGCTGTTACACGTGCTATCTACCTGGCAAAGTCACGGTTACGGTTTTACCGCCATACCCGTATTGGCGATCTCTGGCCTGAATTATCAAATGGCTAACGCCGGCACCGATACTTACGCCATACAGATCACGCGTAAAGGGCTGCTCATCCGCATGATCATGAAACAGCGTGCGCACACCGTACACAACGCCGTCAGCACCCATCACGCGAAAGGCGTCCGCATACCGTTGCGGCGTGTCATAGGATGATGAAATGGTAACATCAAAATCAAAATGATTATTCCCGCGTGCCTTGACACTGACAGCAAGCACCTCGGGAAATTTTTGCTCCGCGCTTGACGCGGGCTGTGCGTATGCAAGGCCTGTCACCGAGGCATTAATCGCAAGCAGGATTGCCGCAGTAACCAACTGTAGATAACGTGGCACTTTCAAAATCAGATTATTCATAAATCCTTGTCAGATTTTTAGCATGCCATGTTACCAGTCGCGAAACGAAACGCCCAAACCCAGGGTAGTCTGCTGAAAATTATAGTCTATCAGCGTTTCACCATAACCGGATGTTAGCTGAACATGCAGCTTTGCAGACTGATTGAGCTTGACTGGCGTCGCCCAGTCCAATTGTACAGAGCCACGGTTCTGATCCAGCCTGAGATTATTGCGCAGAACAAGTCCTACAACCTGGCGCCCGTCAAGAGGTGCCCAGCGCAGTATAATTTGAGCACGTCCCACGTAATCTTCAATATCAGGATTATCGTCCTGAGCAGCGTCTTCGGGAACACGCCACCATCCCTGCACCAATGCGGACAAAGTATCCGACTCCCAGCCGCCTTGCACATAGGTGCGGTTCCAGCTGCGCGACAGGGATGAATTGAGCCCATTTGATTGATGGATGTAACCGACATTGATGAGCTTCAAACCGGCAGGGTTACCCGTACTTAAAGTCATGATCAACTCCGGCTCATAAATGGTTTCACGGAATGGTGAAGAGTTGCCATTATTGAATGCCTGCCAGCTCGATTGCTGGGTATAGGCTGCCCACAGACGCAAGCTGCTAATGCCTAGAAAGTGCAATTTAACGGGATTCAGCACCTTGGCTTTCTGGCTGATCTGGAATTTCAGTTCTGTGCTGTCAATCTGCATCGGTAGATCGACTGTGCCATGCAGGGGAGAATAGGGATGCTGGTTTGTTTCGTTTGTCTTGCGCACAATCAAATACGACACATGATGCGGCTTGAGCGGAGATTGGTGCTCCCCCAGCAGTTCTTCATCCTTGTTATCCAGATCCCAGCTGCGCACGAGATAACTGCGCGACTCTGTCACTTTTTCTGCAGGCAGGCTGGCTGCCGCTGAGCTTACTTGCAGATGCGCGGCATTAACCGAGTCGTAACACTCCAGCCGCTCGATATTATCCGCCTTGTTGGCGCATTCCAGCATATCAGCAGATGCTGCGCAGGCGCACAGGCAGGAAAGTGTGAAAAATATACGTGCAGCGTTTAAGTTAAAAGTCATGTGTCAGTTTAGATTTGGTGCTGCCTGAGCTTGCCGCCCGTTTGTCCGACATTATGACAGCAAGAATGCACTAACGCAGCCTACATGCAAATTGCACACACAGCTTGCCGCTTGCGTTCAGCTGCCAAAATGTGGTTTTGTACAAATTAAAACGGCGACTTTCGTCGCCGTATACATCAGCCCAGTCAGAGGCTTTTCAATACAGATACTCAGCTTCTATCAGAAACCGAATTGACCGCTGTGTGCACTTGCTGCCATAAAGAACAGCATAGGAATGGACAGCATGGTATTGGTACGGGAAGCCAGGAACGCTACACGACGTGCAGTTACTTTTTCTGCATCTGTTGCAGGAACGATACCAAGTATCTTTTTCTGATTCATCCAGATCAATGTCCATACATTAATCAGCATAATAGTGCCCAACCAGGCGCCCATACCAATCATTGCATAACCCGGCTTGAAAGTGAATGCAGATACAAAATGCGCACCCAGCAATCCAGCGCCAGTTAACCATGTCAAAAGTGCGGCCCAACGGAAGAAAAGCAAAGCGCGTGGTACAACATGCTTGGCAATTCCCGCATTGGTACTATCCGCAGTGGCTGCCTTTACTGCGGCAACCTGTACAAAATTGAAGTAATAAAGCAAACCTATCAACATAACGCCTGCCATCAAATGAAACCAACGTTCCAATCCTGGTAAAAATTCCATTATTTATACCCCTATAACTTTAGTCACAACAACCAACAGAACCAGAGTCAGAACAAACCCTGAAATGACTGTACCCCATAATGAATCCAACGGATTTTTCATGCATGATCTCCTTAGTGATTTTTTATTTTAAACCCAGCGTCAACATAGACACTTGGATTTTGGATCATAGACAATAAGTACATCTTTGTGCAACAACAAAATATCATTATGCTTCAAGTGGTTTTCAATGATAATCCAATTCCAGGTTATATCCATTATATAAAGCCGCCCTGTACACAACTGATTCTTTCACATTTTTCGTGTTGACACCAAGCTGTGCTGTCTATTTAATAAGCGAGTGAATGAAAAGTATTCAGCCTCGACAATATAACCCCGCCGCCACAATTTGGCCGGAAATAAAAAAGTTTGGAGTAAAGGTGACAAATAATAATGTTATACGCAGTTTAGGTCAGCTACTTGAAATCAACAGTTCAGCCCTGGCGGATATTTTCAAGCTCTCCGGACATTCCATTGACCAGGCAACCGTTGCCGGACTTTTACTTGAGCCAGATGAAACAGCTTATATTGAGTGCAGTGATACACAGATGACTTTTTTCCTGGAGGGCTTGATCACCTATCGTCGCGGCAAAATTGAAAGCAAATCAGACCAAAAATCCCAGACACTTGCAATACTGACGAACAACAGCATTCTAAAAAAACTCAGGATAGCTTTTGATTTGAAAGAAGATGACCTGATCAAATTAATGGCCATTGCAGATTTTGATATCACGAAAAATGAAATCAGTGCAATCTTCAGGAAAGAAGGTCACAAACATTACAGAGAATGCAGTGATGATTTCCTGCAGGCTTTTATCCATGGTCTGAGTTTCCGCAAATGGACTCAATAAAAATCGATTTTGAATAACATCCGCTCGATCATCATTTCATAGCCCAAGCAAAAATATTCCTGAATTTAAAAAAATCATGCAGTTTATCCAGACATCCATGTCATGAACTTCAGATTGCCTTGATCATGCAGCCCATCGTCACCTGATTTTCAAACACTCACCCGAATTTCAATTAATAGCAAGGTTAAATACAGACAGATGTAAACACTAGCAATTTAAACTAAACCTCCGAGGTAAAACACCATGCCCGCTTTAGAAAAAAATATTTTCTTGCACATCCTGATCATCGTTTTATCACTGCCATGTCTCGCCCTGGCAACAAATATCGATCTAAAAAACAGCGCACAATATCCCGTTATTAACATAGAGAAGCGTCAAGATATCAGGGTTGTGTATGAAGCAAAGGAAGATGATTGGGATGCCGGAGTAGGCAAGGCGCTATACTATGTACGCGGATTGCTGGAGTCATACAAGTCCATGGGGGTTACACCCGACAAGCTGCATATCAGTATCGTACTGCACGGCCCCACCGTTTATTGGCTGCTGAATGAATCCGCTTATCGCATACGCGAAGATGATCCTTTCAGTTACAACCCCAACGAGAAAATCGTACAGGAACTGCTGGATCACGGCGTCAGCGTTGAAGCATGCAACGCCACCATGAAGGCAAAGGGATGGAGCGGCAAGGACCTGCTGCCCGGTGTGACCATAGTGCATGACGCTTATACCCGATTGATCGATTTGCAGATGCGACACTATGCCTACATTCATTTCTAGATGAAGCTAATGGCGAGCCACTTCGGCCAGCTCAGCATCGAACATAACACCGCCTGCCACCAATATTTCAGGGCAAGGTTTGATGAATTAGCCAGGCTGAAAAACTTGATGTGATCTAATTAAATTCACGATTAATATCATCGTATATTCAATATAATCAATATATTAGTCACGGAGTCGATCAATTGGCAAAAACCATTTACATGATACATGGCATGTGTGGTTCCGCGTGGTGCTGGGATAACTACCGCTGGGTATTCGAAAGCGCAGGCTATCGTTGCATCACTACCACCCTGCCTTACCACAACATTGACCCGTCAGATAAGCCTGATTCCCGCCTGGGCACAACCAGCCTGCTTGATTATGCCGGTGCACTGCAACAGGAAATAATTCAATTGGGCGATAAACCCATCATCATCGGCCACTCCATGGGTGGTTTGCTTGCACAGTTACTGGCAGAGCGTGGCCTGGCAAAAACTTTAGTTCTGCTGTCCCCAAGCGCACCTGCCGGCTTGATGGGGCTCTCACCCTCTCTACTGCGCAGCTCATGGAGCATACAGAGCAAATGGGGGTTCTGGAAAAACCCCATGCGACTGTCATTTGCTGAAGCGGCCTATTCGGTGCTGCACCGCTTGCCACAAAATGAACAACGGGAATTGTACGCAAAATATGTCTACGAATCGGGCAGAGCTGGATGTGAAATATTTTATTGGTTTCTTGACCCTCACCATGCATCGCGGGTTGATAAAAAAAATCACCTGTCCTGCATTGGTGCTGAGTGGAACACTGGATCGCGCAACCCCCGCGCGCGTTGTGCGTCGCATCGCGAAAAAATATCGGCAGGTTGCAAGCTACAAAGAGTTCCAGTCCATGGGCCACTAGATCCTGGGCGAACCCGGCTGGGAAGAGGTAGCCGGATATATAGTTGACTGGCTTAAAACATCCACGCCAGAATGATGCAGGCAATGCCTGGATGAACCGCTATGAATTCAGGAAAGAACTGCTCACGCTGTATGAAAATTTTCTCGAAAAGGAATCAGCATGAATCTTGAGACGCTGCTTATCAGCGTAACGAACGGTGTGGCACATATTGCGCTAAACAGACCCGACAAGGCGAATGCGCTGAATACAGCAATGTGGAAGGATCTGAAAAGTGCATTTGACTGGCTTTCATCAAGCAGCGCCAGAGCCTGCGTACTCAGTGCGCAGGGCAAGCACTTCACCGCCGGCATTGATTTCAATTTGCTCATTTCTGCACAGTCTGAAATTGGCAATCTGCCCGATAACCTGAAACAAACACGACTTAAAGCATTCATTACTGATCTTCAAGCTGCGGTAAGCGCGGCAGAGAACTGTAAAATTCCCGTAATCGCCGCGATACACGGCGCATGTATAGGTGCCGGCGTGGATTTGATAACAGCCTGCGACATGCGCTACGCAACACAGGATGCCAGGTTCTCGGTAAAAGAAGTGGATGTTGCCATCGTCGCCGACCTGGGTACGTTACAACGTCTGCCACGACTAATAGGCGATGGTCTGGCCCGGGAACTTGCATATACCGGTAGAGAATTCTCCGGCGATGAAGCACTAGCCATGCGTTTAACAAATCGAAGCTTTGCTGACAGGGACACGCTCATGCAGTTTGCATTTGATTTGGCCGGCAGCATTGCAGAAAAATCTCCCCTTGTAATTCGCGGCATAAAAGACAGCTTGAATTACAACCGTGAACATACACTGGCAGAAGGTCTGGAATACGTTGCAGTTAAAAATTCGATAAATATGTTTTCTGCAGATTTTACAGAGGCATTATCAGCGGCAAAACAAAAGCGACCTGCAAAATTCAGTGACTGTGTTGAGTAGGCACGTCCTCTAATTACTGCTCGCAACTCAGTAATAATAGCGTCCACGCCTATACAAGCTCAAGCCGATGTATCCAGCAAATGTCCCACCATCGAGTCCGTATCAGATTCCAGCGGAAACTCAACATCCTCTGCAGCATGCTTGTCTGCGAGCTTTTCATTTTTTTTGCGGCCGGATTGCGCCAGACGCTGCTGCGCGGCTTTTTGTTTAGCAAGACTGTCACTTATATTATTTACAGCACCAATTTTATTCATCATCGCTCTCCGATAATTCTATATCGGCCAATATCAAACAGACTTTAGCCTCTGGCCAACTAGCAGGTGTTACATCCGCCACATCAGTGTAAGATAGAAGTTCATTATTAGCCAATAAAAAGCGGATTGCTATTAACAATGACAACGTCCACGCTACGTGAAAATATCCAAACAGCACTGGTAAATTCTTCAAGCCAGATGCCTGTTGATCTGACCCAGCTTAAGACGCTGCTGTCATCTCATGTCAAATGGGATGACCTTAGCGCAACACTGGAATCCATGTGCGAAAATCGCGAATTGCAAACGTGTAGCGGCATCAAGGGTGGCAAGGATTATGTATGCTACTGGATATCAGGCAACTTGCCACCTGCCTGGGGAAAACCTGGCAAGTCTAATGCCAAAGTAAAAAAATAAACCACAGAGACTAGCGCATCACAGCGCACTGCTATACATCATTTCCCGAATACACACACGCACAACAAGCATATTAAAACCGCAATTCCAGTGCATTGCACAAAAAACGCATTAGCCCTTCGGCCTGCCTGAATCTTTCAACCACCTGAGCACGCAATTTTTTTGATGCCACAACTGTCTCGCTCAATGTCGCCAAAGCAATAAAATCTTTGCGTTTCAAGTCTTCCAGCAACACATGATCCTTGGCAAAACCGCGCGGCGCATTGACCAGTGTATCGCCTTCCAGCGTAAAGTATTTTTTGAATGTCTTATCATCCCGTGCCGCCAACCATGCGTCGCTCTTTTCCACGATGGCCGTGCGTATCTTGAACAAGGCATCGGCATCTGGACGCCACAAGCCTACCCCGACAAAACACTCGCCCGGTGTTATATGCAAATAATATCCGGGCGCATGAATATCCTTGCCCACTTCATGGCGAAACTGGATGCCGATATTGGTTTTGTACGGTGTCTTGTCATTGCCGAAGCGTGTATCGCGATAAATTCGCATCAACGAACCGCCGCTTTTTTTTGCCTGCGCCAGAAAGTGGCGCGAGATCGACGGCATTTCCAATGATATATCGCTGATGAAGTCCAACGCGGGAGTGCGCACAAAATCTTCGTAATCCTGTTGGTGTTCTGCAAACCACTCGCGCTTGTTGTTTTCGGCCAGCGCGGAAAGAAATTCGAAAGTGTGCCTGCTAAAATAGCGATCGCTCATTTCATTGACTCCATCTTGATACATTAATCTTGGTTTTGCCGGCAGTTTTAATCAAACAGGAAAAAATATTCAAGAAAATAAAGTTTATCGGTATGTAGCTTGCACTGTTCTGTCATCAAGTCCGCGCCCAGCGTTCTTGTAATTCGGGCACCGCTTTGCTATGCGCAATGATGGCAACTTCGTCGCCCTTCTTCAATTCCATATCGGTATCGGGCAACACTAGCTTCTCTTTACGATATAAAAATATCAGCCTGCTATCTTTGGGCAGTTGCAGCTCGGCAAGCGGTACTTCGTCCTCTTCCGTAGCGACGAAAGAAAATACGCGAGCATCGCCCTTGATCAGCGCCGACACTTCCAGCGGGTTATGGCCAGCGCACATGTCCCCCAGAAAACGGGCTATGGTGTAGTCCGGCACAATAAGATCTTCCAGCCCCAGTTCAATACAGATATGTTCGTAGGAGCGGTCTTCTATCCGTGTAACAACACGTTTATAACCCAGGGAACGACCTAGCAGGCTGGCGATAATGTTGGACTGGTCGCTACCGGAGAGACAAAACAAAAAGTCAGTCGCAGCCGGGTTAGCCTCGCGCAGAATCGCCGGCTTGCTGCCGTCACCGTGAATGAACCCCACATTCAGGTCGGCACTCAATTCATCGATGCGCTCCTTGTTTTGCTCGATAATAATGACTTCATATTTGCTTTTCAGCAGCTGGTGCGCGGTCATAACCGTGAGCTCGCCAGCCCCGATGAATACTGCTCTCATAGTACTTCCCCCCGTCGACCAATCCAGTTTCGTGGATACAAAACCACCAGCAGGGCGATGATCTCCAGCCGCCCGGCCAACATGTCAAAACAAAGTATACTCTTGAGCACGGTTTCGAGACCGGGGCGCGCAATACCGGTGCTCAAACCAGCTGTGCCACAGGCTGAAGTCACTTCGAACAAGGCATCGAGAGGATCGTAACCCAACATCACAAAAGGCAACCAGGATAGCACCAGGATGCCGATAAAAAGCAGAATCAACTGCAGTGCCCGCAGCATATCGTCAGTTTCAATTTTTTGCCCGGCCAGATAGGGTTCTGCCACGGCATGGCTCGGCAACGCCGAACTGCGTATCGTCAGTTGCAACATTCGAAACAGTACCAACAGTCGCAAAAGTTTAATACCGCCGGCCGACGAGCCGATACTGCCGCCCACCGTCATTGAAAAAATCATCACAAGCTTCGATGCGGGATCCATCTCCGCCACCGGCAAGGTGGAAAACCCCGCAGTAGTCTGAGCGGAAAATGCCATCAACATGCCGTGGTACCACGGCGCTTGTGCACCATGCAGCCAGCCCAACCAGGTCAGCAAGCCGCCTACCAGCAGGCAACTGGCCAGCAACGCGCGCAGCTCCACATCATCAAAAAATGTGCGTAATCCCCCAGCCCAGCCATTATGAAACATGCGCCAATACAAAGGCATCGAGACAGCGCCGAGAAATGACAACGCAATCAGCGTAACCGTGGCGGATGTCGAACCCAGGCCGGCCAGACTGGCATCGAAATTGGAAAAGCCGCCGGTGGAAACCGCCGACAACACATGCACTAAAGCGCTGAACCCGTCACCGCATAACGGCCATACCAGCGCCACGCCGAACAAGGTGAGAGACAAATAGAGAATAAGACTGCGCCGCGCATGGCTGCGCGCCGTTACCATCAGCTCCTCGCCACTTGCCACCGGATCAGCCAACCTGCGCGCTGCGGCATGGTGCCCCAGCAGCAATGCCACCGACAGGACAACTATACCAAGACCGCCATACCACTGCATCCAGGCGCGGGTGAACAAAAAAGTGGCAGAGCGGTGTTCGATACTGCCCAGTGTGGACATTCCGGTAGTGGTCACGCCAGAAACCGCCTCGAACAGGGCATCCATAAATGGCATGCCTGCCGACATCAGGGGCCAGGACATGAACAGTGCAGAAAAGATAAACGCCAGTGCAGTCACCGTCAGGGCTTCGTTGTCCTGTATGCGTGCCGGCGCCGGCAATCGCGCCGGCAACCCGCCCAGCAGCAGCAAACCGGCGCACAGAATTGCCAAACGCACCGCAATGCCCCAATCGGCCTGCACCAGCGCAAATCCCAGTGGCACCAACGTCAACACCGCCAGCATCAAGCCCAGCTGGCCGCAGTATTTCAACACCACGCGGCCGCGCACGGCATAAGCCAGGACGCTGATTCTTTCTTCCATTATTGTGGAGCTCCGACCAGCACAGTTTTTTCCTTATCTATGGCTGCTTTTAAAATTGATAACTTTTGCTCCGTGTCCAGAGTTGTCATTAAGTAATCAGCGTAGATTTGGCGCGATAACAATGCGATTACGCCCAGACTTTTTACCTTTGTAAAGCGCAATATCGGCATTATGAATAATTGTTTCTAAAGACGCCCCTTCAATTGCCAGTGAAACACCTATAGTCACGGTAAGTTTCACAATAGTTCCATCGGGTAACGGGACAGATAGTGCCCGGATTGCTTCAAGCACATGTTGTGCAGCAATTTCAGCTTCGTCGGCTGTGGATAATTCAAGTAGTACCAAAAACTCTTCACCACCATAACGGTATGCCTGATCTGTTTCCCTTAAAGCCTGTTTCAGGCAAACTACTATGCTAGCTAAAACAATATCGCCAGCCACATGTCCATATTGATCATTGATTGATTTAAAGTGATCAATATCTATCATCATCACCGCAATTACCTCTGCATGACGTTTTGCGCGTTTGGTGAGGATATGAAAATTGTGTTTAAGGCGATGACGCAGCGGAAGTTTTGTAAGCGGGTCAATTTCCGAACCGAGTTGATTGGCAAGCGTCTTGAAGTGGGAAAGATACTCAATGAGTAGGGTTTGCATTGTTTCAAAGGTGCTCAAACTGGCGACTCTTCCTGTCCGGCCTTCCAGTACATCATTACATATATCCCGAATAGCGTCATGCATCGATTGGTGACTATTATCGAGTGCACGGGCTTTTTTTGCGTCCAACTTATCAAAAAAATGGCGGTTGTCACCAAACCAGAGTCCAAACCGGCAAAGTGTGTGTGCCTCACTGCTTAGGACATCGGGTCCTGGACTAGTGCGCAACACGGCACAACGCAATATCCGTCGCGACCATTCCAAATGGGACTGTATCGCCACATCTAGCTCTGTTGAAAATTGTTCATAAATTATTTCAATCATGTCAAATTATTTTTGCCACATCCAAATTCAGGTTAGATTCAGCTAATACTTTCTTTCGTTGAGTATTAGCGACCGTCAAGTTTTGGGATACAACGACAGTTTACTGGATTTTCGCAAAAGAGACGGTTTGCAGAAAACTACACCTCACTAAACGTGCCATCTGCAAACACCAGCGCACAACAGACTTTCTTGCCAGCATACACGCTCTGCATCGCGATGCGATATTCGGCCATTTGCGCACGGTATGGCACGGTATCATGACTTGCGCCGGACTTGTAATCCAGCACCCATACTTCACTGTCAAACTCCACCAGTCGGTCGATGCGTTTCACTTCACCCTGCGCATTAACATAAGGCATTTCATTATCGGCCTTCTGGTATTGGCTTGTATCGAAGAAACGCTGCAGTTCAGGTTGTGCCAGCAATGCGTGTGCCCGTTGCCATAGCGCGGCAATTTCATCAGCCGGTATGGCGCACTTTGTTTGCAGCGCAGCCTGATCGGCAACAACTTCCGGCGTGGTGAGCTCTTGCAGCAAGGTAACTAAACGGGTCAGCATCATTATTGTTTTTCTTTCACATATCATGTTCGCTCAACCCTCTTAATTTCAGTATTACCGCAACACTCTTACATTATATTAAAATACAAATTATTCAATATATTCAATTTGTTATAACAATATATCCTGATAGCCTTAAATTTAATGAGTGAGCGACGTGCCTTTCTGTATTGTGGTATAAATTAAATGCGATTATTACCTGTAAAGTTTGCAATTAAGTCGCATCAGGATAAACAGCTACATCTA
>JBBQYH010000059.1:0-11933 GCA_038208855.1 Burkholderiales bacterium
AAAAGTTCGATTCCCTCGCTTCCATGGCACTTATCGCCGCAGCTATTTTATCTGCACGTACCAACCCGGATGCGGCCATGGCAACCATAGTAGGAGTGCAGGCCGGTGGCATACAGCGCCAGCTTAATTTCACCCGTTTGCATGAACAGGAAGCAGATCGTGTCGGTATGAGTGTTTTGCAAAAATCGGGTTTTGACACCCGTGCAATGCCTGCTTTCTTTGAGCGCCTGCAAAAAGCCACAGGCTTGCTTGAAGGTAATATGCCACCCTACCTGCGCACCCATCCGCTCACCACTGAGCGCATCTCGGATATGGCAAACCGGGCGGAACAATACCCCTTCCACCCTGTGGCCAGCAGCCTAAATTACTACTTGGTGCGGGCAAAACTTAAAATCCTGCAATCAACCCAAACAGAATCAATAAGTTATTTTACAAATGCACTGTACAAGGAAAAATTCGGCAACCTGACCGCACAACGCTATGGCCTGGTGATGGCACTGCTGCAAAATCACCAATTGTCACGCGCCAATGAGGAATTTGGCCCGCTAAGCAAACTGGTGCAAAGCAATGCCATGATAGCCACCTTGGCCGGACATTTACGCCGTGCGAGCATTACCAATGACAAAGACATCATAGAATATTTCCGCACCGCCACTCAAAATTTTCCGCAACATCGAGCCCTGATGTACGATTATTGCGATGTGTTGTTACAGGCAAACCATAACAAAGAATTGCTAACCTTGCTGAACCAGCAAGTAGTTGCTCACCCGAATGACCCCTATTTGTATGAACTACAGGCCCGCAACTATGCAGCCCTGGGACGGCATCAGGAGGAACACCATGCTCTGGCCTATAATTACATTTTGCACGGGAATTTGCGCGGCGCCATAGAGCAGTTGGAACTGGCAAAACATACCGGAAACAATTTCCAGGAGTTGTCCACTATAGAAACCGAACTGAAACAGTACAGATCAATTCTGAACGCCCAAAAAATCAGCCAGTAATTTATTTTCTAGCCGGTGCCAGTTTCAATATTGCGCAAGCCAGCTGGTATCCCTGTCCACAACTTATACTCATTTGTTGCGAAGCCTTTTCATCCTGCCCCATTCTTTTCAGTGTGAAACCCCTGTCAAAATATGCTTTTGGATACTTAGGTTCAAGTGTTATGGCTTTGTCGAATTGGGTCATGGCATCTGCATATCGTCCCAAATTAAGGTAAGTCACGCCCAAGTCGTGTCGTAAAACGGCATTTTCCTTATCCCAGCCGGCAATTGTTCGCTCGTAATCATTTTTAGCTTCAGGCCACATCCCAATACCTGCTTCAGCGACCGCACGATTATAATAAATCCTTACAGCCAGCGTTTCATTTTCATTTTTTAACAACTTGGCTGCGTCATTCCATAAAAGGTAGTTATTACTAAACACCCATAATCGATTCCAGCTTAGCGGCACAAATATCAAACTCATAATCACAAATATCATCACCAATGAATTTTTCTTGTCGGATAATTTAATGAATATCAGTGGTATCAAAATCATCAAGCCCGGCAACCAAAGGTAACTTCTGTAAAGTACAAATATTTCCTGCACTCTGACACTTGCTAATTCTGGAATAAACATTATCCAAGGCGAAATTATTGCCAAACCTGCTAATCCCCAAAATCCCTTCCTGGTTAACATCCAAAATCCAGCGACTCCATAGGCCACAAATCCTGTCACTCCCAGCCAACTTTGCCAATCTGCATAGCTCGAAATAAAATGCTCACGCATATCAATCGACATCCAGGCAGGATTTGGCACCAACCATAACAGTAGATATTTGAAAAACAATCCCGCCTGAGTAATCACGCTTAACACATATAGCTTTTGCCCACTAGCTACCAGCTCCTGCTGTTTAAAGATGGATGCAGCATCTCCTTCATAAAGCGTACCTATTACCCCCTTGGCAAGTAAAATAATCTGCAAACCGATTAAGCAAAAACCTATCCATGTAAACCATAATGCCTTTCGGCTTGCATGCAAACTGGCTCGCAACAAAAAAGTCTCTGCCAACAGCAAGACTGGAGCTAATACACTATGTTCCTTGGAAAATCCTGCCAAAAAATAAGCCACGACCGCCAGTAATAACCATCGTTTTTGTCCTGAAACAATCCCGCGCATATAAGACCATTGCATCAGCAAAACAAATAAAGTCGCCATCAGGATACTGCGTTGAATAACATAGCCTGCGGCATAAACCATCACCGGATGTATAGTAAATATAAGCGCCGCAAATAATGCGCCCTGCGCTACCCGCTTGTTATCTTCACTTCCAGGGACTGCATTCCAGATCAGTTCTTTTAAAAAATAATATAGGGTTATAGCAACAGCACTATGCAATATCAAACTTGTTAACCGATACGCATGCGTCAATACCGCATCAAAATGATTGTATGTCCAGACCAAACTTGCATTTGGAAGCCAACGTAACTCATAACCGAACCAATGCTGCCCGTAATGTTCAATAAAACTGGCAGTTGTGAAATTTTCATCATCAAAAATAAATGGGTTTCCCAAGAAGGGCAAATAAACCAAACCAGCTGCAACAATAAGTAACAACACAACACCACGGTCGCGTTGTCCGAGATAGTTTCGCAGACTAAAAACTATACTTTTAGTATCTTTCATACATTTCCTTCGTTGAGAATTCCCCACGCACTATAAATGTGTAAAAAAATTCATGCTAATCTCAAAAAAAAACCCCCATATTTGGGGGTTCATAGCTTATAACTTAGATAAATTAATTATAAGGAGGGCACTTGAAATATTTCAATGCAATGTTGTCTGTAACCGTCGTTGGTGCTGCAACGCAATTCCAAACCATAGCAGTTGCTCCGGGGAAACCATCAAATCCAATATTCAAACCGTCTATTGTGGTTGCTTTTACTTTTCCAGCTCTTACAGTTATAACAACCCTTACAGTCGTTAGTCCTGTGCCGTCAATAGCGATTCTAGACAACTCATCCGGCATTGTGGGTATGGAGTTGAAGCCCAAGGACGTCCACACATTTCCTACAGCAGGTTGAGTATTTGTATCAATAGTGGCACCTGGGAAGGAACCGTTTTCCTGGTAATACATTGCCAAGGCAAGCTTGAGTGGATCAATTGTAGTTGTCACTTTGGCCAGCTTAGCTTTGACGATATAGTCCTGATACGCAGGAATAGCTACTGCTGCCAGAATACCGATAATCGCGACCACGATCATCAATTCGATCAGGGTAAAACCTTTTTGTAATTTATTCATGTTAAATGCTCCTCCGAAGGGTTGGATAAAACACACGAGGTGTGTAGTTTATTAAAAGCAGGATGCGTGCCAGCAAATCCAGAAAACACCAAAACCCTGTATTCACTGCGCCGCAGAGTTTACGGCAAGAGTGCTTAACGTTGCAAGCACACTTAAACACCTTTTTATGTCAGAGTTTGTGACAATATTTGTCACTTTCACCTAGGCCACTATAAAATTTGCTGCTGATAACCCGGTATCAGCAACTCATCTACTTGATCGATCTGATCCTTATCCAGAAACTCTGTTGCATATTCCAGGTAAACCTTTTCGCGTACGAACACATCGAACAAATCCGGATCAATGTGTCCATTTTCCTTGAATTTTCCCAATATATTCAAGGACTCAGTCAGGGTTTTTCCGCGTTTATAAGGCCTATCCTTGGCGGTTAGTGCTTCAAATATGTCCGCAATGCCCATGACGCGTGCCTGCACCGACATCTGCTCACGCGTCAAACCTCTGGGATAGCCTTTGCCATCCATGCGCTCGTGGTGCCCACCCGCATATTCCGGTACTTTTTTAAGATGCTTGGGCCACGGTAGCGATTCCAGCATTTTGATGGTTATATCAATATGGTGATTAATAATCTGGCGTTCTGCATGGGTCAAGGTGCCTGCACGTATGCACAGATTTTCCATTTCCTCGTCATTCAGAAAATTAACCATCTCACCTTCAGCATTGCGCCATTGGTAGGCCGCAATCTGCTGTATACGTGCCAGATGCGCTTCATCCATCTTTTCCGAACCCACATTACAGTGACGTAAAAATTCACGGTCTTCATCCAATTGGCGAATCCGTGCTTCATATACGGAACGAGTCGAAGTAGCATCAGCGTTACTACCTCCTACCCCCTCCTCACACTGGAAAGGGGAGGGGGTATTGTTTAAGGCACGTAACATGTTGATTTCGGCATCGCGCTTGAGCACTTCAAATCGTGTATCCAGCAGGTGTATGCGATCAAAGATAGTTTCCAGTTTGGTCGACTTGTCCACCACATGCACCGGCGTGGTGATCTTGCCGCAGTCATGCAACAAGCCGGCAATCTTGAGTTCGTACCTGTCCTTGTCGGTCATTTCAAAATCTTTTAACGGGCCCTGTTTGGTGCGGTTAACTGCATCGGCCAGCATCATTGTCAGCGCAGGAACACGTGCGCAGTGCCCGCCGGTATAGGCTGACTTATCGTCAATTGCGGTATTAATCAGGCTGACAAAAGCCTCGAACAGGTCTTCCATTTGCTGGATCAACAAATGGTTGGTCAGGGCAATGGCGGCCTGTGAAGCCAAGGATTCGAGCAGGCTTTGATCCTGATGGGTAAAAGGCACTATTTTCCCGCTTCGACGATCCTGTGCATTGATAAGCTGCAGCACACCGATCAATTCATTCTCATGGTTGCGCATGGGCACAGCCATCAACGAAGTTGAACGATAGCCTGTTTTGCGGTCGAAAGATTTGGTGCCGGAAAAATCAAAACCCTCCGCCTTGTATGCATCGGGGATATTAACCGAAGATCCGCTCAGAGCGGCATGTGCAACCACCATGTTATGGTTGGGATTGCCTTCCGTATCGTATAGCTGTATTGGGTAAAACGTGATGGGAACGCCAGTAGTTCCACCCTTGGCAATACCCAGGGTATCGGTACGTATAATTTCAAATTTCAGCAGTTTTTTATCAGGATCGTGCAAGTAAAGGGTACCTGCATCCGCATTGGTAATGCGCTTTGCAGCGACCATAATATTTTCCAGCAGCCGATTAGTATCCCTCTCGTTGGATAGCGCGATACCTATGGTATTCAGCTCTTCCATACGATTGAGCATGGCATCTTCCAGCTGGTTGCTTGATTCTGATTTTGACATCTTCTGACTTTTGCTACTTTTTTGAAAATTTATTTAATGCAGACAGCACGCACCTGATGCATGTCGGTTACACCGGAAAGGACTTTTTCTATACCGTCCTGTTTCAAGGTGCGCATCCCCTCTTCAAGTCCGGTTGAAAATAACTCAGCCACACGTGCATGTTCCTGAATTTGCTTTTTCAAGGGATCCGTTCCTTCAAGTAATTCATGCAGACCGACACGTCCACGGTAACCCGTATTCGAGCAGTCATCACAGCCTACTTTTTCGTACAGAGTAAACTGCCCTTTAGCGTCAGCAAATAGTTTGACCCACTCAGCATACAACTCCTTGAATGCACTATTAGGGTCGCGTTTCCATTTGGGAGTATTGTTCAACTCCTGTGCATATTCAGTCAACAACGATTTTATTTCGTCCTGTGATGCTATATGCGGTTTTTTGCACTTTTTACACAAGCGTTTAGTCAGACGCTGCGCCAGAATACCCAGAATTGCATCAGCAAAGTTAAAGGGATCCATACCCATATCCAGCAAACGTGTTATAGATTCAGGCGCGCTGTTTGTGTGCAGAGTTGCAAATACCAGGTGACCCGTAAGTGATGCTTCAATACCGATAGAAACTGTTTCCTTGTCGCGCATCTCACCCACCATAATGACATCAGGGTCACATCGCAAGAAGGCTTTCATGATGGTGGCGAAATCCATTCCGGCTTTTTTGTTGATTTGTACTTGCCTCAACCCTTTTTGTGTAATTTCAACCGGGTCTTCAGCTGTCCATATTTTTGTTTCGGGCTTGTTGATATAGCCTAATACCGAATGCAGGGTAGTTGTTTTACCAGAACCTGTCGGCCCGCAAACAAAAAACAAGCCGTAAGGTTTGGTAATAAGTCGCTTCAGTGTTGCCAAATTGTGTACGGAAAGTCCCAGCTCATCCAGTTTGATCGGCTCACCAGCGGCCAAAATACGCATCACTACATCTTCAACCCCGCCTTGAGAAGGTACTGTGGCAACGCGCAGCTCAATATCAAGCGGTCCGTATTTCTTGAATTTTATTTTACCGTCTTGAGGTTTGCGCTTTTCGGAAATATCCAGATCGCACATGATCTTGAGTCGCGTCACCAATGCATTTCTATAGGTGGACGGTATCTCGATATATTTAAGCAAGGAACCGTCCTTGCGCAAGCGAATAAGTACCTTGCCCTTGCCTGGCGACGGTTCAACGTGTATATCGGAAGCGCCCATCTTGTACGCATCAACGATGATCTTGTTGACCAGTTTGACCAACTCGTTATCGGCGGCAGCGTTAACGTCATCCTGATTGAGATCACCAACTTCCTCATCGTCCCCCATGGAGCTGAGCAGATCATCCATAGTACCGGTGTCGGTTTCAAAGCCCCCGGTAAGATCGCCCACACCACCACCACCATATAACATATCCAATGTTGCAGTAAATTCCCGTTGCGGACATACCTTGAATACCAAGCGATGCTTGGGGAAAATATTGTTAACCACACGCGAAGCGCGTATACGCTCGGGATCGCTAGTGAGAATAATCAATCCCTCAGGCGTATCATCTATCGGCACCCAATGGCTGCTCTCAACATACTCACGGCGCAAATTTTTAAGCAAATCGGCCGGCTTGACCCGGTCCGCCTTGTATGGTTCGTATGGCACGCCGAAAAAATTGGCGAGTGACTGGCCCAGAGCGGCTGTTTTAACCTGGAATTCATCGATCAGAACATCTTCTATATCAACGCCTTTGCGACGGGCAGTACGTGTAGCCAGTTCAAATTCAGCGGCAGAAAGCGTCGCATCTGCAACCAGATTGTCGTACTTGGTCTTGACCGTGTTGACTTGTTGCTGGCGCTGGCGTAGCGCCAGGGAGAGTGTTTGTGCAAGCTCTACCACGCCTTCTTCCACCATCACAGGGAAAGGCGTGCCGCCTTTGTTGTTGATTACCTGTATAACCCCGACCAATTCCTTGCTGTCCACATCTAAGATAGGCGCCACCAGCATTTGCTTGGTTCTATAACCGGTACGCTTGTCCACATCCTGCAGGAATCTCAATTGCGGACTGTGTCTGGCTAGCTCACTTTCGTCGTATACATCTTTGAGGTTGAGCAATTTTTTATTGTATGCAACATAGCCGGCGATGCTTTGCTCGGCGATAGGCAGTTTCAAATCCTTGAATGAATTCAATCCCGTCTTGACCTTGGAAACCAGCGATGCCTTGTCATCACCTACCATATAGATAGTCAAGCGGTCCGCATTGAATAATGTGCAAATATCCTTGCTAACATCCAGCATGATTTCATCAATATTGCTGGTTGCATGTATTTTATTTGTTACATGATTAAGATTTCTGGTGAGCTCCAGTTTAGCTGCCATATCATTCGTATTGCTGCGGCGCTCAGCCGTGTTGCTTATCGTGCTGCTCATCCCTTACTCCTTATACATTTGGTTGAATTTCCCATGTTGTATCTCGATATGGAATTCAAAATTCAAACACCTGCCCTATCATCAGCATTTTTGGTTTATTTCCCAGCACACTTGCTTCAATTTCCAGCATAGTCTTATTACCTTCTCCCGGCTTGAGATGAGTGATAAAAATGTCAGGTTGACACTTTAATTTCGCCAACTCAACCTCCAACAAGCTTGGACATAAATGTTTGGAGAGCATGGCCAATTCTTTTTCTGCATTGGGGAAAGCAGTTTCAATAATCAAATACTTCAAATTAGAGATTTTGTTCGCCTGTTCCCAAAAATCATCATGAGTTGTTGTGTCACCCGTGTATATCAGGCTGGCACGCCCGCTATCCAGACAATATCCAATTGCAGAAACAGTATGGTTCGCAGGCAATGCACTGATTGCGCGCCCGTTCAGCATTACCTTATCACCCGATCTCATCGTTTGATAACGCATGTACGGCTGTTCAGGACTTGGAATCTGGCTGAAATCAGGCCAGATTATCCAGTTGAAAATATATTTTCGCAGCGCCGCCAGCGTCTCTTCAGTGGCATAAATCATCAATGGCCGGGCACGCAACCCTGCTACGCTATCCAGCATAAAAGGGATAAAGGCAATATGATCCAGATGCGAGTGAGTCAGAAACACATGGTCAATTTCGCGCAACTCGTCCAAACTGAGATCACCAACACCGGTTCCTGCATCAATCAACACATCATGATCGAGCAACATCGAAGTAGTGCGCAAATTGCCGCCTATGCCACCGCTACAACCAAGTATTCTTAGCTTCATCGTCGGCAACTCGTCAATAGCAAATTATCGCTGCATACCGCTTCAATCCAACGAAAACACTACGCGCAGCATATATTTGCATTCATCTGTCTCACCATGAAATCAGCTACAAGCAATATTATGTTTTAAAATAAAATTCCATTTTCACACCCGCCAACTCAATGATGTCATGATCATTCAGTTGCCTCAGGTTCTCCCCCAATGACTCGCCATTTACCAGTGGAAACGTTACACCTTCAACATGCGTAAGGAAATATCCGTGCGGACGTCTGGCCAACACTGCCACCTGTACGCCAGGCTTGCCCAATGTCGTCAGATTTTTAACCAACTCGAGCTCCTTGCCTGCATTGGGGCCATTCAGTATCTGCACAACTGCCGGCAGCTGTGCAGAGGCCGCCTTATTCGGTGCAGCTCCCGCCCCTGTGGAAGTTAACGCGGCTGCCTTGGCCAAAGGACCTGACAATGGCCCGGTCGCATTAAACTTGCCAGTCGCATCAAGTGCGTCTTCGGATGTAACGACTTTGGGTATAGCCTGGGTAGTAGCCAGAGCCGGTTTGCCTGCAACAGGCTTAACCGGGGCGCGCAACACCATGGTTCTTTCAAAATCGGCAGCTGTCGTCTGCGTTGGCTGATCGTTCAAATATTTTATTTTATATTTCCCGATTTCAATCACATCGTTATTCTGCAAAAAGTGCTTTTTGGTGGCCATACCATTCACCATTACACCGTTCGTGCTATCCAGATCCTCCAGAAAGGAATCATTCTGTATGGTGACAATAGCCGCATGCTCTCCGCTAACCGCAAGATTGTCGATCACGATATCATTATGAGCTTTGCGGCCTACGGTCATACGCTCTTTGCTCAGCGTATATTCCTGCAGCACTACGCCATCCATGCTGAGTATTATTTTTGCTGCCATATCATTATTCCCCGTAATTAATTCTTAAACCAAGACAACATTTTTGAAAATATACCCCGCGGAGCTGAAAAATCTCCTTTTACCTTTACCAAAATGACCGACACGTTATCACGCCCGCCATTGTCATTGGCCGTCTGTATCAACTGCGTAGCCAGCAGAGGCAGATTTGATTTCAGCATACTTACCGTTTCAGCAATATCGTTATCCTCAACCATGTCATTCAAGCCATCCGAACACAGCAAATAGATATCACCGCGTTTGACATCGTGAATATGTATTTCTGCTTCAACTTCTGCATCGATACCAACTGCCCGTGTAACCAGATTTTTATTCTGCGACATGCGCGCATCGGCTTTGCTGATCATGCCGCTATCTATCTGCTCCTGTAGCAGCGAATGATCGCGGGTAATACATTCAAAATCTTCGCCGCGCAACCTGTACATGCGCGAATCCCCGATATGCGCAACAGCCACCCGGTTATCATAAAACAAGCCCGATACAATAGTTGTCCCCATTCCGGCATACTGTGGCTGGCTATGCGCGGCATGAAAGATTGATGAATTGGCTTTTTGCACATTATTGCGCAATAACATCACAGCAACATCGTCCCCGCTCTCGGCGTCCCTGTCTTCAGGACGGGCAGATTCCAGATAATGCCTTATTTCCGTTAATACAACGGATACGGCAATACCACTAGCCACCTCCCCTGCATTATAACCACCCATTCCGTCCGCCAACACAACCAAACCACATGAAGAATCGCTGGCGACGCTATCTTCATTATGAGCCCGCACCATCCCCGGATGAGTCAGACTGATTATTTCAAGCGCATCTTTTATATCCATAACTATCCCTGCAAACTAGCCGCACACTTGCGGATTGCGTCGGCCATATCAGCACCGCTCTGGTAACGTGCCGAGACATCTTTTGCCAAGGCTTTGTCTATAATTCCTGCCACACAGGTAGGTAATTCCGGCCTGATAGTCATAATATCAATATGCGGTTCATTGGCAATTCTGAACATCAACTGCGCCATTGAGTCTCCATAGAACGGGAGCTTACCACACAGTAATTGGTACATACTCACGCCCAGAGAAAACAAGTCGGAAGCGCCCTCGATTTTGCTGCCGGCCAATTGTTCCGGAGACATATAGGAAGGCGAACCCAGCACCAGACCTGTTTTCGTTTTGGAGGAGTCGGTTATGCGTGCTATACCGAAATCGGTCACCTTGACGGTATCACTGGCAGCGTCATACATGATGTTGGCCGGCTTGATGTCCCTGTGCACCACATTTAGCGAGTGTGCATAGGCCAAAGCATCCGCCACTCTGGATACGATACTCAGCACCTTGACAACAGGCAATAAATTATCCGGCTTGACATTGATTCCCAAATCTTTGCCCTTGAGAAACTCCATCGCAATATATGCAAGGTCATGCTCCTCACCGGCGTCATACATGGTAACGATGTTGGGGTGATTCAGCCTGCCTGCGGTTTCAGCCTCGCGAAAAAAGCGTTCCATTACATCTTTTAGCTCGTCTGCCTCGAATTCCTGCGTCAAAGCCATCGTCTTGATCGCAACGACGCGGCCGATTTTGGGATCTTTCCCCAAATACACCACCCCCATTGCGCCCTTGCCCAGTTCGCTCTCGACCTCATAGCGGCCAAGCATGGGCTTGGATACGCTGGTCTTGTCCAGCACCATCGTGCTCGCATTGCTTCTGCTAGCGCCACCACCCAATATCAGAGTTTCTGACATTGCCTTGGATTGAACCAGGCGCGCATCCAGATCGCGGAACTTTGCATTGTATTCCGCCATGTACTTGAACACAGACTCGGCTTTGTTGAACTGGCGCTTGCGTTCGAAGTCCAGACCAAGGTTGTACAAGACTTCCATCAGACTATCGTCGATTTCCACTTTGCGGAACTTGTCGAAAGCCATATCCAGCTGTCCCTGCCCCTGAAAGGCCAAACCGAGCATACGGTTGCTTTCGGCTGATTCGGCGTCTGCTTTAAGCTTGCCTTTTTCTGCGCGGAAAAAATGCTTGGTGGTCAACATCAAGTGACCAATCAGCAACATGCTGGCAGAAGCCATCATCGGCAACCACAATGCATGTGACATCATCAAAAAGAAATGCGTGCCGAGCATGAAAATAAACAAGATACCCGTTATCACCGCCCCCAACCCTGCTCCCAAACGTGGCAACAGCAAAATAATATACAGTGCAATCGCAAAAAATATGGCGAACTGCGCCTTGCCACTCCAAGGCGGGATCACAAAGAAATCCTGCCTGAGTATGCTGGAAACCGAATGCGCCAACAACAATACCGAGGGCATATTGGCTGAAACAGGAGTAACCAATGAGGTTCCAATACCTGCGGCTGTTGCGCCTATCAATACTATTTTGTCGCGGTATTTATCGGCAGGTATTTTGCCGCTCAGCACATCGTAAAAGGAATCCACCTGAAAGGCCGGCAAACCATCGCGATCTTTGTAAAAGAAAGTGTGCATGCGCAAAGCATCATCGGTAACAATATTCAGATTACCCAGCTTAACGCCGTGCCCCAAGTTGACACTGATGTC
>JBBQYH010000060.1:0-11790 GCA_038208855.1 Burkholderiales bacterium
GCACGCAATTTCAACGATAATCTGGACCGCGCCTTTGCTGCGGCCAAAGCTGATTTTCTGGTGATTTCCTTTACCACCGACTGGCGTTTTTCACCGGAACGTTCGCGCGATATTGTCAGCACGTTGCTGCACAATCGCCGCAATGTCAGCTATGCGGAAATTTCTTCCGCGCACGGGCACGATTCCTTTCTGATGCAACACGAGCATTATCATAATGTGTTGCGTGCCTACCTCAACAATATTGCCCGCGAGTTTGCCGCATGAACAATACCGACACCACCGCACTCGCCGCCGCACGCCCCGACTTTGCCGCCATTGCCAGCTGGATTCCGCAGGGCTCTTCGGTGCTCGACCTGGGTTGCGGTGATGGCAGCCTGCTGCGCTATCTGAAAGATGCGCGCAATATTCGCGGTTATGGCGTGGAAATCAGCGACCGCAATATCGAAGCCTGCATACGCAATGCCGTAAATGTGATCCAGAGCGATCTGGATAGCGGCCTTTCCGGATTCGAGAACAATGCTTTCGATTATGTGATTCTGTCACAAACCCTGCAGGCCACACGCCATACTGAAACGCTGATGCAGGAGATGTTGCGCGTGGGACGTGAGGGTATCGTCAGTTTTCCCAATTTTGGTTACTGGAAAAATCGTCTGAGCATATTGCGCGGCACTATGCCGGTATCTGAAGAATTGCCCTACCAATGGTATGACACGCCGAATGTGCACCTGTGTACCCTGGATGATTTCGAATCATTCTGCAGCGGCTTTAACATGGAAATTCTCGATAGACGCGTAATGACCGGTGAAGCCAATATCAGCCTGCTGCCCAATCTGTTGGGCAGTACCGCTGTCTACCGTTTCAAGCGCGCCGCAGAGTGATGGGTGTCTGGCAACAGCTGTTTACACGGCGCATGTTGATCTGTGTGTTCACCGGTTTCAGTTCCGGCCTGCCGCTGTATTTACTGTTCAATTTGTTGCCTGCCTGGTTGCGCAGCGAACATGTTGATCTCAAAACCATCGGCTTGTTTGCGCTGATCCAGTTTCCGTATACGTGGAAATTTCTGTGGTCGCCTTTTCTCGATAGATATGTCATACCCTTGCTGGGCAGACGGCGCGGCTGGATGCTGATTACGCAATTAGGTTTGCTCGCCGTTATCGCGTCCATGGGGGCTTTTTCGCCGCAACACGATTTACATATCATTGCATGGATTGCCACCCTGCTGGCGTTGTTGAGCGCAACGCAAGACATCGTGCTGGATGCCTATCGCCGCGAACTGCTGGATGACCAAGAACTGGGGCTGGGCAATGCGATACACGTTAATGCCTATCGTATTGCCGGGTTGGTGCCGGGTGCGTTGGCGCTGATCCTTGCAGATTTTATGCCGTGGAACATGGTGTTCATCATCACGTCATTGTTTATGTTGCCCGGCATCGCGATGACATTGCTGGTACAAGAGCCGCACCGCGCCGTACCGCCGAAAACGCTGCGCGACGCAGTCATTGAGCCTTTCCATGAATTTATCAACCGCCAGGGCATATATAATGCTTTGATTTTATTGAGTTTTATGTTTTTCTATAAACTTGGCGACAGTATGTGCACCGCGCTGGCCACGCCCTTTTATCTGGACATGGGGTTTAGCAAAACCGATATCGGCCTGATCGCAAAAAATGCCGGTTTATGGCCTGCGGTCATCGGCGGCATGCTGGGTGGCTTGTGGATGGTTAAAATTGGCATCAACCGCGCACTGTGGTTGTTCGGCGTGGTGCAACTGCTGTCCATTTTCGGCTTCATGTGGCTGGCATATATTGGCCATCACGCCGAAATCAGCGCACTGGAACGTACCCAGTTGGCGCTGGTCATTGCGCTTGAAGCCTTGGGGGTGGGTCTGGGAACGGTGGCCTTCGTTGCCTTTATCGCCCGCACCACGCACCCGGCTTATACCGCCACGCAATTCGCGCTGTTTACCAGCCTGATGGCGATGCCGCGAACCTTTGCCAATGCCGCCACCGGTTGGCTGGTGGAGAGCATGGGCTGGACCATGTTCTTCTTGTTATGTGCTGTGCTGGCGGTGCCGGGCATGTTGCTGTTATTTAAAGTCGCGCCGTGGCATGCAACTGCGCATCCGCAACAACTGCATTGAGCAAGTTTTAATTAAAGAAATTTGCTAAACTTAACTCATGGACGAACGTGCAATCAAACGACTGGTCGTGACACTCATCGTGGCTATCGCGATTATCATGCTGGCAAAATATATGCTACGCAAAACCTATACCAATCTTAACAAGGCAACTGAAGTCAGAAAACATACAGTGGTCGTGCAACCACCAATTTTGATTCAAACGGTTGATACACCCGCTGCAGAGCTTGCATCTGCAAGTGGCGTAGAGACAACAGCCGCTTCAGCTCCGAGTGCGCCAGCGCAATCCTATTGAAACGTAGTACGACGTGAATTGCTTGGTTAAGCTTGAGTTTATATTTTTGACTTTAATAAAAACCAAAATCTAGCCACTGAGATCACAGAGGACAGAGCGTAGTTGTTGGGGCTTTAGCCCCTTACAATCTCGGCCTACTCCTTGCGGGTACAGAGAATACGTGGTACTCAAAGATTTCGATCTTTAGCTACTGTGTTAACCACTTTGCTCTTGAACTTTCCGAAATACATGACATATAAATTAAGGTAATAAACCCCCTCTCCCGCAAGCGGGAGAGGGGGAGCGGAGGGAGAGGGTAGCCAATGCTTTAATTAAATTAGGTAAGCTCAATAATAGTGTGATGTTTCTTCTCTGTGTTCTCTGTGGCTAATTGGTTTTTTTAAGATTATTGATCTTTAATCTTGTCACACAGAATATTCATAATCCACCAGCAGCGGTGCATGATCGCTAAAGCGTTGTTCCTTATATATGCCGGTAGCAATTGCCTGGGCTGCAATAGCGGGAGTGGCGATCTGATAATCAATCCGCCAGCCCACATCCTTGGCCCAGGCCTGCCCGCGATTTGACCACCAGGTATAAGCTTCCAGTTCCGGATGCAGCCTGCGAAATACATCGACAAAACCAACTTCATCAAACAGCTCCGTCAACCAGGCGCGTTCTTCCGGTAAAAAGCCCGAGTTCTTTTTATTGCCGCGCCAGTTTTTCAAATCTTTTTCGGTATGCGCAATGTTCCAATCTCCGCATAACAAAACTTCGCGCCCGCTCTTTTTCAGTTCAAGCATATGCGGCATAAAGGCTTGCATGAATTTGAATTTGACTGCCTGGCGTTCTTCACCACTGGAGCCAGAGGGCAAATACAACGACACCACGCTCAGGTTGCCGTATTGCGCTTCGATATAACGTCCCTCTTGATCAAACTCCGGAATACCCAACCCGACGATTACCTTGTCCGGTTTGGCTTTGCTATAAATGCCTACCCCGCTATAGCCCTTTTTCTCGGCATAGTGAAAATATCCGTGTAAACCCATAGGTGCCAGCATCTCGCCTGTCATATCTGCGGCTTGCGCCTTGAGCTCCTGCAAACAGACGATATCCGCATGTTGCTGCGCCAGCCACGGCAGCAAGCCCTTGGTATATGCGGAGCGAATACCGTTCAGGTTAATTGAAATTACTCGCACAATTTTTCTCCACGGATAAAGAGCACCATTATAATGTCGATATGATTCATTAACGGGCTTTATCATGCAGTCGTTTCGTCAGGACTTTATCCGCTTTGCCATAGATCAGAAAGTATTGCGCTTCGGCGAATTCAAAACCAAGGCCGGACGTATATCGCCTTATTTCTTTAATTCCGGACTGTTTCAGGATGGCGCAGCCCTGCGAGAACTGAGCCGCTTTTATGCGCAAGCTATTCTGGCTTCGGGCGTGCAATTCGATATGCTGTTCGGCCCGGCCTACAAAGGTATCCCTCTGGTTGCAGGCACGGTGATTGCGCTGGCAGAGCAGGGCTTGAATGTGCCCTACTGTTTTAACCGTAAGGAAGCAAAGGATCATGGCGAGGGCGGCACTACCGTGGGCGCAGCTTTACATGGCAAGGTGCTGATTATTGACGATGTAATTTCTGCCGGTACTTCAGTACGCGAATCCATAGATTTGATCGTTGCTGCCGGTGCCGAACCCTGTGGGGTGGTAATTGCGCTGGATCGCATGGAGCGCGGCCTGGGGGAGTTTTCTGCCGTACAGGAGGTGCAACGCAACTATAATATCCCTGTGGTGTCTATTGCCGCACTGGATGATCTGCTAGGCTACCTCAAAGGACAGGTTGAAATGGAACAGTATTTGCATGCTGTACAATCCTATCGTGAACAATATGGAGTGGTATATGATTAATTTTAAATTATTGAGTATATGTTTTATCTGTGCAATGACTTTAAGCGTTTCCGCCGAGGCCAAACTTTACAAATGGGTTGATAACAATGGCGTTACCCATTATGGCGAAGTAATTCCACCTGAATATGCCAACAAGGACAGGGATACGCTGAATAAAGCAGGGCTATTGAACAAGCGGCCGGAAAAAATTGATCCGGCAACAATACATGCCAAAGAAGAAGCCGAGCAAAAAAGAAATATTGAAATGCAGGCAGAAATCGAACAAAAAAGACGTGACAGCACGTTGTTGAACACCTACAGCAACGAGAAGGAAATCGATCTGGCACGTGAGCGTAGCCTGGTCTTGATCAATGCGCGCATAGACAGCAACAAGATGCTGATCAAGTCCACGCAAACCACGCTGGATGAACTCAACAAGGAAGTTGATTCACGCAACAAGACCGGCAAAAAAATTCCCGCTTCACTTACCAAGGATTTAGCTCAGGCCCAAGCTCGATCCGATAGATATACTGCTGAGCTGGCCAAAAGTGAGAAGGAGCTGGAGGATGTGAGAGCACGCTTTGACAACGATAAAATGCTATATAGAAAACTCAAGGGCGACGCTGGCCACAAGTAATTCGCTTTGATCTCTGTCTATCAGGTAGGGATCAGTCTGCTCAAGGCTTCGTGATATTTATCAGCCGTTTTCTTCAGAATATCTTGTGGTATCAGCGGCGCAGGGGCTTGCTTGTTCCAGCCGGATAATTCCAGCCAGTCACGTACAAACTGCTTGTCAAAGCTGGGTGGATTGGAGCCTACTTTGTAGCTTTCGGCGGGCCAGAAACGTGAGGAGTCCGGTGTCAACGCCTCATCAATCAAATACATCTTGCCTGACTCATCAACACCGAATTCGAACTTGGTATCGGCAATAATAACGCCCTTCGTTGCTGCATATTCCGCGGCCAGGATGTACAGGGCTAACGAGGCTTTTCGGACTTCTTCTGCCCTGTCCTTGCCTAACAAACTGACTGTTTGATCGAATGAAATATTTTCATCATGCTCACCCACTGCAGCCTTGGTTGAAGGGGTAAACAAGGGCTGGGGCAGTTGTTGTGCTTCTTTCAGTCCAACAGGAAGTTGAATACCGCAAACAGTCCCTGATTTTCTATATTCTTTCCAGCCGGATCCGACCAGATAGCCGCGTACTATTGCTTCTATTGGCAATGCTTTTAATCGCTTGACGACAAATGACCTGCCTTTTATTTGTGCTCGGTCTGCTTCTGTCTGCACCACATCCTCAGGCTTGATGCCTGACAGATGGTTGGGAATCACATGAGCCAGCTTGTCAAACCAGAAATTTGACAATGTCGTCAGTACTTCACCTTTGCCGGGAATGGGGTCGGGCAAAATGACATCGAACGCAGACAACCTGTCAGTCTGCACGATCAAAAGATGCTTATCATCCACGGCATAAAGATCGCGCACCTTGCCGCGATGCAATAGTGGAAGGCTGCTCAAGTTGGATTCATGCAATGCCGACATTTATCTCTTTCAATTGATCAGGATGGCTTTAAAAGCCCAGCAACAATATACACCTTGCTGAGCTTGTAAAGTTACCCTCAAACTGCTGCGGTGATGATTTTCAATCACCGCTATGCTTATTTACCTGCGTGATATCGAACTACTCGATCAACTTCGTTTTTGGATCCCAGTATCACCGGCAGACGTTGATGCAAGCCGCTTGGTTGTACTTCCATGATACGTTCACGACCGGTGGAACATACACCACCGGCCTGTTCTACGATAAAGGACATAGGATTTGCTTCATAAAGCAAACGCAGCTTGCCTGCTTTGCCCACTTCCTTGTTATCAAACGGATACATGAAGATACCGCCACGCGTCAGAATACGGTGTACTTCAGCCACCATGGAGGCTACCCAGCGCATATTAAAGTTTTTCTCGCGCCCACCGTCTGTCTTGCCCTTGATGCACTCGTCAACATAGCGTTTAACCGGCTCTTCCCAGTAACGCTGATTGGACATATTGATGGCAAATTCCTGCGTATCAACTGGTATGCTCATCTTCGGGTGCGTCAACATGAACTCGCCGATGTCATTATCTAGGGTAAAACCGTTCACGCCGTTACCGGTGGTGATCACCAGCATGGTGGATGGGCCATACAATGCATAGCCGGCACAAACCTGTTTGGTACCGGGTTGCATGAAGTCTGCTGCTGTCGGTGTGGTCACGCCTTCCGGGCAACGTAGTATCGAGAAAATTGTTCCCACCGAAATATTGACGTCAATATTGGACGAACCATCCAAAGGATCAAAAGTCAGCAAATACTTACCTTTTGGATATTGCGCAGGGATAGGATAGATTTCATCCATTTCTTCAGAAGCCATTGCAGCCAAGTGACCGCTCCACTCATTTGCCTTGATGAAAATTTCATTGGTGATGATGTCCAGTTTCTTCTGTGTTTCGCCCTGCACGTTTTCACTGCCTGCGCTGCCCAGTACGCCTATCAACTCACCTTTGTTAACGCTATGGGCAATTTGCTTGCAGGCTGTAATAATGTCACTCAGCAAACCGGTAAAATCACCGGTTGCGCCGGGCACATGCCGTTGTTCTTCAATAATAAATTGCACCAAATTCTTGCTCATATTGCCACTTCCTTAAATTATTAAAAGCTAATATTCTACCTGTTTTTGGCTTTGATCTCTATTTCAACCGAAATACCACTCTAACCATCTGAAAACAATAGAATAAAAAGAGGCGGTCAGAAGACCGCCTCTAGACTTGCAGATTAATTACAAATTATTTTACGATCGCTTTCAGTTCGCCCTTGGCATATCTGATGGCCATATTGTCCAGCGAGATAGGCTTGATTTTGCCTGCCATACCGGCACTTCCAAAAGCTTCATAACGCGCTTTGCAAATTTCTTTCATCGCAATGGTGCTTGCTGCAAGGAATTTACGCGGATCGAAATCTTTGGGATTGTTGGCCAAGTGACGACGAACAGCACCTGTGGACGCCATACGCAGATCGGTATCGATATTTACTTTGCGCACGCCGTGCTTGATACCTTCAACAATTTCGGAAACCGGTACACCGTAAGTCTGTCCCATATCGCCGCCGAACTGGTCGATAATTTTCAGCCATTCCTGCGGAACAGATGACGAACCGTGCATAACCAGGTGCGTATTCGGGATACGTGCATGAATTTCCTTGATGCGGCTGATAGCCAATACATCGCCTGTGGGTGGACGTGTAAACTTGTATGCGCCATGTGAAGTTCCGATAGCGATCGCCAATGCATCAACGCCGGTACGCTTGACAAAATCAGCAGCTTCTTCAGGGTCGGTCAAAAGTTGCGAATGATCCAGTTTGCCTTCAGCACCCTGGCCGTCTTCCTGCTCGCCCATACCGGTTTCGAGAGAACCCAGGCAACCCAACTCACCCTCTACTGAAACGCCTACCGCATGTGACATTTCCACTACTTTACGGGTAACGTCAGCATTGTATTCGTAAGATGAAGGTGTCTTGGCATCTTCCAGCAATGAGCCATCCATCATCACACTGGAAAATCCTGAACGTATAGCGTTAATGCAAACCGCCGGAGATGCGCCGTGATCCTGGTGCATTACTACCGGAATATGCGGATACATTTCAACAGCAGCCATAATCAAATGACGCAGGAAAGGTTCACCGGCATATTTACGCGCACCTGCAGAGCCTTGCATGATTACCGGGCTGTTAGTTTCATCAGCCGCTTCCATGATGGCCTTGACCTGTTCCAGATTGTTAACGTTGAAAGCAGGCAAGCCATAACCATTTTCTGCTGCATGATCCAGCAATTGACGCAAAGATACGAGAGCCATTTTCTTCTCCTAAACTAAAATAAAATTATTCAAAAACTTGCAGGAGCCAAATCATTTTTTGCACAGTGGATTTAAACAAACACACTGTTAAATATCCGGCTTTATTTATAACATCTCATGTAATGCATCAGTGTACTTTTAAAGTACAGCGATATTCAACCCTTTACTCTATGCGGTGATCGCCTACGCGTACAATTTTCATGGTATTTGTATGACCGGCTTGTCCAATAGATTCACCTATCGTCATCACCATCAAATCGCCATCCTTTACCAAACCTAAATTGACCAATTTATCTTCAGCTGCGCGTAAAACTACAGAAGGAAATTTGGATTCAATATCGAAAGCTATGGGGTGTACACCACTGAACAGCGTCACTTTGCTGAGCGTAGATTCCATCGGCGTAAGCGCAAAAATGGGTACGCCTACATTCATGCGCGACATCCATAAGGTTGTGGAACCGGACTGGGTCAGCGAAACAATTGCTTTTACATTGAAGTGCGATGCCGCATACAGCGAAGCCATGGCAATAGATTGATCAATACGTGTAAAAGTACTCTGCGTCATCCTTCTATCCGCATCACTCTCTTCTATTTCTTTCTCCGCCTGCAAGCAAATGCGCACCATTGCCTGTATGGTTTCTACAGGATAATCTCCTACAGCTGTTTCTGCTGACAACATGACTGCATCTGTACCATCCAGCACGGCATTCGCAACGTCCGACACTTCAGCTCGGGTAGGAATCGGATTGGTGATCATGGATTCCATCATTTGCGTGGCAGTAATAACCAGCTTGTTATGTGATCGTGCCATTTTGATCATACGCTTTTGCAATCCGGGCACGGCAGCATCGCCAACCTCCACTGATAAATCTCCGCGTGCGACCATAATGGCATCTGATGCTTGAATAATTTCGGCCAATACAGGGATGGCTTCGGCGCGCTCAATTTTGGCCATCAACAGGCTTTTACCGCCCGCTGCCAGCATCAATTCACGTGCCATGATCATATCGGCCGCCGAGCGCGGAAACGAAACCGCCAGATAGTCCGCCTTGATCAATGCAGCGGTCTTGATATCTTCCTTGTCTTTTTCGGTCAACGCAGGTGCAGTTAACCCCCCACCTTTGCGATTGATACCTTTGTTATTCGACAAGGCACCTCCGCGCACAACTTTGCAAATGACCTTGCTGCCGCTGACTTCGGTGACATGAAACTCAAGCATGCCGTCATTCAATAGCAATACCGTACCTGCATGTACATCATTAGGCAGCTCTTTGTAATCCAGACCCACTGCTTCCTGGTTACCCAGTTCTTTCCTGTCCGCATCCAGGGTAAAAGTATCGCCCGGATTCAACAGTATCTTGTCATTTTCAAACTTGCTGATACGAATTTTAGGGCCTTGTAAATCGGCCAGTATGCCAACCGTACGACCGCACGCCGCCGCCGCCGCACGTACCCTGTTGGCACGCGCCATATGATCTTCAGCCTTGCCATGGGAAAAATTCATGCGCACAACGTCTACACCGGCACGGATTAATGCTTCAAGCGCAGCCTGTGTATCGGAAGCAGGGCCCAGAGTTGCAACAATTTTTGTTCTACGTAACATGGTTAATTATTATTTTAGATTTGTGTTCCTGCGGCAAACGCCGCAGGAGTATTTTTTACTTGGCAGCGCGCTGCTCCAATATTTCAACTGCCGGCAATGTCTTGCCTTCGAGAAACTCAAGGAAAGCACCACCAGCTGTTGATATATAAGAGACCTTGTCATAGATATCGTATTTCTGGATAGCTGCGATAGTGTCGCCACCGCCGGCCAGGGTAAAAGCTTTGGTTTTTGCAATGGCCATTGCTATTGTTTTGGTACCTTCGCCAAACTGGTCGAATTCAAACACGCCCACGGGACCATTCCAAACAACTGTTCCTGCTTTCATGATAATGTCGGCAACTTCCTGTGCAGATTTTGGGCCGATATCAAAAATCATTTCATCGTCGGCCACGGCACTTGCATCTTTCAGGACTGCCGGCTCGTTGGCATCAAATTTCTTGCCGACTACCACATCTTTGGCGATGGGGATGGTTGCGCCACGTGCTGACATTTTCTTCATCAACGCCTGGGCTGTAGGTACCAAGTCATCTTCGCACAATGATTTGCCGACATTATGTCCTGCCGCTTTGAGGAAGGTATTGGCAATTCCGCCACCTACTACCAGCTGTTCGCATTTTTCCGAAAGTGACTCCAGCACTGTCAGCTTGGTAGAAACTTTTGAACCGCCGACGATAGCAACCATAGGACGTGCAGGATTTAATAACGCTTTAGTCAACGCCTCCAATTCTTCCGTCAGCAGGATTCCGGCACAGGCTGTAGGCGCAAATTTTGCAACGCCATGTGTAGAAGCTTCTGCACGGTGTGCGGTACCAAAGGCATCCATTACAAATACATCGCACAAAGCGGCATATTTCTTTGAAGTTTCATCCAGGCTTTTTTTCTCGCCCTTGTTGAAGCGGCAATTTTCCAATAATACCAATTCACCATCCGCCACAGCAAAACCGCCATCTACCCAGTCTTTGATCAAGCGCACAGGCTTGCCCAGCTTGGCAGAAATTACTTCGGCAACGGGCTTTAAAGAGTTTTCTTCTGAATATACACCCTCTTCAGGACGTCCCAGATGTGAAGTAACCATCACCTTTGCACCGGCTTTCAGCGCAAAATTGATTGTTGCCATCGATGCCGTAATACGCGCATCGGATGTAACCTTGCCGTCCTTGACCGGCACATTCAGATCCGATCGAATCAGGACACGTTTGCCCTTGAGATTCAAGTCGGTCATTTTAATAACTGACATACCACATTCCTTTTATTCGTTTTACTGATAACAAAAAGGGCTGACGTAATGTCAGCCCTTATACAGTTTCTGTTACTTGGCGATGTGTCCAACCATACGCATCATATTGCAGGTGTAGCCATACTCGTTATCGTACCAGGCCACTACCTTGACAAAGGTTGGATCCAGGGCGATGCCGGCTTCTGCATCAAATACGGATGGGCAGGTGTAACCACGGAAATCGGTGGAAACAACTTTCTCGGTGGTGTATCCCAGCACGCCTTTCAACGGACCGCTTTCGGATGCTGCTTTCATCGCAGCGCAGATTTCGTCATAAGTTGCTGGCTTGTTCAGCTCTACCGTCAAATCTACCACGGATACGTCAGAGGTCGGTACGCGGAATGCCATACCTGTCAGCTTCTTGTTCAATTCGGGTATGACCACGCCAACCGCTTTTGCTGCACCGGTAGAAGAAGGGATGATGTTTTCCAGAATACCGCGACCACCGCGCCAATCTTTGTTGGACGGACCGTCTACGGTTTTTTGTGTTGCAGTAGCCGCGTGCACGGTAGTCATCAGGCCGCGCTTGATGCCCCAGGTATCGTTCAACACTTTGGCTACTGGTGCCAATGCATTGGTAGTGCAAGATGCAGCGGAAACAATCGCCTCGCCTGCATATTTGGTGTGGTTTACGCCGTATACAAACATCGGTGTGTCGTCTTTGCAAGGCGCTGACTGGATAACTTTTTTGGCACCCGCGGCAATGTGCGCCTGACATGATTCCTTGG
>JBBQYH010000061.1:0-11709 GCA_038208855.1 Burkholderiales bacterium
ACCCACCAGGCGCCCCACATGGGTTTTCCCCATAGTGCTCCGGTCCATAGTGAAATAAAGGCAAACAGCGCACCGGTAGGTGCCAGCGCGGACGCCATCATCGACGACAAACGAGTATTGAAGATGAGACCCAACGCCGCATATCCGGCCATGATCAGATAAATAAACATCGACAACATTGAAGCGGGGACATGTATGAATATAATCCGGTAGGCTTCACTCTGCACTGCATCAGTGGGAGCAACGAAAAAGCCTATGTACATCCCCACACAAAACAGTATTGCGGCGGGCCAGGCGAACCAGGGAATCAGTTTGCCTGCCAGGCCGTAATATGTACTCGGTGCTGCATATTTGAACCAGTTAATAGCCAAACCTTACTCCATTGATATACGTAACGCTTGCGCCGCGACCCACGGTGTAAATAATAATGACACCAGAAAAAAAGCACCTAAAAGTGACAGGTTTGCGGCTGCACTCATTCCGCTGGTTACTGCATCTACAGCTCCTGTTCCAAAGATCAATACTGGAATACACAATGGCAAGACCAGCAATGAGACCAGTACACCTCCACCGCGCAAACCCAGTGTAAGGGCCGCACCTACAGCACCTATCATGCTCAATACCGGCGTGCCCAACAATAATGCAACTATCATCACCATAAGTGCTGCAGGAGACATATCAAACTGCAACCCCAATACCGGCGACATCAACACCAGTGGCAATCCGGACATCATCCAGTGTGCAATTATTTTACTCAAGACCATCATAGATAATGACTGCGGCACAAGCATCATCTGCTCCAATGTTCCATCCAGATAATCTGCAGAAAACATGCGGCCCAATGACAGCATTGAAGCAAGTAGAGCCGCCACCCACACAACACCTGGTGCTATTTTGCGCAATATATCCAGTTCCGAACCTATCGCAAGAGGAAAAAGACTCACAACCATCACAAAAAAAATCAGTGTGGTCAACACATCAGCCCGCCTGCGCATTGCCAAAGTCACTTCACGATTTATTACCAATCCAGGTAATTGAAAGAGCGTCAAATTGCTCATGACAAACTCAATCGTCGGGTTTCCACATTTGCTATTTCCAGTGCCTGATGTGTTGTAAAAATTACCATGCCCTTTTGTGCCAAATGTTCGCCTATTATTTCCTGCATCAAGCCTACAGCCCCCACATCAAGAGCAGTTAAAGGCTCATCCAGAATCCACAGGGAAGCCTTGCTGATCAACAGACGGGCAAGTGCCACACGGCGACGTTGGCCTTGAGACAATACTTTTACCGGAAAAGTTTCACGACCGCGCAAACCCATGCGTCGCAAAGCTGCAAATGCAACGCTGTCATTCACCACATTTCCTGCCAAAGCACTGCTGAAACGGAGATTTTCCAATGCATTCAACTCATCTTTGATCCCATTCAGGTGGCCGAGATAAATAATATCAGAATAATATTCCTCTTCAAGCTCTCGTATACCCTTCCCTTGCCAGCGAATTTCGCCTGCCTGTGGTTGAATAAAACCGCACAGGGATCGCAACAGTGTGGTCTTGCCACTCCCATTTGCGCCTTGAACTTGAAGTAACTCTCCCTCACTCAATGCAAAACTCAATCCGCAAAACAATTGGTGCTCACCGCGCATGCAGGCCAAGTTGTTTACTTCAAGCATAGAGTTACTTCCCGCATAAAATGCCAGCACATGCTGATATTTGTTGGATGGCAGCATTCAAGCAAACCAATTCGTTTAGCTCAGTTTATAAAATCTAATGCAATAATATTGGCGGAGTGGACGGGACTCGAACCCGCGACCCCCGGCGTGACAGGCCGGTATTCTAACCAACTGAACTACCACTCCATTATTCAGTTTGTTTTCTCTTCTGTGACGAAACGGGCAATTTTGATACTTGCATGTTTTTTGGTGTCAGCCAGGTACGCCTGCAATAACTCTTCACCGGTCATCTGGCGAAGTTGCTGCATGTAGCGTGCACGTTTTGCTTCCTCAATGGAAGCAATCTCTTTCACAGTTTCAATCCGCGCCAGCATATATGCACCCTGTGCCGTTTCATAACCAACATAAGCCGGAAGTTTGTCTGCATTTGCCTTGAAAATCTGGCGAGTGAAATCATTGTCAAATGGCGCATGCTGAGAACGCGTAACAGATTTCGCGGCTTTCCAATCAACACTGACGGATTCACCCTGCTGCAAATGGAGCAAAGTTGATTTACCCTCATGCAATGCCAAATCCTGAGCTTGCTGGCTTGCCAACCTTTGCTTGATCAAAGCAGCAACCTCAGACAATGGAGAAATGGTTTCTGGTTTATGCTCAATTATCCTTGCTGAGAGCAATGTATTTGGCGCAATTTCTATGGCTGGAGTATTGCGTTTATTATTCACAACTTCATCCGAAAATACCGCTTTCATCGCCTTGTCTGTCCAGGGAGCAACGCCGATACGTCCTTTACTCAACCATGCAACTTGCTGGATCGGAATATTGACCAGTTCAGATGCAGGCTTTAACGAGTCACTCTGTTCATATACAGTATTGCTGAATTTCTCGGCCAATTCGGCGTAATGATCATTTGCCTTCTGAGTTTTGATTTTTTGTGCAATTAAACTTTTAACTTCATTCAGGCTCTGTTCTTTGCCGCCCTTTATACCGAGCAATTTTATAATATGGAAACCGAAATCAGACTGCACCAGTCCGCTTACTTCACCAACCATCAGTTTGAATACCGCATCATCAAAGGGTTTAACCATCATACCCCTGCCAAACAAACCCAAATCACCACCGTTAGAAGCGGAACCTGGATCCTCAGAATATTTCATTGCAAGTTCTGCAAATTTTGATGGAGCAGCCTTTACCTGTTTCAATATCTGCACAGCCTTATTTCTTGCAGCCTGCTTTTCGGCATCAGATGCCTTGGCATCAACCGCAATAAGTATATGTGCTGCTTTGCGCAATTCTTGCGTACTGAATTCCGCAATATGATCTTCATAATATTTTTTTATTTCGGCATCAGTAACCTTAACCTGAGGCTCCAGGGCAGAGGCTGACAATATCAAATACTCTACACGTGCCTGTTCGGGTTTTTTAAACTCCTGCTTGTTTTTTTCGTAGTAATCCTTGACCGCAGCATCATCAACCTTGATTTGCTTTACAAAAGTATCTGGTGAGATTTGCGCCACACTTACAACGCGTTGCTGTTCATTCAGGCGTATCAGATTATCTGCACCTGTCTGTGAGGCATAACCGTTCTTGACGTATGCATCAATCAATTGCCGCGTACCAAACTCGTCTCGAACCCGGGATTCAAACACCGCTGGGGACATATTTTGACTGTTTAACGCGGTTTCATAACGTTGCTTGTCAAATTTTCCGTCTTTTTGAAATGCCTCTATTCCGGAAATAATCTGCGCCAATTGCTCATCGTTCAGAGTCAAGCCTACACTACGTGCTTGAGAACTCAACAAACGCTGATTAATCAGACTATCAAGTATCATGTGTTTGATTTCAGGCTTGTCAAACAATGCAGGATCAAAATTTGCCCCCGCTTGTTCGCGCACGCGCTCCTGTTGCTGGCGCAATGCATTTGTAAATTCCTGCTGCGTGATTTTTTCTCCATTTACAGTTGCCGGTGCATTACTTCCACCGGAATGCATATAGGAGTCAACTCCAAAAAAAGCAAAAGTAATTATGATCAGACCCAATACTATTTGCACTACACGTTTTTTCTCTTGAACAAAATCAAACATAGCTATCCTAGATAATGGATTTTATTAAATGAAAAAGGCGAACTCGCGCTCACCTTAAATTTGGCAGGCTGTTGAAAAAACAGACACTACCTGAACATCATCATAATGCCTTATTTTATGGGCTTTGGCAATTTATTACCCAGTATTTCAAGGTATTGATAAATGCAGAATTGCCATAATTCTCATGCATAATCCTGCAGTTATTAGAATTGGATAATAAAACTATCTTAAGGTTGCATGTAACTATCAAAATCATTCGCAATGACGAAAAAAAAGACCCAACTTTTTCCGTTGGATCTTTTTTTACAGTACATCTGCTGTTTTTAAACTTATTTAAAAAATCAGTCAGTCATACGCATTTGGCGGAGTGGACGGGACTCGAACCCGCGACCCCCGGCGTGACAGGCCGGTATTCTAACCAACTGAACTACCACTCCTAATCTTTGGTGGGTGATGACGGGTTCGAACCGCCGACAATCGCCTTGTAAGGGCGGTGCTCTACCAGCTGAGCTAATCACCCAAAGAAGCCGCGCATTCTACAAGACTTTTTTAGTCTTTACCAGCGAATAAAACAAAAACTTATACCTTATTTAATATTCAATAAAAAAACTACTGCCATTAAGAGCAATGACAGTAGTTTTATTGAGATTGCCAATTAAATAATCAAGGCAATACGCCCGGGAGATTTAATGTTTAACTGAAAGCGATGCAGCACCATTTTCGCTGATTGTCGCAATAGGCGGAGTATCAGGCACCTCCACATCAGGAAGTGGCTCTGGTTTTCTTTCCAGCGCCATCTCCAATACCTGATCTATCCATTTCACCGGGTGAATTTCCAGTTTGTTTTTGATGTTGTCCGGTATTTCTATCAGATCTTTTACATTTTCCTGTGGTATCAAAACTATCTTGATCCCGCCACGTTGTGCTGCAAGCAGTTTCTCCTTTAACCCACCGATAGGCAACACTTCTCCACGCAAAGTAATTTCCCCCGTCATTGCCACATCAGCACGAACTGGAATTCCACTCAAGGCCGACACCATCGCGGTACATATTCCAGCGCCCGCGCTGGGGCCGTCTTTCGGTGTGGCACCTTCAGGCAAATGGATATGGATGTCGCTCTTCTCATAGAAATTGTCAGCTATACCCATACTGCGCGCTCTGCTTCTTACTACACTCAGCGCAGCCTGTATGGACTCCTGCATGACTTCGCCAAGCTTGCCGGTTGTTGTAATTTTGCCTTTCCCTGACAAGACTGCCGCCTCAATGGTAAGGAGCTCACCACCAACTTCAGTCCATGCCAAACCGGTAACCTGCCCCACCTGATTGGTCTTTTCAGCTATGCCGTAACTATAGTGGCGCACACCCAGATATTTATCAAGGTTGCGAGCATTGATCATGACTTTGTTGGTGCGACCTTTCAGCGTTTGCGCCTTAACGACTTTACGACATATCTTTGAAAGCTCGCGATCCAAGCCACGCACACCCGCTTCCCGCACGTAATAACGCAGCACATCTCGGATCGCAGACTCTGAAATACTGATCTCCTCTTCCTTGAGGCCATTATTTTTCATTGCTTTTGGAATCAGGTAACGTATGGCTATGTTTACTTTTTCATCTTCGGTGTAACTAGACACATGGATAATTTCCATACGGTCCAATAATGGACCGGGAATATTCATGCTGTTTGCAGTCGCCACAAACATGACGTCGGACAAGTCGTATTCGACCTCGACATAGTGGTCAACAAAAGTATGATTCTGCTCGGGATCAAGCACCTCAAGCAAAGCAGAGGACGGGTCACCGCGGAAATCCATACCCATCTTGTCTACCTCATCAAGCAGGAACAAGGGATTCTTGACGCCCACTTTGGACATATTCTGCAAAATCTTGCCAGGCATGGATCCAATGTAAGTGCGACGGTGACCGCGAATCTCTGATTCATCACGCACGCCACCCAGTGACATGCGCATGAACTTGCGCCCGGTAGCGCGAGCAATGGACTGTCCCAAGGATGTTTTACCCACACCAGGTGGTCCCACCAGGCACAGTATGGGCGCTTTCATTTTATCCACGCGCTGTTGCACTGCCAGATACTCGACAATACGTTCCTTTACTTTTTCAAGGCCATAATGGTCGGCTTCCAGAACAGCTTCCGCGGCTTTCAAATCGGTATTGATCTTGGATTTCTTTTTCCACGGCAGTCCAATCAGAACATCAATATAGTTTCTGACTACGGTTGCCTCGGCGGACATGGGTGACATCAAACGCAGCTTCTTAAGCTCATTCTCGGCTTTGGTACGTGCCTCTTTGGGCATGTGAGCCGCCTTGATCTTCTTTTCAAGCTCTTCAATATCGGCGCCTTCCTCACCATCGCCCAATTCTTTCTGAATCGCCTTGACCTGCTCGTTAAGATAGTACTCGCGCTGACTCTTTTCCATCTGGCGCTTTACGCGGCCACGAATGCGCTTTTCAACCTGCAGTATGTCCAACTCGGCTTCGAGCAGACCCAGCAAATGTTCCAAGCGCTTGCGCACATCAAAAATTTCCAGAACCTCCTGTTTCTGCTCCAGCTTCAACGGCAAGTGTGCGGCAATTGTGTCGGCAAGACGGCCTGCATCATCGATGCCTGCCAAAGAAGTCAAAATCTCTGGAGGGATTTTCTTGTTCAACTTAACATATTGATCAAATTGATTAATCAATGCGCGGCGCATAGCCTCAACTTCAGGGCCATTGCTTTCGTCAACCGGAATTAACTCTATTTCTGCATCAAAGTGCAGCTTGTCATCCAGTATATGCAGAACCTTGGCACGTTGCGTACCCTCTACCAACACTTTCACTGTGCCGTCAGGCAATTTCAACATCTGCAAGATATTGGCAATGCTACCGATACGGTACATATCCTCAATAGAAGGCTCATCTTTGGCGGCTGATTTCTGCGCAACCAAAACGATGCTTTTGCCAGCTTCCATTGCCGATTCAAGCGCTTTGATTGATTTCACCCTTCCAACGAACAGGGGAATGACCATGTGAGGAAATACCACCACATCACGCAATGGCAGCAGCGGAAACAAGCCGGGAGTAGTTATATCGAGTTCAGACATGGCAGATATTCTTTATTAAGTTAACAGTTATCGATATAAATGGGGACATTACAACTTTAATTCAAGCCCCACACCTAACATAATAAAATTCAAGCTGCTATAGGGGTATCCGCATACATTACTATGGGTTTGATATCTCCATTGGCGCTGTTTGCATCCAAAACCACCTTGCTCACGTTCTCCATTGACGGCAGATCAAACATAATATCGAGCAAAGCGTGTTCAAGAATGGAACGCAATCCACGTGCGCCGGCCTTGCGAGTTAGCGCTTTTTTGGCTATGGACTGCAACACTCCTTCATGGAACTCAAGCTCAACACCTTCCATTTCAAACAGTTTCTGGTACTGCTTTGTCAGTGCATTCTTGGGCTCGGTCAAAATCTTGATCAAAGCAGCCTCATCAAGCTCTTCAAGCGTTGCCACCACAGGCAAGCGTCCGACAAACTCAGGAATCAAACCAAACTTGATCAAGTCTTCGGGCTCAACCTCACGCAATACTTCACCAACACCCTTGCGGTCATCGCGATTAACAACCTTTGCCGCAAAACCTATGCCGGCTTTTTCAGAGCGATTGCGTATCACTTTTTCCAGACCGTCAAAAGCACCACCACAGATAAACAGAATGTTGGTGGTATCCACCTGTAAAAACTCCGTATTGGGATGTTTGCGCCCGCCCTGAGGTGGTATAGATGCTTTGGTTCCTTCAATCAGTTTCAGCAAGGCCTGTTGCACACCCTCACCGGACACATCACGGGTGATGGATGGATTATCCGACTTGCGCGAAATCTTGTCGATTTCGTCTATGTAAATAATGCCGCGCTGCGCCTTTTCAACATCGTAGTCACAGGCCATCAGCAGTTTCTGAATGATATTCTCAACGTCTTCACCAACATAACCGGCCTCAGTCAGCGTGGTTGCATCAGCCATTACAAAAGGAACGTTCAGCAAGCGTGCCATGGTTTGTGCCAACAATGTCTTGCCTGATCCGGTAGGACCAAGCAACAAAATATTGCTCTTGGATAATTCAACACCATCGCTACTGTTGCTTTTCAAACGCTTGTAATGGTTATAAACCGCCACGGACAAAATCTTTTTTGCATGATCCTGCCCGATGACATAATCATCAAGGTTTGCACAGATTTCCTTGGGAACAGGCAGATCAGATTTATCCAGTTTGCCAACTTCATCTGCACTCTGCGATTCCTCGCGGATGATGTCGTTACACAGGGCAATGCATTCATCACACACAAAAACCGACGGGCCTGCAATCAGTTTGCGCACTTCATGCTGATTTTTGCCGCAAAATGAACAATACAGCAATTTGTCACTTTTATTTTTATCCGACGACATTTTGAAACCTCTCGTTAAGTTATCGGCAACATATTGAAAAAACTTAAACCCGTTTTTGCAATACCTGATCAATCAAACCGTATTCAACAGCATCACTAGCCGTCAAAAAATTATCTCGCTCGCTATCACGAGAAATCTCCTCTACGGTACGTCCGGTATGCTCGGACATCAGCTTGTATAAACGTTCGCGCAAACTAAGGATATATTTTGCATGAATTTCAATATCAGAAGCCTGTCCTTGAAAACCGCCCAAAGGCTGATGTATCATCACAGTAGAATTGGGCAACGCAAAACGTTTCCCTTTCGCCCCCGCCTGCAGAAGAAAGGCGCCCATGGAAGCTGCCATGCCGATACACAAGGTAGACACGTTAGGTTTGACGAATTGCATCGTATCGTAAATTGCCATACCTGAAGAAATTGAACCGCCCGGCGAGTTGATATAAAGCGAAATATCCTTATCGGGGTTCTCTGATTCCAGGAACAGCAATTGCGCCACCACCACATTTGCAACTGCATCGTTAATCGGACCGACCAGAAAAACCACCCGTTCTTTCAACAGGCGGGAATATATATCGTAGGCACGCTCGCCCCGACCGCTGGTTTCTATAACCATCGGAATCATGCCAAGATTTTGCGGCTCAATAGTTTGTGACAAATTGTTTTGCATCATTGATCATTCCCCATCAATTCTTTAAATTCCACAGGTTTGTCGGTTACTTTTGCGTTGCTCATCACCCAACTCACCACATTATCTTCCAGTACCAGATTTTCAACATCGCGCATACGGGATGGATCAGCAGCATACCAACGCATGACCTCCTCGGGCCTCTCATATCCTTGCGCGTGCTCCGTAATCAACACCTTGACCTGTTCGGGTTTGGCTTGCAGATTATTTTGTTTGACCAGCGCCTCCAAAATCAATCCAAGTTTTACGCGTTTGACCGCCCTGTCGGTAAACAGATTCGCCGGCAAATTCATGCCCTTGGGAATATTTACCCCGCGCCCCTGCATATCCTGCATTGTTTGCTGCATGATGCGTTCTGATTCGCTTTCAACCAGCGATTTGGGCGCTTCCAGCTGCGAGATATTCAGCAATACATCCATTGCATCATCCTTGTTTCGCACCTTGATACGGCGGTCGGCTTCGGCCTGCAAGTTGCTTTTAATTTCTTCTTTCAGTTTGGCCACATCGCCATCCGCAACACCCAAACCCTTTACAAACTCAGCATCCAACTCTGGCAGACGTGGCGCTTCAACCGCATGCATCTTGATGGTAAAAGTCACTTTTTTACCCGCCACATCCTTGCCATGATAATCCTCAGGGAAGGTCATATCGAATGACTTTGATTCGCCAGCATTCATTCCGATTATGCCCTTTTCAAAATCTGGCAACATGCGTCCCACACCCAGAACCAGGGCAAAATCCTTGGCTTCACCACCCTCAAAGACCACACCATCCAGCGTACCGCTAAAATCAATACGCACCTGATCTTCATTTTGTGCTGCCCGGTCCGCGGGTTCAAACACTGCGCGCTGTTTGCGCAATGTTTCTACGGTAGTAGCTATGTCAGCATCGCATAATGTGAAAGTAATGCGCTCTATGCTTTCTTTGGCAATATCCCCGATTACAACTTCCGGGTAAACTTCGAATGTAGCGCTATACTCGATCTGGAGAGCATTGACATCCGTCGTTTTGATTTCAAAATTTGGATAACCTGCAACTTTCAAATTGTTCGCCTTTGCTGCTTCAGCGAATGAACGATGCAACTCGTCACCCAGTACTTCCTGATGAGCTTGGGCACCGTATTGCTGTTCAAGAATCTTGTATGGCACCTTGCCTGGACGGAATCCGGCAAACTTTGCTGTACGTCCTAAACGTTTAATACGAGCAGCAACCTCTCCAAGCAGCTGTTGTTGGGGAATGGAGGCATTCAGACGGCGCTCCAACGCACCCAGGGTTTCTACGCTAGACATACTGACTTTCCTTGAATAATAAAGATAAATTAACTTTCACAGGGTATATCTCCCTAGATAGTACGCTTCAATAATACATGAAACAGGGGTTAAAAAATACCCAAAATCATCAGTAATACACCCCTATAAGCATTGCAGATATTCATTTCAACAGTTAATCTTCCCGCAATCCTATACGTTACTACCCTGCAAAACTGTTATTTGTCAGGTATACAGCTGCAAATATCAAGATAAATCAGAGATTATGAGCGCCAAGCTATAAACGATCCTGTAACACTCATTGCTTAATATTGGACTAATAGAATTTATTTCAATCCCCGTTCAACAATATTCAAACAACCATATTATTTAAAATAAACAAATGTCCAAACTAATTGACTCACCAGCCTGGATCGCATTAAAAGAACATCAAAAAAACATTGCTGATACGCACATGCGGGATCTTTTTGCCGCGGACCCGGATCGCTTTCACAAATTCTCCATCATCTTTAACGATATTTTGTTTGATTTTTCCAAACATCGCATAACAGAAGAAACTTTGCCGTTGTTGATAAATCTTGCTAAAAGTATGGATGTAAAGGGCTGGACTGAAAAAATGTTCAATGGCGCTGCAATCAACTTCACTGAAGAAAGGGCCGTGCTGCATATTGCGCTTCGAAACCGCAGCAATCGGCCAATTTATGTTGATGGCATCGATGTCATGCCGGAAGTAAATGAAGTGCTTGCGCGTATGCGCAACTTTTCAAATGCTGTACGCAGTGGTGAATGGAAAGGATTCAGCGGCAAGACCATTACTGACGTGGTGAATATTGGTATAGGTGGCTCAGATCTGGGCCCCTCCATGGTGACCGAAGCTCTGCTGGATTACCAGCGCCCCAATATAAAATTTCACTATGTGTCCAATATAGACAGTACTCAGTTATTCGAAACTGAGCGTCATCTGAATCCGGAAACCACCCTCTTCATCATCGCCTCAAAAACCTTTACCACACAGGAAACAATGACCAATGCCCGTTCTGCCAGGGACTGGTTTTTGAATACCGCCAAGGATGAAACTGCCATTGCCAGGCATTTTATAGCCATTTCAACCAACACTGACGAAGTCAGAAAATTTGGTATCCACCCGGACCATATGTTTGAGTTTTGGGACTGGGTAGGTGGCCGTTATTCAATGTGGTCTGCCATAGGCATGTCTATCGCCATTGCTATAGGCATGACCCGCTTTGAAGAGCTGTTGCAAGGTGCGCATGAAATGGACGAGCACTTTCGTACTACACCACTGGAAAAAAATCTGCCGGTGATTATGGCCATGCTGGGCATCTGGTACAACAACTTTTTTGGCTCGGATACCCACGCCATTATTCCTTACGATCAATATCTCAAGCGTCTGCCCGCCTATCTGCAGCAGCTCGATATGGAAAGCAACGGGAAATCGGTCGACCTCCAGGGCCAGCGTGTCACCCACGCCACCGGGCCTGTGGTCTGGGGCCAGCCAGGCACGAACGGGCAACACGCGTTCTATCAGCTGTTGC